>CALMPK010000062.1 GCA_937873575.1 uncultured Hyphomicrobiaceae bacterium
CGCTGTCACGCCGCATTGCCGCGCCGCCATGCTTGGCAAACAGCTCGTGGCGGTGTTGCGGTTTACTGAAATCAGTATCGGGGGCAAATCCGGCGCGCTGCTGCTCGGGCCCGTTGCGATCGATCCAGCCGTCGCCGGCAAGGGATATGGCCGCGCCCTCATCGCCCGCGCCATCGACGACGCGCGCGCTGCCGGAAACAAGCTCGTTCTGCTGGTCGGGGACCTGCCGTACTACGGCCGCTTCGGCTTCGCGCCCGTGCCTCCGGGCCGGATCGCGCTGCCCGGCCCCGTCAATCCCGGGCGCCTGCTGGCGCTCGAACTCGTGCCCCAGGCACTGGCCGAGTTCCGCGGCGTGGTGACGGCCGATCGCGCCTGATGGCCGTTAACCGCAGTGCCGATGCCCGCGCAAGCGACGGAAGGCTCAGCCGCGCCAGAACTCTGGCCGGAACAGCACCAGCACCGTGAACAGCTCGAGACGGCCGAGTAGCATCGCGAACGCCAGCACCCATTTGGCGGCATCCGGCAGCGTCGCGAAGTTGCCGGCAGGTCCGACGATGTCGCCGAGGCCCGGACCGACGTTTCCGATCGCCTGCGCGGCGGACGAGAACGACGTGACGATGTCGAGCCCCATCCCCGACAGCATGACCGTGAAGATGCCGACGGTCGCCATGTAGATCGCCAGGAACGCGACGACGGAGAACGGCACGTCGTCGGGCAGGCGGCGACCGTTGTACGACAGCGGCACGATGCGGTTCGGCGAGATGAGGTGCGTGAAATGGCGCCGCGTCAGCAGCCCGGCGACCTGGAGCCGGTAGATCTTGATCGCGCCCGCCGTCGATCCCGAGCAGCCGCCGACGAACGTCAACAACAGAAATAGGCCGACCGCGAACGTACCCCACGCCGTGTAATCGGTGCTGGCGAAACCCGTGGTGGTGACGACGGAGGTGACGTTGAAGGCCGCCATGCGCATGGCGTCGATGAAGTTGAGCTCGCGCGAGATCGAAAGCCACAGCGCCAGGATGAACGTGACGACGACGAGAAAGCCGATGAACCCGCGCACCTGCTCGTCGGACCAAAGCGCGCCCGGCTCACCGCGCACAGCGCGGAACAGCACCAGAAACGGCATCGCACCGAGCGCCATGAAGAGCGTGCCGGCCCATTCGATCGGCGGCGACTGAAAGAAACCGAAGCTTGAATCGTGCGTCGAGAATCCACCCGTTGCGATCGTCGCGAGGGAATGGGTGATGGCGTCGAAGAACGTCATGCCGAGTGTTGCGTAGACAAGCGTGCAAACGAGGATGAGGGCGACGTAAACACCGGCCGTAGCCGCGACGAGTTCGAGCGAGCGAGGCAAAATCTTCTCGCTTCGATCGGAGCTCTCGGCGTGAAAGAGCTGCATGCCGCCGACGCGCAGGAACGGCAGAATGAGGATCGCCATGACGATGATGCCGATACCGCCGATGCCGTTGAGCAAGGCGCGCCAAAGCAGCACCCCGCGCGGCAGGTCGTCGAGCTTGGTCAGCACCGTCGATCCGGTGGTGGTCAGCCCCGACATGGTTTCGAAGTAGGCGTCGGTATAGGAGACACCGAGACTGATGAAGGGGAGCGCCGCGAAGGCGCAGAGCGCCGTCCAACTGAGAGTCGTCAGAAGGAAGGCGTCCTTGACCGTCGGTTGCGCTGGCCGGTCGTCGTAATTCAGCAGCACCAGCAGCCCGGCGATGAAGAAGGTGAAGGCGGCGGCACCGGCGAAGGCGCGCCAGTCCTCGTTGCCGTCGGCGAGATCGACGAAGGCCGGCAGCATCATCGTCAACGACACGATGGCGAGCATCAGGCCGAGCGACATCAGGATGGGACGGAAATGGATCATCTACGGTCCCGGTCTGCCTCCGCGGGGTCGTGTCCGCGAGGCCTTCGATCCCTATTGGCCTGTCCCAGTCCTATCGACGCCGGCGGAAGCACAGGTGATCCACCGTCGTCGCGGAGAGCGATCCGAGTGGGTCGCTCACGGATGCCCGCGCGAAGAGTGTGCGTTTCATGCATCGATGAAAGCGCCGAGCGCTCTACGTCTCTGCCGTCGCACCCCATCGCAGGTTGCGCGTAACGCGCCCTTCCCTGCCCATCGCCCGCCGCACGTTTGGAACGTACGGCATGCCTCGACGCTGCTCGCGTCGAACCGTGCGAGCACCTCGGGCTGCCCGGTCCGCCAAACCGATTAGACCAGAACAGCCTTTACGATTGCTTTCGCCGAGGCTCCTTCTGGACCCTACGAGTTGCGCCGCCAATCAGTCGGTGAACGGGTCGCGCATCAGGATGGTGTCGTCGCGCTCGGGGCTCGTCGACAACAGATCGACGCGGCATTCGATCAGCTCTTCGATGTGGCGGACATACTTCACCGCCTGCGCCGGCAGCTCCGCCCAGCTCCTCGCGCCGCGCGTCGATTGCGTCCAGCCCTCGAAGGTCTCGTAGATCGGCTGGATGCGCTCCTGGCTGTTCTGACCAGCGGGCAGCCGGTCGATGCGCTCGCCGTCGAGCTTGTAGCCAACGCAGAGCTTGATCTCCTTGAAGCCGTCGAGCACGTCGAGCTTGGTCAGCGCGATGCCGTCGATACCCGTCACCTTGATCGTCTGGCGCACGAGCACCGCGTCGAACCAGCCGCAGCGGCGCGCGCGCCCGGTCACGGTGCCGAACTCGTGGCCGCGCTTACCGATCTCTTGTCCCACGTCGTCGAGCAGCTCGGTCGGGAACGGACCTGAGCCGACGCGCGTGGTGTAGGCCTTGGCGATGCCGAGCACATAGCCGACCTGACGCGGCCCCATGCCCGAGCCGGTCGCAGCCTGCGCCGCGACCGTGTTGGACGACGTCACGAACGGATACGTGCCGTGATCGATGTCGAGCAGCGCACCCTGCGCACCTTCGAACAGGATGCGCTTGCCGGCCTTGCGCTCGCGATCGAGTAGATCCCACGTTACGTCGATGAACGGCAGGATCTTCGGCGCGATCTCGGCGAGTTCGGCCATCAGCCCGGCCCGGTCGATCTCGGGCTTGCCCAGTCCGCGCCGCAGCGCGTTGTGATGCACCAGGATGCGATCCACCTTGGGACCGAGCGTCTCGAGGTTCTTGAGGTCCTGCGCGCGGATGGCGCGGCGGCCGACCTTGTCCTCGTAGGCCGGGCCGATGCCGCGACCGGTGGTGCCGATCTTGCCGGCGCCCGCGGCCTCCTCACGCAACTGATCGAGTTCGCGATGCAGCGGCAGGATGAGGGTCGCGTTCTCGGCAATGCGCAGCGTCTCGCGGGTAACGCTGACGCCCTGCTTGCCCAGTCGCTCGATCTCGGCGCACAGCGCCCACGGATCGACGACCACGCCATTGCCGATGATGCCGAGTTTGCCAGGGCGGACGACACCCGAGGGTAGCAGCGACAGCTTGTAGGTGTTCTCGCCGATCACCAGGGTGTGGCCAGCATTGTGGCCGCCCTGAAAGCGCACCACGACATCGGCGCGCTCCGACAGCCAATCGACGATCTTGCCCTTGCCCTCGTCGCCCCATTGAGCGCCGACTACCACCACGTTCGCCATATCGGCTCCTCGAAAAGCAGAACGGCTCCGGACGAAACGTCCGGAGCCGTGGAGGCATTTATCGCGAAGGGCCGCGTTCGGCAACCGCGGAAAGGCGTGCTCGGGCACCGAAAGAGCGGCGCGGCGACAAGCATCAGAGCGGTATCGACAGTGGGGACGGCGGCCAGCGCATCCCCCTCAACCGACCGCAACTTGACCGGATGGCGGCACTCAGACCGCGTAATTCCGGAGCAATTTCATCGCACCACTCTGCGCCGGGGCTCCAATCGCGCGCTTGACCCTTAACGCCCCGAATAGGTGATCGATTTGGCCGCCGGCCAGATCACCCGATAGCCGAACTCGATCACCTTCTCTTCCTCGGCCTCGAGCTTCATGTCCCAGGCGACGACGCCGCGCCTCTCCTCGACATCGCGGACGGTCGGCTGCTGCCGGCCGATCCACTCGACTTTGATCTCGTCCTGGCGAGAAACCGGGATCTGGTCGAGCACCGAGATGTCGATGGAGCGCTCGTGCATGTTCTTGACGGAAAGGCGATAATTTCGCTCGTCGGTCTTCGAGGCGGAGATCAGGCCGGTTTCGCCGCGCTTCTCCTCGGCGACCGAATGGCGGACCCGCACCATGTCGTCGGCGCCGAAGCCGAGCTCGTGCTTCTCGCCCCCCGCGAGCAAGGGGAGCTGACCGTTACCGACGAAGGTACCATCCCGGAACAGCGCCACCGGCCCCGGCAGCATCGGCGAACCGCGGGGAATATCGACCTTG
>CALMPK010000063.1 GCA_937873575.1 uncultured Hyphomicrobiaceae bacterium
ACGCCCTCCCGGCCGAGGTCGGCGAGTTGATCGCGGGGGGCGCGGAAATCGGGCAGACCGAAGAGACAGAGGAGGCGACGGAGGCCCCCGCCGAGATCGTCGAACTGATCGCCGAGGTCGCCGAAATCGAGCAGACCGCAGAGATCGAGGAGACGACGGAGGCTCCCGCCGAAATCGTCGAGATGATCGCCGAGACTGCCGCGGCTCCCGCGATTGCCGCCGACAACCTGCTGCTGATCCGCGGCATGGACGACGACACGGCAATCCTGCTCACCGGCAAGGGGATGACGTTCGCCGCCATGGCAGCCTGGCGCGCCGCCGACATCGCCGAGCTGGCGCTCGATGCCCGCCGGGTCGCTTCGGAGGGATGGATCGAACAGGCTGCCGTGCTCGCAACCGGGCGCCGCACTCACTTCGCCGCTCGCGTCGAGCGCGGTGAGTTGGCCTGCCTTGCCGCCAAGACGGACGAGATCGCTCTGCCGGCCCTCGCGCCGATAGCGGAAATGGCCGAGAAGATCGAGACGGTCGCTGCCGAAAAGACGATCGTCGAGGAAACGACCGCACCGACGCTGATCGTGTCGTCGAGCTACCTGCCGCCCGTGTTCGGTGGAACGCCCGCAACCAAGACGGCGGTCGCCGAAGCTGCGAGCAAGGTCGAGGCCGAGCCGACGAAAAACGAAGCCGCCGTCACGACGTCCGAACCGACGGTCGAGACGGATGCCAAGTCCAACGTGATCGAGTTGACGCCGCGGACGAGCGACCGCAAGTGGCTGCGCCGCGCCTCTCTCGCCGCATCCCTGCTGCTGCTCATGTCGGTCGGCGTCATCGGGATGCAGCACAAACTGCCCTCGATGAGCATGATCCAGCAGATCGTCAGCGTCGAGTGATCTGTTTCCCCCGCGAAGGCATGACGGGCGGCCGGATTAACTCCGGCCGCTCTTCGCTTTTTGATGACACAGTATTGTCCGGAAGCCGCGCGCCGCACCGCGCCGAATAGCACCACGCCCGATCTCGAACGATCGCAGACCCTGCTCATGGGGGCGATTCACGCCCTCGACCGGCCGCTGCGCGCCCGATCTCGGACGATCGCACCCGGGTATCAATCGACGATGCTCTTGGCGTAGAGATCACTGCGACGGTCGCGGAAGAAGCCCCAGTCGGCGCGATAGGCGGCAATCGCGTCGAGATCGAAGGTGTGAACCAGAACGCCCTCGTCATCCGCGCCGAAGCTTTCGACCAGATCCCCCCGGTGATCGCTGATGAACGAGTGTCCGTAGAACCGCTGGCGCTGGCCGGCGTTGTCCTCGATGCCGATGCGATTGGCCGCGATGACGGGCACCGCGTTCGAGACGGCGTGCCCCTGCATCGCCCGCTGCCACTGCAAATGCGTGTCGAGCGCGGTGTCATAGGGCTCCGAGCCGATCGCGGTCGGATAGAACAGCAGCTCCGCGCCTGCCAGCATCATCGCCCGCGCCGCTTCGGGGAACCACTGGTCCCAGCAGATGCCGACGCCGATGGTTGCGTAGCGCGTGCGCCATGCCTTGAAACCGGTGTCACCGGGGCGGAAGTAGTACTTCTCCTGGTATCCGGGACCGTCGGGAATGTGGCTCTTGCGATAGATGCCGAGCACCTCGCCATCGGCGTCCGCGATAGCGATAGAGTTGTAGTAGCGCGGTCCATCCTTCTCGAAGATCGAGACGGGTATGACGACCTTCAGCTTCTTCGCCAGCTTGCGCATCGCCGTGACGCAGGGATGCTCGCTGGCAGGATAGGCCGTCTCGAACCAGCGCGGGTTCTGCTCCGTGCAGAAGTAGATGCCCTGGAACAGCTCCGACGGCAGGATCACCTGAGCGCCCCGCTTGGCCGCCTCGCGCACCAGAGCTTCCGTCTTGTCGATGTTGGCTTCCATGTCCAGGCCGTAGGAGGTCTGGATCGCTGCAACCGTAACCGTGCGGGGCGGCATCAGGCGGGCTCCTGCTGAGTGATGCAGTGGAACGATCCGCCGCCCGCGTCGCCAGCTCCGAGCAGACCGCGTGACGGCACGCCGATGACCTTGCGGTCGGCGAACACCGCCTGCAGGGCGGCAATCGCCGCGCTCTCGCTCGCGGTACCGTAGACCGGCACGACGACGACGCCATTGGCGATGATGAAATTCATATGCGACGCCGGCGAGATCTCGCCCAGCGCGTTGCGGTAGCGGCCGACACCCGGAATGCGGATCACCTCGAGGCGGCGGCCTTCGGCGTCGGTCGCCGCGGCGAGCGTCGCCGCGATGGCTTCGAGCGTCGCCGCATTGGGATCGTCGTCCCCTGCCGCCACTTGGCAAACGACACGGCCGGGAGCGATAAAGCGGGCGATATTGTCGATGTGGCCGTCGGTATGATCGTTGGCGAGACCCTCGTCGATCCAGATCACCTTGCGCGCGCCGAGCGCCTCGACGAGCGCGGCCTCGGCCTGCCCCTTCGACCAGCCATTGCGGTTCGGGTTGAGTAGCGTCTGACGGGTGGTCAGCACGGTTCCCTGCCCGTCGTGCTCGACTGCGCCGCCCTCCAGAACGAAATCGAAGCCGCGCCGCGGCGTGCCGGCGAGGCGGGCCATCTCGTCGCCGATCGTCGTGTCGTCGGGCAGGTCGAACTTGCCGCCCCAACTGTTGGTGCGGAACCGCAGCGCCACCGGCCCGCCGGGCGTGCGCGCGAAAATCGGACCCGTATCGCGCATCCAGATGTCGCCGTATGCGGCCCGGACGAGCTCGGCGACTCCGCCGAGCGCGGCACCGGCCGTTGCCTCGGCCTCCGCGCCGTTGACGAGCACGAGCACCCGGTTACCAGCGGCGGCGAGCGCGCGCACCAGGGCGGCCACGTCGGCCCGCGGGCTTGCGAGGTCGCCGTTCCACTGATCGGCATCGGCCGGCCAGGCGGTCCAAATGGCCTTCTGCGGCTCCCACTCGGCCGGCACTGTGATGGCGGGCTGCTTTGTCACGTCGCACCTTTCGCGGGCCGGTTGAACCTTGGAAGCGGCGCCTGCCCGCGCAGGCCGGCCGCGCGGGTCTCATTGCAAGTTAGTGCCGATTTGTGAAGTCTGGTGATCCCGGCAGGGCTCGAACCTGCGACCCTCGGTTTAGGAAACCGATGCTCTATCCAGCTGAGCTACGGGACCGTTCCGCGCCTCCCGCCCTGTACCGGGCCGCCCGGGCACGACGGTGGTTATGCGGGCCGCGGGTGGCCAGCGTCAAGCCCGCGCGGGATCGGTCAAGTACCGGCCGACGTACCGGCCCACGCCGTCCTGGACCGCCGATCATCCGCTCAATAACCGCGCAAAATGCAACGCTGCCTGACAACTCACCGTTGACGATTCCATGAAATACTAGCAACGATGAAATCCAGTGCCGCCAAGTGCGGATTTATCCTTTCGAACCTTTCGGCCGGTCGCCGCGTCTCACATTTCGAGCCGTCGATCCGCCGCTCCTGGTGGTCCGGTTCGCTCGGCCGGACGTTCAAGTTCCGGGCCCGGCACTTGGGTAGCCGCCGAAGGCAGTCAAGTCATGTCTGAGTTTTCGATCCCGACCACCATTGCAGCCCCCCACCACGAGGCTTTTTCCGCCGACGCGGGTTGCCGCCCGGCCGAAGCGTTCTCGGTTCACAGCGGTATTGTCGCGCCTGCCAACCCGGTCAAGACGACCGCCTGGACGCGCCGTCGCGGCGAGGAGTACCGCTTCAAGCTGGTGTTCTGCCCCGAGATGCCCTGCGGGACGCACTACAAGCTCATCCGCCGCGGCGACGACGGAACCGAGACGACGCTCTATGAAGGGCTGCTCGATGCCGAAGCGCCTTCGCTCAACCTCGCCAAGGTTCGCTATCGTGGTGCGCGGCTCGGCGCCAGCGAAGTGCTGCTCGTTACCCCGGACGCAAGCATCCGGCTCAAATCGCTCGAGCCCTGATTGCTCGGCGCGAGCGCAATCGCCCCGAGCGGTCGAGGACATTCTCGGCCCGTGCTCGACTCGAGCCTTGAATACGCCACCTGAGGCGTGCACCAAAAAGGGCATGGCCGTCGTTCGATCTCGCGCATTCCTGATTTTCGCCGCCGCGTTCGCAGCAGGCTTTGCGTTGAACGATCTGCAGACGGCGTGGGCGGCGCCACGTTCCCTTGCCGAGCTTGCGGGCATACCGCCTCTGCCCTACCCCCATCCCCACCGCGCCAGTCCCTCACGCAAAGCGACAACCGCACGAGCCAGCGAAGCCATGGCGCGCGAGCGCCAGGAGGCCGCGCGGGCTGCGTCTTACGCCGAGACTGCCGCCACCCCGCCAGCCAGTGCGCTGCCGCCCGCACCCGAGCCGACGCGGACTGAGCCAACGCGACCTCCCTCGGCGCAGGCGCAGTCATCCCAATCCGAACCGACGCGGGCCGCTCAGGCGCCCCCCCCTCCACCCGCCGCTGCTCCTTCGCCCACGCCATCTGCCCCCGCCGCGCCAACGCCGCCCCCGGCGGCAAAGGAAGCGCGAGACGATACCCCCGAGGACCCGGCGGCCCCGAAGACCTGGTCGGAAGCCGAGATCGCCGACGCCGCGCGCGAATGCGACCAGCTCCTTCAGTCGATCGGCGCCAAGGTCGAAGCTCTGCCACCGCTGCGACAGGGGAGTTGCGGAACGCCAGCGCCGCTCCGGGTTTCTCGCATCGGCAGCGGGGACGGCATCGCACTCGATCCGCCCGCGGTGCTCAACTGCCCGATGGTGGCGCATCTCTATCAATGGATCGAGACGGTCGCACAGCCGGCAGCACGGGAATCTCTCGGCGCGCGCATCGTCAAGCTCGTCAATGCGTCGGCCTACGTCTGCCGCAACCGCTACAACGACCCGGCAGCGAAGATCTCGGAGCATGCGTTCGCCAACGCGATCGACGTTTCTGCCTTCGAACTCTCCGACAGCCGCCGCATCGACGTGAAGACCTATTGGGGGAAGGACGTTGCTGCGGCGCTCGCCGCCGAGGCCGCAGCCCAGGCGGCGGCAGAGGCGGCGGCAAGAGCTGCCGCGGAAGCGCAAGAGAAGGCAGCGGCCGCCGAGGCGGGCAAGACCGGTGCATCGACGTCTCCGGCGCCGAAAGGCACGCCGCCGCTGCCGGTGGCGACGACCCGGGCGACGGCCGCCCTCAAACCGCGCACGCTGACAGCCGGCCTCGCGGAAAATGACAAGTCGCCGGGCAAGCGTGAGCGGCGTTCATCGAAATCCAGCGAAGCGCCCCGGGTTTCGCAGCGCAGCGCCTCCTCGCCGGTCGAGTATGGTTTCCTCCACCGGCTGCACTCGTCGGCATGCGGTATTTTCACGACCGTTCTCGGGCCCGAAGCCAACACCGCCCACCAAGATCACTTCCATCTCGATCTCAAACAGCGGCGCCACACCGCCATCTGCGAGTAGCACTCGACCGCACCGCAGCGCAAAAGAACCGCGCCGATGCCAGCAGCTCAGCCATCCAATCTTTTCCGGACTTGCCAAGTTGCATCTAGATCACGGAACAGTTCCGGGCCTTGCGGATGCGCCTGTCTGCATGCGAAGGGTTAACGAAAACAGGTGACGCAACGGGCATTCACAGCTCCGGAGGGACTTCATGTTTGGAAAATCGTTGGCGGCGGCCATCCTGGCCGCGGCTCTTATCGTCGCGGGAGGTCTGCCCGCGGCCCAGGCGCAGAAGAGGGGTCTCGTGCGCATGGCGGAGAAGGACGCTCCGCTGAAAGCCAGCGAAATCGCCATCGATACGTCGAAGGTCCGCGGCTCGTTCAGCGAGCTGCGCCTTTATAACCTCGGCGCCCCGCTGCTCATCAGCAACGTCCGCGTCGTCTATTCCGACGGCTCCGTGCACAACGAGAAGCGCACCATCGATCTGCGCAAGGGCGAACGCACCAAGCCGATCGACCCCAAGCGCGAAGGCAAGTTCGTCGATGAGGTCGTCATCACCTACAAGCCTGGTGAGGGCGCGACCGGGGCCGGCATCATCCAGGTTTACGGCGAGCAGAGCGCGAAGGATGCGCGCGCCGAGCGCCCGGCGAAGTCGGCACCGAAGGTGGCAGCTCCCGTCAATCCGCGCGCTCCCGCTCCCGCCGAGCCGGTGACGAAGCGCGCCGTGTCGACGTCAAAGTCACCGCAGGGCCGTTGCGTTGGCGAAGGCAACGTTCTGCTGACGCGAGCGAACGTCGGCTTCGGCACCGACCGCGACCGGCTCGCGGTTCCTAACAATCTCGGCAAGTTCGACGCCATCCGCATCTGCATTTCCGACAACGACATCGACCTGATCGACGTGAAGGTGGCGTTCGCCGGTGGCCAGGTCGTGGAGCTGCCCTACGCAGGCCCGATCAAGGCCGGATACCGCACGGAGAAGCTGGGCCTCAAGGGCGACCACTTCATCGACGGCATCGACATCACCTACAAGCGCAAGGAAAACGCCAACGGTACCGCGGGCGTCGAGATCTGGGGCGAACTCTCCGAGAAGTGGATCGACCAGGAGTCGGAGCTGTTCAACGATGGCTGGGTCCGCCTGACGTCGGGCAACGTCGTCGGCTTCGTCGGCTTCGAGACGGATCGCTCTCCGGTGCGCACCCACAAGCGTGGCTTCAGCCAAGTGCGTGTGGTCGTCAAGGATCGCGACATCACGCTCGACTATCTCGACCTGATCTTCGCCGACGGCTCGTCGCAGAAGATCTCGGGCGAGCGCAAGCGCGTCGAGCCGAACGTCGGCTTCGGCCCGATCAAAGTCCAGGGCGGGCCGAAGGTCATCAAGGAGGTCGAGGCACGTTATCGCTCTCGCTTCTTCGATCGTACGGCGAAAGGCAATGACCGCGCCACGGTGGAGATCTGGGGCAAGCGCTGACGGCGCACTGCCGGCCAGACCGCAGACGCGGATGAGTTCGAACGGGGGCGGCCAGCGATGGCCGCCCCTTTGCGTTGTCGCCAACATGGCGAGTTACACGCCACCACTTGTCCGCCGATGGCCTGAGCCGCTCTGACATTTGAATGACCCGGAACCGATACCGGCTGATTCAAGTACGGTGGAGCTGTGGACAAACGATCGCCCTTCGGAAGAAACTCACGCAGGGGGAAATTTCAGCACGCATCCCTTAGCCGAAGCCGCAATCGGGTGCGTAGCGCGCCACTGCCGCGTCAAACACATCCCCCGCATCGATGCATGCCGCACGGCATGCGAGCAGCAAACCGCTCATCGAGACGGGAGCTCGAGCTCATGTCGGCCATCTACATCGAGCAGGTTCCGATCCAGGCCTACCATCTCGGCTGGTTCGGCTTCGATCACATTCAACTCGTCTACGTGCCGGACAGCCTGACGTCCGCATCCGTGCCGCAGGAGGAATGGTTCGTCCTCGAAGGCACCGTGATCGATACGGCGGACGGCAAGATCCTCGGCGTACTCGGCGACAGCGGAACGATGTCGCTCTACATCGCCAACGGCGGCCTGCGGGGCGCCGCCCTGGAAACCGCCATCGGCACGCCCGAGAGCCGCGGCAGCCGTCTCATTGCGGCCGTCGACGCCGACGAGATCTGGGACGCGATGGTCGATCACGCGCGCGACATCGCGGATACGCAATATCGCTACGTCGCCTATGGCCTGCCCTCCTCGCCCGTATCGACGCTCAACTCGAC
>CALMPK010000064.1 GCA_937873575.1 uncultured Hyphomicrobiaceae bacterium
CATGAACGACACCGCGGACGATCTCTCTAGCCTGGCTCTTGAACTATTAGCGCAACTTATGCCGCCAAAGAGGCCGATCCGGTTAATCGGTATCTCTGTTTCGGGGGTTTGTTGGGTCAGGGCTCGATGATGATCAATTGCCACTCATGCTGGCTTGATTTGGCGGGTCCAACCGCATCTCGTTGCTGCTTGCAATAGGTGCCATCCACTCCCCCAATTTACACAGAGCATGCTTGGGAAAACGCGCAAAATATCGCTTTGCAGTCGATAACTCTGACCCAAAGCATATACTGCGCTATCATATACGAATCACCGCATTTGTACTGTTTCAAGGATGGATTACGGCGCTATGGCGCGAGCTACCATGCAAGGCAAAGCGACGCTCGACGCACGATTCAAGTTTGCTGATACCGCGTTTTCGAGCGGCACCGAAGGTTGGAATTCTCAACTTCGTTTTGCCACCGGCATCGCCGACGGCGAGGACTATCTTCTTCGTCTGTTCAAGAAGACCGGAACCCCGCTGGACGAGGACCTGAAGCGGCTCATCACGCACGGCCTCAGGCGTGTCCGGCGTGTTCTGTCGTCACGCCGTGCGCGCCAGTTATTGGTCGAGGTTCTTGAGATCGTCGAGGACCAGGAAGAGATCGGTATCTTAATGGTTGATCCTGGCAGTCCGATCTGCGGGTCATTGCACAGGGTTCGAGCGCGAGAAGGCCGGCTGCTTACGACGACCGGCCGCAAGATGTTTTGGCGCAATATCTTGCGCGTAGCTGAAGGACTTGCACTTTGTCATGATGCGGGCATCGTGCACGGCGCTGTCAGCGAACATACGATCTTTTCGCATAGCGATGAAAAAGAGGATTTCCGACTCGGCGGCTACGAAGCGTGCGTACACATTGCCGACGGCGATGTGGGCGGCGCGGGACATCTGCTGCGGCCCTCCGGCACCGTCTCGTTTCGCCGGGACTGGAGTGATCTTGGGCAGGCAGCGTCGCGGATCCTCGGCCTGACCGAGGACGGCGGCGGTCCTTCCCTGCTGTCGATCGAGCGACGCATGCTTAATCGTCTTGCCGATCCGCCACGCTACCAGCTTTTCGACGGAAGTATCGTGCTAAACGAGATCGCCGAGGTCGTGGCCGATCTTGACCGGTCGGGGTCAAGCGGCGAAGGCGAGCTAATTCTCTACCCTTCCACCCAGGTTACCCAAAGCGACCTTGCATCGCTTACATCGGGCACCATCCCGGCTGACGATAGGGATGCGGTCCTCCGTTTTGTCGAAGAGGATCTCAGCGGACCAACGGTACGCACTGTTGTCGTAGATGAGGCCTTCGTGCGTATCGTCACCGACCTTGCCGCGTATGGCGTGAAAGTCATCGATGACTATGTCGGCATGATCGAGAACGCCAACAAGAGGCGGCCTGACGACTACATCTATGATGCCGTCGAGGTTCGCCACCGGATTCATCTTGCGCGAACTCGGAGAAGCGCCGAAGAGCGAGTACGCAGGCTTGGCCCTGGCGCCAAACCGTGGATTGACGCGAGTGTCACAACAGGAGTGAGCCGATCAGTCGAAGAGATTCCCACTTGGTACGCCCTCATTCTTCTCGAAGCCTTTACTTGGCTGCGGGAGCAATTCCGAATCTATCCCGTCGAAGTGCTTCACCCGCCGTCCGGCGGGGATTCAGATTTGGCCTGGATCGCCTCCCGCGAAGATCCCGACCGGGACATGCGACGCAAGCTGATGGGACTGCGCCCGGCATACGACGCCTTGGCGCGCGAATTGAAGTACGACGACGGCAAACCAAATTGGACTCTTTCACGCAGCGACGCGCTCGCCGGCGATCGGGAGCGATTTCCGGAACTCAGTTATGAGGGAACGGGCGGTGTCGTCGACGGCCGCCTACCGTTCACGTTCGCGACAAGCGAAGCTGTTGTACCGGGGCAGCTTCTTTTTCTTCGTCCTCGAAGAGATGGTGGATTTGAACGCGCAATTCGCCGCCGCCTTCAAAATATTGTGGCGGCCCGGACGAATATTGAACTCTTGAGAGCGATTGACGATCCGGCGCAGGTCGCGCTGGACGAAGTATTACGTGATATTGCGACCCCGAATGCGGTGCCGCCGGACGAGATGGACGGTTCGAAAAAGGTGGCATGGGACGCAATCGTATCAGGCAAGTCCATCAATGTCGTTGTTGGCCCTCCTGGCGTCGGCAAGACGTTCCTAATTTCGAATCTTGTCAAAAGCATTCTGGACAAAACACCGGACGCAAGGCTTCTAGTGTCGGCGCAAAACCACGAGACCTTGATTCAAATGGAGGACGAACTCAAGGCGACACTGGCGAGCGGCACGAAGATCGTCGTTCGTGTCGAGCGGACACGATCGACCGATGA
>CALMPK010000065.1 GCA_937873575.1 uncultured Hyphomicrobiaceae bacterium
GAAGTGACTTTGCGTTCAGGGTCCGATTCACGGTCTCGATGCGAGCGCAGAGCGCTCCCATCTCAACCGATCGCACCCTGGCATCCGCAACCCGGCACGAGAACCGCAGCCCCCGTCAGCTCGCCGTCACGCAGCCGCCGCAGCGCCTCGTTGGCATCGCCCAGCGCCATCGGTTCGACAGCGATGTCGAGCGGCACACGGCCGGCAAGCTCCATGAACTCCACACCATCCTGCCGCGTGAGATTGGCGACCGAGCGCACGATCCGTTCACCCCAGAGGATCTCGTAGGGCATCGCCGGGATCTCGCTCATGTGGATGCCACCGAGAACGACGGTGCCGCCCTTGGCGACGGCGCGCAATGCGAGCGGAACCAAGGCTCCGACCGGCGCGAACACGATCGCCGCGTCCAGCGGCACGGGCGGCGGTTCGTCGGAGCCTCCGGCCCAATCGCACCCGAGCGACCGCGCGAAGTCCTGCGCCGGCCTGTCTCCCGGGCGGGTGACGGCCAGCACGCGCCGGCCCTCGAAGCGGGCGATCTGGGCGACGATGTGGGCGGCGGCGCCGAAGCCATAGATGCCGAGCGTCGCGGCCGGCCCCGCCGCCTTGAGCGAGCGATGACCGATGAGCCCCGCGCAAAGCAGCGGTGCGGCGTGGACGTCGTCGTATCGCGAGGGAATGGGGAAGCAATAGCCTGCGTCCGCGACGGCGTGCGTGGCGAAGCCGCCGTCGATCGTGTAGCCGGTAAAGCGCGGCGCATCGCAGAGGTTCTCGCGACCCGACACGCAATAGTGGCAGACGCCACAGGTATGGCCGAGCCAGGGAATGCCGACGCGCGCGCCGAGCGCGAAGTTCGAGACACCCTCGCCGAGCGCTGCGACACGGCCAACGATCTCGTGCCCGGGGATCAACGGAAGGCGCGGCTCGGGGAGATCACCATCGACGACGTGGAGATCGGTGCGGCAGACGGCGCACGCGGCAACCTCCACCAGAACCTGCCCCGGGCCTGGAGTCGGCACACCGCGCTCGACCATCACCAGCGGGCTTCCCGCCCTTTCCAGCACCATCGCCTTCATGGCTTCTCCGCCTTCGCGCCCCGAGCCGCCTTGCAGCGCCACCGATACGAGACACTCGCCTCAGATTGCCACGATTGCACGCGACAACCCAAACGCCGGGCGGCCCCTATGCGCGCTTCCCACCACCGATGTCAGGTTCCACAAGCTCACCCCGTCGCGGAGCGCATCATGGCCCATAATGTCACCCACAGACTTCACGGCGCGGGACCGAAGCGCATTCTCGCCCTGGACGGCGGCGGCACGCGCGGCATCATCACCATCGCGTTCCTCGAGGAGATCGAACGCCTCCTCGCGCAACGCTTCGTGGAACAGGGGCGCTATCGCGATCCGGCCGAATTCAGGCTCGCCCATTATTTCGATCTGATCGGCGGCACCAGCGTCGGCGCGCTCATCGCGACGCAGCTCGCGCTCGGCCACGCCGTCGCCGACATCCGCGACCGCTTCCGCTCGTGGATGCCGGAGATTTTCAAACGGCGCATCACCGGCATCAAGGGCGTCTCCGACCTCTATCATGCGCGCAACCTCAGCGATAAGATTCGCTCGCTCGTCGCAGACGAGACGATGGACAGCCCGCTGCTGAAGACCGGACTCGCCATCGTCGCCAAGCGCGCCGACACCGGCAGCGTCTGGGTGATGACCAACAACGAGCGCTGCAAATACTGGTGCCGTGAAGGTGACCGGACGCCGAACGCCAAGTACAAGATACATGACGTTCTGCGCGCGAGCTCTGCCGCGCCCACGTTCTTCCGGCCGACCGAGATCGAGCTTTTCTCCGGACTGGATGGCAACAAGCCGTTCACGACCACCGGCACCTTCATCGACGGCGCGGTATCACCGCACAACAATCCCGCCCTGCAACTCTTCAAGCTCGCACGGCTCAAGGGCTATGCGCTCAACTGGCAGACCGGCCCCGACAACCTGCTGATGATCTCGATCGGCACCGGCTCGCACGCGGCCAAGGTGAAACGCTCGCGCCTTCTCGCGCGCGAGGCGACCGACGCGCTCGTCGGCATGATCGGCGACAGCCAGCAACTGGTGCTCGCGGTGATGCAGTGGCTCTCCTACCCGCGCGATCCCTGGGAGATCGACCGCGAGATCGGCACGCAATCCGAGGACCTGCTGACCGATGAACCGATGCTCTCGTTCCAGCGCTACGACATGCCGCTCGAGTATCGCTGGCTCTCCGACACCGATCCGAAAATGACCGGGCGGCGGCGAGGGCCAAAGCTCAAGGATGCGTTGTATGAGGCCCGCTTCAAGCGCACAATCGCGGACCTGCAGGAGCTGATCGCACCGACCACGGTTCCCGTGCTCTACGATCTGGCGACGGCCGCCGCGCAGGACCAGGTGATGGCGGTCGATTTCCCAGCGCGGTTCGACGACGGCATCTGTCCCGAACCCGCGGGGGAGGTTTCAGAATGACAGCTTCGCGTCCCCTCAGGGTCGCCGTCACCGGGCACAGGCCGAACCGGTTGCATATCGGCGTCAGCGAGATACACCGGCACATCGACGCCGTGCTGGCGATGCTGCGCGCGACTTCGCGTGCCCCGCGTGCCATCGCGATCTCGGCCTTGGCGGAA
>CALMPK010000066.1 GCA_937873575.1 uncultured Hyphomicrobiaceae bacterium
TTCGTGATCTACCAGGGCACGCATGGCGATCGTGGTGCGCATCGCGCCGACGTCATCCTGCCGGGCGCGGCCTATACCGAAAAGAGCGCCACCTACTGCAATACCGAGGGCCGCGCGCAGGTCACGGCGCGCGCCGTCTTCCCGCCGGGTGAGGCGAAGGAGGACTGGACCATCCTGCGCGCGCTTTCCGCCCGTCTCGGCCGTCCGCTCGCCTACGACACACTCGGCGACCTGCGCACGCAGATGTACCGAACGGCGCCGCACCTCGCGCGCGTCGACGCGATCCAGCCGGGCGAGGGATCGCAGGCGCTTGGCGCGCTCGCCGCGCGCGGCGGCAGCGTATCCGCAGCCGCTTTCCAGTCGGTGATTGCCGATTTCTATCTGACGAACCCGGTCGCGCGGGCGTCCGCGGTGATGGCGGAGCTTTCGGCTCTGCGCCACGCCGCCGGCCGCAACCGTGTCGCCGCCGCGGCCGAGTGAGGGGCAGGCACAATGCTGAGATCGATCATCGAATGGTTGAACGGCCTCGCACTGCTGCCGGACTGGCTCGGCTGGGTGTGGTGGCTCCTGGTCTACGCCGTCGCGAGCCTCGCGGTGCTGGTCGGCCTGCTGGTCATCATCGCCTTCCTGCTGCTCATGGACCGCAAGGTTTGGGCGGCGGTGCAGATGCGCCGCGGTCCGAACGTCGTCGGCCCCTTCGGCCTGCTGCAATCGTTCGCCGACCTGCTGAAGTTCGTATTCAAAGAGCCGCTCATTCCGGCGGGCGCCGACAAGGGTGTGTTTCTGCTCGCGCCGATCGCAACCGCGACATTCGCGCTGGCCGCCTGGGCGGCCATTCCGCTCGACGCGAACAGATGGGGCCGATGGCGGACCTCCGACCTGAACGTCGGCATCCGTTACCTGCTGGCGATTTCGTCGCTCGGCGTCTACGGCATCATCATGGGTGGCTGGGCCTCGAACTCGAAATATCCGTTCATGGGCTCGCTGCGCTCCGCCGCGCAGATGGTGTCCTACGAAGTGTCGATCGGCCTCGTCATCATCACCGTGCTGCTGCTGGTCGGGTCGCTCAACCTCACCGACATCGTCAACGCGCAGAAGACGGGGCTCGGCACGCGCATCGGCCTGCCGGGCTCGGTGCTCGACTGGCATTGGCTCGCGCTGTTCCCGATGTTCGTCGTGTTCTTCATCTCCGCGCTCGCCGAGACGAACCGCCCGCCGTTCGATCTGCCGGAAGCCGAATCGGAGCTGGTCGCCGGCTTCATGGTCGAGTATGCCTCGACGCCGTACCTGCTGTTCATGCTCGGCGAGTACGTGGCGATCGTCACCATGTGCGCGATGACGACGATCCTGTTCCTCGGAGGATGGCTGCCGCCGCTGGACGTGGCGCCTCTGAACTGGGTGCCGGGCATCTTCTGGTTCATCGCCAAGGCGACGTTCGTGTTCTTCATGTTCGCGATGGTGAAGGCGATGGTTCCTCGCTATCGCTACGACCAGCTCATGCGTCTCGGCTGGAAGGTGTTCCTGCCGCTGTCACTCGTCATGGTCGTGCTGGTGGCGGCCGTGGTGCACTTCGGAGGTCTGGCATGAGCCCGGCCCTGACAGGAGCCAACATCGGTGCGGTTTTCGGCATCGGCAATTTCGCCGTGCTGCGGTGGATGGCGGAGCGGGCCGAGGGGCCGATGCCGACGGACGACTCCCGCCGCCGCGCCGGCATCCTGCGAATCGCCTCGCTCGTCGAGCTGGTTACCTTCCCCGTGCTGGGCTATGTGCTCGGCCCCCTCGTTCTGAGCTGACACGGAGACGAAGCGATGAGCATCGCAACCGGCATCAAGTCGCTCTTCCTCACCGAGTTCGTCTCGGCGTTCTTCCTGACGATGCGCTACTTCTTCGCGCCGAAGGCGACGCTGAACTATCCCTTCGAGAAGGGGCCGCTCTCTCCGCGCTTCCGCGGCGAGCATGCTCTACGCCGATATCCCAATGGCGAGGAGCGCTGCATCGCGTGCAAGTTGTGCGAGGCCGTTTGCCCGGCGCAGGCCATCACCATCGAGGCGGGGCCGCGCCGCAACGACGGCACGCGGCGCACCACGCGCTACGACATCGACATGACGAAGTGCATCTACTGCGGACTTTGCCAGGAGGCCTGCCCCGTGGAGGCGATCGTCGAGGGACCGAATTTCGAGTTCGCGACGGAGACTCGCGAGGAGTTGTTCTACGACAAGGCGCGCCTGCTCGCGAACGGCGACCGCTGGGAGCGCGAGATCGCGCAGAACATCGCCCTCGACGCGAAGTACAGGTAACGGGAAGAGGTAAGCGGCATGACACTGACGGCCTTCTTCTTCTACCTGTTCGCGATTCTCGCGGTGATCTCGGCGACGCTGGTGATCACGGCCAAGAATCCGGTGCACGGGGTCCTCTACCTGATCGTGACGTTCTTCAACGCCGCGGGACTGTTCGTGCTGCTCGGCGCCGAGTTCCTGGCGATGCTGCTGGTCGTCGTCTACGTCGGCGCGGTGGCGGTGCTGTTCCTGTTCGTCGTCATGATGCTCGACGTCGATTTCGCTGAGCTGCGGGCCGGGTTCATCAAGAATGCGCCGGTCGGGCTGATGGTCGGCGGCGTCGTGCTGGTCGAGCTCATCGCGATGTTCGCGGTCTATGGCTTCGATCTCGGCCAGGCGAAGCAACTCGCTGCGGCGATGCCCGCGCCGGAAGCCGGCATCTCGAACACCAAGGCGCTCGGGCTGCTGCTCTACACGAAGTACGTCTACTTCTTCCAGGGCGCTGGCCTCGTGCTGCTGGTCGCGATGATCGGCGCGATCGTGCTGACGCTGCGCCATAAGGAAGGTGTCAGGCGCCAGTCGATCTCGGCGCAGGTCAACCGCAATCCGAAGACCGCGATGGAGGTCGTCAAGGTCGCTCCCGGTCAGGCGATCGTGCCGTCGGCGGAGGCGCCGCGGTAATGGACGACCCGGATCGGAAGGCCGGCGCGGAAGGTGCTGGCCCGACCGAGCTGCCGGAGCACATCTTCCGGCGCGGGGAAGACTGGGCTTGGTTGAAGGCGGCGCGGCGCGAGCGGCGTCGCGAGGTGACGAAGGCAAGGCTCGCGGCGCTGATGGCGCCCGAGTACCGAGCGTGGATCGTGGCGGCGCTGGCGCCGCTCGTCGTGCTCGGGGTGGCGTGGCTGCTCGGCGCGGTGCGCTGAACGATTGGTGTGACGCCGCTGGCGCGGCGGACGGACGAGGTGAGGACGCGATGACGATTGGGCTCGCACATTATCTGACGGTTGCCGCGTGTCTCTTCACGCTCGGCATCCTCGGCATCTTCCTCAACCGCAAGAACGTCATCGTCATCCTGATGTCGGTCGAGCTGATGCTTCTGGCCGTGAACATCAACCTCGTCGCCTTCTCGCACTTCCTCGGCGATCTGGTCGGACAGGTGTTCGCGCTGCTGGTGCTGACGGTCGCCGCCGCCGAGGCCGCGATCGGCCTCGCCATCGTCGTCGTCTACTTCCGCAACCGCGGCTCCATCGCGGTCGAAGACATCAACATGATGAAGGGCTGAGGGGGCTCGCCCAGATGATTTATACCGCAATCGTTTTCCTGCCGCTGATCGGTGCCCTCGTCGCAGGGCTGTTCGGCCGCGTGATCGGCCCGCGTCCGGCCGAGATCATCACCACGGGCCTGCTGCTCGCCGCGGCGGTGCTGTCGTGGGTCGTGTTCGTGCGGGTCGGCTTCGGCACCGAGACGGCGCGAGTACCGATCATGCGCTGGATCACGTCGGGCGAACTCGATGTGTCCTGGAGCCTGCGTATCGATACGCTGACGGCGGGGATGCTGGTCGTCGTCCCGACGGTGGCGTCGCTCGTCCATCTCTACTCGATCGGCTACATGCACGAGGACGAGAGCCGCCAGCGCTTCTTCTCGTATCTCTCGCTGTTCACGTTCGCCATGCTCATGCTGGTGACCGCCGACAACCTGTTGCAGATGTTCTTCGGCTGGGAAGGCGTCGGTCTCGCCTCCTACCTGCTGATCGGTTTCTGGTACGAAAAGCCGTCTGCCAGCGCCGCTGCGATCAAGGCGTTCGTCGTCAACCGCGTCGGCGATTTCGGCTTTGCGCTCGGCATCTTCGGCGTGTTCTTCCTGTTCGGCTCGATCAACTTCGACGCCATCTTCGCCGCGGCACCCGGCGCCAAGGGCGCGACCATGAACTTCCTCGGCATGCAGGTCGACGTCATGACGACGTTGACGCTGCTGCTCTTCATGGGCGCGATGGGCAAGTCGGCGCAGCTTCTGCTGCACACGTGGCTGCCGGACGCGATGGAGGGCCCGACACCGGTCTCCGCCCTCATTCATGCGGCGACCATGGTCACCGCCGGCGTCTTCATGGTGGCGCGTCTCTCGCCGCTGTTCGAGCAGGCGCCGCTCACCCTTCAGATCGTGACTGCAGTCGGCGCGGCGACAGCGTTCTTCGCGGCGACCGTAGGCCTCGTGCAAAACGACATCAAGCGCGTGATCGCCTATTCGACCTGCTCGCAGCTCGGCTACATGTTCGCAGCGCTCGGCGTCAGCGCGTATGGCGCGGGCATCTTCCACCTCTTCACGCACGCCTTCTTCAAGGCCCTGCTGTTCCTCGGTGCGGGCTCGGTGATCCACGCCATGCACCACGAGCAGGACATGCGGAACATGGGCGGTCTAGCGCCCAAGATCCGCTTCACCTGGGCGATGATGCTGATCGGCACCCTGGCGTTGACCGGCGTCGGCATTCCCCACCTCGGTGGCTTCGCCGGCTTCCATTCGAAGGATGCCATCATCGAGATGACGCATGCGGCGCACCTGCCCTACGACTACGCCTTCTGGATGCTCGTCATCGCCGCGTTCATGACCTCGTTCTACTCCTGGCGCCTGATGTTCATGACCTTCCATGGCAAGACGCGCGCCGAACCCGACACCTACAAGCACGCGCATGAAAGCCCGGTGGTGATGCTTGTTCCGCTTGCCGTCCTCGCGGTCGGCGCGGTGCTCGCGGGCTTCATCTTCCAGCCCTACTTCATCGGCGATCTCGCCGCCGCGTTCTGGGACAAGTCTCTCGTCGCGGGAACGGGAGCGGGCGATGCGGTCGCGGCAGCAACGGCGACGGCGGTGCAGGACGTGCATCAACTGGTCGGCGGCGCCGGTCACGCGTCCCCTGCAGCGGCGCACGGTGCGGCCCATGGTGCGGCCCACGGCGCACACCATCCGCCGGAGTGGGTGATGTGGTCGGCGACGATCGCCATGATCGCGGGCTTTGCGCTGTCCTACCTCTACTACATCGCGGCGCCTTGGCTGCCGCCGGCCACCGCCCGCGCCTTCCGCCCGCTCTACCTGTTCCTGCTCAACAAGTGGTACTTCGACGAGCTCTACGACCTGCTGTTCGTCCGTCCCGCCTTCGCCATCGGCCGCATGCTCTGGAAGGGTGGTGACGGGGCGGTGATCGACGGCACGATCGACGGGACTGCCAAGAGCGTCGCTTGGACCACGGGCAAGGTGGTCAAGCTGCAGACGGGCTACGTCTATCACTATGCGTTCGCGATGCTCATCGGTGTCGCGCTGCTCATCAGCTACTTCATGTTCCCGAACATCACCGGCGGGATTGCGCAAAGAACATCTCGACCCTGCCAATCCTCTCGACGGTGACGTTCCTGCCGCTGGTGGGAGCGCTGTTCATCGCCTTCCTGCCGCAGGACGCGGTTCGCAACGCGCGCTACGTCGCGTTGTGGACGACGCTCGTCACGTTCCTCGTGTCGCTGCTCATCTGGGTGAACTTCGACAAGGCCAATCCCGGCTTCCAGTTCATCGAGGAGCGCGCCTGGCTCGGGCCGATCAAGTACAAGCTCGGCGTCGACGGCATTTCGATGCTGTTCGTGATCCTGACGACGTTCCTGATGCCGCTCTGCATCCTGGCGAGCTGGGAATCCGTCGACAAGCGCGTCAAGGAATACATGATCGCGTTCCTCGTGCTCGAGACGCTGATGATCGGCGTCTTCTGCGCGCTCGATCTCGTCC
>CALMPK010000067.1 GCA_937873575.1 uncultured Hyphomicrobiaceae bacterium
GACCTGCACCGGCTGCTCGCCGCCCGCGACCCCGAGACGGCTGCGGCGCTGCGTCCGGCCGATCGCCAGCGCATCGTTCGCGCGCTGGAGGTGCTGGAGGCGACGGGGCGGCCCCTGAGTGCGTGGCAGCGCCTTCCCGGGGTGCCGGTGCTCGGGCTCGAGGAAACGCTTCCGTTGGTCGTGACGGTCGAGCGCGCGGCTCTCTATGCCAGGGCGGACGAGCGATTCGTGGCGATGGTCGGCGAGGGCGCGCTCGACGAGGTCGCAGCCCTCAGTGCGCTCGGACTCGACCCTGCACTGCCGGCGATGCGGGCGCTAGGCGTCGCGCCCCTTGCGCGCCATCTGGCGGGCGCGCTTTCGCTCGAGGCGGCGGTTGCGGCGGGTCAGCAGGAGACCCGGCAGTACATCAAGCGGCAGCTCACTTGGCTTCGGAGACATATGATTGCGTGGATGGCCGTTGCTAAGACATAAACGAAAAGTCATCGGCAAATTGGCATTCCATTTGTTAAATCATCGATTGACCTCGCCCTGACGAGCGCCTAGCGTCCGCCGCGAATCCAGGGGGGCGATGGCGCGCGGAATACCGCGCTGCCTCGTCGCCCCTCGCGGGGACTGGCCAAGCGATAGCGATCAGACGTGGAGACGAGGCGATGGCACGCACGATGACGGGCGCCGAAATGGTGATCAAGGCGCTGCAGGATCAGGGTGTCGAGTTCATCTTCGGCTATCCGGGCGGCGCCGTTCTGCCGATCTACGACGAGCTCTTCCAGCAGGAGAAGGTGAAGCACATCCTGGTGCGCCAGGAGGGTGGCGCGGTGCACGCGGCGGAAGGCTATGCGCGCTCGACCGGCAAGGTCGGCGTCGTGCTGGTGACGTCCGGTCCGGGCGCTACCAACGCCGTGACCGGCCTCACCGATGCGCTGATGGATTCGATCCCGCTCGTCTGCATCACGGGGCAGGTGCCGACGCACCTGATCGGCAACGACGCCTTCCAGGAGTGCGATACGGTCGGCATTACGCGCCCGTGCACCAAGCACAACTGGCTGGTCAAGAACGTCAACGACCTCGCGCGCGTGCTGCACGAGGCGTTCTACATCGCCAAGAGCGGTCGCCCGGGACCGGTGGTGGTCGATATTCCGAAGGACATACAGTTCTCCTCCGGCAACTACGTCGGCCCGTCGAACATCCAGCACAAGACCTACAAGCCGCGCGTCAAGCCGGAGCAGCCGGCGGTGCGCGAGGCCGTGGAGCTGCTGGCCGGGGCGAAGAAGCCGATCTTCTATACCGGTGGCGGCGTCATCAACTCGGGGCCGAAGGCGAGCCAGCTCCTGCGCGAGCTCGTGCGCCTCTCCGGCTTCCCCGTCACCTCGACGCTGATGGGCCTCGGCGCCTTTCCGGCGTCCGACAAGCAGTGGCTCGGCATGCTCGGCATGCACGGGACCTACGAGGCCAACATGGCCATGCACGACTGCGACGTGATGGTGTGCGTCGGCGCGCGTTTCGACGACCGCATCACCGGCCGCCTCGATGCCTTCTCGCCCGGCTCGAAGAAGATCCACATCGACATCGATCCTTCCTCGATCAACAAGAACGTGCGCGTCGATATCCCGATCATCGGCGATGTCGCCTATGTGCTCGAGGACATGCTGCGCGTCTGGAAGGCGCGCGCACCGCAGCTCGACAAGGCGGCGCACAAGGCATGGTGGAAGGAGATCGACGGTTGGCGCGCGCGCAAGTCGCTCGCGTACAAGAAGTCGAAGGACGTGATCATGCCGCAGCAAGCGGTGGAGCGGCTCTACGCGCTCACCCGCGACAAGGATGTCTACATCACGACCGAGGTCGGCCAGCACCAGATGTGGGCGGCGCAACTGTTCCATTTCGACGAGCCGAACCGCTGGATGACGTCGGGCGGCCTCGGCACGATGGGCTACGGCTTGCCGGCGGCGATCGGCGCGCAGCTCGCGCATCCGAAATCGCTGGTGGTCGATATTGCCGGCGACGCCTCGATCCTGATGAACATCCAGGAGTGCTCGACGGCGGTGCAGTATCGCCTGCCCGTCAAGGTGTTCATCCTGAACAACGAGTACATGGGCATGGTGCGGCAGTGGCAGCAGCTTCTGCACGGCAACCGCCTGTCGGAGAGCTACACGGAAGCGCTGCCCGATTTCGTCAAGCTGGCGGAAGCCTATGGCTGGAAGGGCATTCGCTGCGATCACCCGGCTGACCTCGACGACGCCATCAAGGACATGATCAACAGTCCCGAAGCGGTGATTTTCGACTGCCGCGTGGCGAAGCTCGCCAATTGCTTCCCGATGATCCCGTCCGGCAAGGCACATAACGACATGCTGATGGGCGAGGACGTCTCCGACGAGGATGTCGGCAAGGCGATCGGCAAGGAAGGCAAGGTGCTGGTCTAACGGCCGCGACTTGGGCGGGCCGGTAGCTCCGGCCCGTCGATCGAACGGCGGACGTGCCTCCGCCGCGCCAAGCAATGCGGGAATCCCATGCATCTCGTCATCGCCAACAAGCTCTATTCCTCCTGGTCGATGCGGCCTTGGCTCGCCATGCGCGCGGTCGGCCTCGAATTTACCGAGACGGTGATCCCGCTGCGCATGCCCGACACGGCAGAACGCATCAGGCAGTATTCGCCGTCCGGAAAGGTTCCGGTGCTGATCGACGGTGACGTCAAGGTGTGGGAGAGCCTCGCGATCATCTCGTATCTCTCCGATGTCAATCCGGACTGCCGGTTCTGGCCGGAGGGCAAGGTTGCCCGCGCGCATGCGAAGTCGATCGCGATGGAGATGCACGGCGGGTTCCAGGCGCTGCGGCAGTCCTGCCCGATGAACCTCGGCAAGCGTTTCCAGTCGCCAGCGATGTCGGACGATCTCAAGGCCAATGTCGCGCGCATCGAGGAGATATGGCGCGAGACGCGCGGTAAGTTCGCCTCTGGCGGCCCGTATCTGTTTGGCGAGTTCACCGCCGCCGACGCCATGTTTGCGCCGGTCGCAACGCGCCTCGCGGCATATTCGATCCCCGTCGCCGCCGATACGCGCGCCTACATCGACGCCATCTACGCGCATCCCGCGTTCGTCGCTTGGCGGACGGCGGCGCTCGCCGAGCCGTGGACCGTCGCCGCGTATGAGGAAGGGCACGTGGTGATCGAGGACTTCCGCTCGGCGAAGGCCTGAGCCCCACAAAGCTGAATTACGAGACACGGCAAGAGAGAGAAGAAGCCGCCATGGTGCAGACGCAGAAGCAGAGCCACTATCCGAGCCTCACCACGCAGGAGGGGATCGTCCGGCGGACGCTGTCGGTGACGGTCGACAACGAGCCGGGCGTGCTGGCGCGCGTGATCGGCCTCTTCTCCGGCCGCGGATACAACATCGACTCGCTGACGGTGACCGAGACCGAGCACGAGAAGCACGTCTCGCGCATCACCATCGTCACGCAGGGCACGCCGATGGTGATCGCGCAGATCAAGCATCAGCTCGAGCGACTGGTGCCGGTGCATCGCGTGCACGACCTGACGGAAGAGGGCAATCCGCTGGAGCGCGAGCTGGCGCTGGTCAAGGTGATCGGCAAGGGCGAGAAGCGCATCGAGGCGATGCGCATGGCGGAAATTTTCCGCGCCAAGGTCATCGATGCTTCGATCGAGCACTTCGTGTTCGAGCTGACGGGCAAGTCGGCCAAGGTGGAACAGTTCATCTCGATCATGACCGAGCTCGGCCTCGTCGAGGTGGCGCGCACGGGCATCGCCGCGATCGGACGCG
>CALMPK010000068.1 GCA_937873575.1 uncultured Hyphomicrobiaceae bacterium
TAGGACCAATGAGGCGGCCGAACCGGGTTCGATTTTCGCCGACCAAACGAGAATGCAGCATCTCGAGCATCGCGGGCCCGCTTCGCTCGACAATGGCGACCCCGGCGAGCAATGCCGCGCGAAGGTAAATCGGGAGGATAGGGCTTGCGGGAGACGGAAGAGAAATCCGCATTCCCGCGACGACGTCGTCCAATTCGGGAATGATGACGCCGAGAACCCTGAAATCCTCGAGCCTTGTATCCGGATGTACGACGTCGGGACGTCGACGCATCAGCAGCAACCGCGCGATTTCGGCGGGCGACGCCCAAGTGCGAACGGAGCGCTCGGCTTCGTCGTCGAGAAGGCGCTCGCCGCGGAGAGCGGCGTTCCAATGATGTTTGAAGGGGTAGGGCGCGGGACAATCGTCAAGGTCGCGCAGCGGATCTCCACAGACCGGGCAAGTGATGCGCCATCCGGAAAGCCGGCTGCGCATGACGATATCGGCGTCGCCGCGTTCGGAGGCGCATTTCTCGCAATGTTGAGCGGGCGTGGCGGCAACCAACCTGCGAGCGGGCGGCGCAACGGTCACAAACGTCATTCTGCGAACGATATGCGGGTCGCTCGAAAAGACAGTCGTGAGGCGCCGAATCTGATCGTCCGTCAGATTCATGTCGGCGGCGCGCAAGGACCGCGAATCCGGCAGACAATGGCGGAGCATTTCGAGCGGCGTGACGTCGTAAAATCTCGCATGCCGACCGATCCATGACGACAGAAGCTCATCGGTCGTCGGTGGTAGCGTGACTGGCAACGGACGTTGCTCAGTCGGGCGCGTCATGCGAATGCCGCTTCAACGTCGAATTCGGGTTGCCAGTTCTCGATCGCGTCGTCGGTGATTCTCTCGCTTCCGCTTTCGACGGCCTCGACGGCGAGATTGTTGACCATGTGAAAGATGCTGGAGGTGATACCTTCCGTAATCTGAAGCATGCGGCGTAACGATTTTGGGGCGAGCACAGAGGGATGTCGCAAGGGCGTGATGCGGGGGATCGAAGCCACCAATACCTCGAACTGTTCGTTCGCTGCCCAACGGCTCAGTGTGAACTGCTCGAACCTGCGAGCGAGTTGAACGTCGCCGCTGATTGCCTCGCGCGCCTCGTTGACGCCGAAGCACACCAGCGAGATCTGCAGGCGGTTACTCAGGAACCGCAGGGTATTGAGCACGATGCGTTGTTCTTTGTACGACCCGGCCAGGATGTTGTGCACTTCGTCAATGACCAATACCTGCACCCCGATCGCTCCCATGATCCGCAATGCCGCCTGTTCCATCTGCGCAATGTCGGCGCGGGATCGCTGCGGTGCGCCAAGAAGCGTGAGCAGTTCGGAATAGAACCGTCGCTCGCCCGGTCTGCTGGTCATCTCCATGGCGAGGACCGGAGTTTTCAAGGCGCCGGACACTGGATCGAACCGCGGCGGGTGCTCGTCCCTGAATCGCTTCATGATCATTGTCTTGCCCATGCCACTGTCGCCGTAGATCGCAATCGACGGCATCCGTGTTCCTCGCGGGTGGTCAGGCGGTCGAGAGCTTGCTTTGCGCGAGGGTAGAGCACCCACCGACGCGAACGTATTGCTCGAATTCGTCTTTCATCGCTTTCCGCGAGCAGTGAGGCGGCCGCGGGCGTCAGATGCGTGATCTTGTCATTCATTTCAGCTCAATCCGTATCCTCGACAAAGGGTACGGGTTTGCTGGAATCGACGCCGCGAAGCGAGCCCAGCCCCGCCTTCTCCACCGGCGATTTTGCTTTGCCGGATTTTCGGCGGCGAGCAGTGCCCGTCTTTTTGGTCGCGGCGTCAATGAGCTCCAGTTGCGCCATGGCAGTGCGCATGATGGCGCGCACGTCGACTTCTTGGCGACCTTTGGCGAGCAATGCGCGCCGTGCGGCCAAGACCTCGCGCAGTGTCACCGACGGCAGCGTGACGTCGGCGTATCGGGCCTCGACATAAGTTCCCGAAGGCCGTCGAACATAGACGCGCGCAAGGTCCCGCGGATCGTATTTCACGAGCAGTCGGTGGCCGGAACGTCCGAGATCGGCGCTCAGCGCAGGCGACCAGTAGCGAAGCCCGAAGAGATGAATTCCAGTCGGCCGCAGCGTCCGCTCTTCTTCCGGTAGAAATGTCAGCCAAAACCGCATCCGATCCACCGGCAACCGAAGGGGTATCTCCCCCTCGCGTTCTCGCCATACTGCAATCGGCGGCCGTCTCAGGCTCGCGTGGATCGAATGATGATAGGCGCCGACGATCTCAAGCGCGATATAGCGCTCGAGTTCCCTCATCGTCAGCGCGGCGTGTCGCTTGGAATCGTATTCGCCGAGTTCATCAGCATTGCTGAACGTTGTCCCAGGGAGAAGGTGCAGTGCGCCCATCTGAGTGCCGATCAGACGCTCGATATGGCCGCCGAAATGCGGTTCGCCGGGTGGACGCCAGTCGATCGAGATTCCTGCATCTTCGCATCCTCTTTTGAATGCCCGGCTGCGAAAGTCGGCGCCGTTATCAACCTTCAGCGTTTCCGGCAGACCGGCGACCGGCCATTGTTCATCGATCTGGCGTTCTCGTAGCCATGCCGACTTGTCGAATACCGAATGCAGAAGGCATAGGCTGGTCGACAGACGCGAAGGCGCCTCCATCGTGAGGTAGAAACCTGTCACCATGCGACTGCATACGTCCACTGCCAGCGTGAGCCACGGCCGGCCGATTGGCAGACGTGTTTCCTCGTCGACGACAAAGACATCCACCTTAGTGTGATCGATCTGAACGATATCGAGCGGCCGTGATGCGCGAAGCTCTCCCGGAGTCGCTTTGGTCGCGGCGACAATCCTTCGTTCGCCGCGACGAACTGCGCGCTTCGCGAGAGCGATATCCTCGAGGCGAGCCTTGATCGTTCGACGATGGGGCGGTTTCAGACCGGCCGCGACGCAGTTGACCTGGATCTCGCGAACCAGACGCGAGAAACGAGGACGCGTCATCGTGAGGAAGAATTTTTAGATCGCCGTTCGTATGATCGCTTCACGTCGTTCATCCAGAATGCGGTGGCCGTCCGGGCGCCCACGCTTGCGATTCACCAGGGCCGGGACGGTTCCGCCGGAGTGGAACACCTTGATCAGGCGGTAGGCCGTCCCCACGCTCACGTCGAGCTCCTTCGCGCGGGCGGCAATATCGCCGGGCGAGGCGCCGCGCTCTCGACGCTTGAGGAACCTGCGAATGACGTCGGTACGCCGCCGCGCGATCTCCCATTGCTTCTCGTCGATCTCGTCGGGAAATGGATCATGCATCAGAGTTCGCTGGGGTCATTTTGCAAAAGCGTGATTCTCACATTAACTGCCAGAGTCGACGCATATTTATCAGATTAAGTGCCCATTCTCAAATTAAATGCCCAATTAGACGGTTGTTTTTGTTGATAAGGGCCTCGCGTAATTAAAGGGCAACCGACA
>CALMPK010000069.1 GCA_937873575.1 uncultured Hyphomicrobiaceae bacterium
GTCACGGGCGGGGCGACCGCCACGACCACGGTGCGCAGCGGCGGCGCCTGCTCTACGCGGGCATCGTCGATCCAGTCACGTCGCCACAGTCCGCCCTTCAGATCCTCGATCAGCTCGCCGTCGAGTTCCTGGCGCCCGAGCAGCGAGCCCGCGTAGCGCCGCTCCATTTCGGCCAGAAACGTTGGCGACAAGTTTTCAGCGTTGGCCGCCGTCGCCGCGCGGGTCGTCACCGTCTGTGGGTCGGCGAGGATCGCCTTCAGCAAAGGCACGGGCCGCGGCGTCGTCGTCACCGTCACTTGTGGTTGATCGCCTAGTCTCAGCGCGAACTGCAGCATGTCCCACGCCGCCTCGGCGTTTCGCCACTTGCAGAGTTCGTCGCACCACGCCGCCGCGAACTGCGGTCCGCGAAGGGCGTCGGGGCATTCGGCCGAGAACGTTTCGGCCACTGTTCCGTTGGGCCAGACGAGGCGGCCCTTCGACGTTTCGAAGCGCGGACGCTCGGCGTCGCCATGCACCGCGAGCAAGCCCGACTGCCCCTCGATCATCACCCGGCGCACATCGGCGAGCGTTTCGCCGATCAGCGCGATGCGCGCCGCCGGCTCACCGGCTATCGGCGGCACGCCGAGCGCTTTCGCCCGCACCCATTCCGCGCCTGCCCGCGTCTTTCCAGCGCCTCGTCCACCGAGGATCAGCCAGACGCGCCAAGGAGCGTTCTCAATCGTATCCGGCGGCAGTTGATCGTCGCGCGCCCACACCTGCCAGTCGCCCGCCAGGAACGCGAGTTCGTCATCGGAGAGCGCGGCGAGGAGACGGGCAATGTCAGCTTCGCTCGAGCAGTTTCGCAATGCGTCGCGCAAGCTCGTGGCGGCGGCGCTCCGTCGTGTCACGCGCGCCCTCCTCTCTAGCCTTCTCGCCGCGATCCTTGCCGGTCTTGCCGAGCTTGTGCTCGAAGGCGCTGAGCTTTTCGAGACTGCGAACCAGGGTGTTGAGCGAACGGGTGGTGCGCTCGCTGTCCGCCGTACTCGCGTCGGCGTTCTCGGCCATGTGCTGCTCTATCCGTCGCAACTTGACATCCATCGCGTCGTAGAGCCGCTCGACCATGGCTCGGCGCGATGGGTCCCCCTTGCCCGACCGCCGGGGGCGATGCGCAGAGGTGGGGGTACCCCGCAAAGACGGTTCGGGAGAGGTACCTTTCCCTGCCCCTTTCGCCGGTCGCCGGTCTGCCCCGTCGATGGTCCCGCCCGCGTTGGCCCCAGTCTCTTTGGCCCCGATTGTGTTCCTTTTGCCCCGATCCGGGCCCCGCCGGGTCCGAGCATCGTCACCAGGGCCGCGAGCCTGTCCCGCTCGCGCGGGCCATCGCATCGCCCGGGCCACCGCTACGATCTTCTGGCGCGTCACACCGAACCGTGCGGCGATCTCGCCGACCGGCTCGGCGCCCTCACGCCACAGACGCGCGACTTCGGCCCATGTCGCTTCGTCGAGTGACATGAGTCTCCGCATGCAACGTGCAAGGAATTGAGAGTTGGCGCCGATCGTGGCCGCTTTCTGCCTGGAGCGGTCTGCGCGCCGACTGCGCTACCTGCCGCCCCCGCGGACCCAATGATCGCGTTATACAGATTTGCAATGAAACAGCGTGGCGCTGTCAACAGTATTTCTGTCGGCTTTCAAAGTAAAAACACAACCGGCCAAGTAGTTATACAAGGTCAAAACTTGCAATAATAGCCGATTTCAGCATTGCGAGGATAACCTTCGCCAAATCCCATGCGGCTCAGCCGTCGTCGAGATCGGAAATGATAAAGCGCTCGAACTCCAGAGGGCTGATGCGGGCCTCGCTCAGGCTCCAGTCCCGCACCGAGATTCCCGCCTCGTGCACCGTCTCTTGCGATCCCGAAACCAGCGGGTGCCACCAGGCCAGTCCGCGCCCCTCCGCGATACGCCGGTACGCGCACGAGGTGGGAAGCCACGTCAGGCGCTTTACCTTCGCCGGGTCGATGGAAACACAATCCGGCATCTTGGCGTGCCTGTTCTCGTAGTCTGAACATCGGCATTTGCCGATATCGAGCAGCGCGCACGCCAGCCGTGTCAGATGCACGCTGCCGTCGTCCTCGTCCTCAAGCTTCAGCAGGCAGCAGCGGCCACAGCCGTCGCACAGGGCCTCCCACTCCTCGCCCGTCATTTCGTCGAGACTCTTGGTCGCCCAGAACGGTCGGCCATCCTCGTTCGAGGCCATCTGCATTTTCCATTGTTCGTGTTGCTGGCGGAACCCGTCTACCGCCGCGATTCGGCCCGCTACCGCTGCTATCCTCGGTACTCCGGCGAGTCGCACGGGCGCATCCCGGTGCACAATCCGGTATAGGGCGGGCCGTCCGCGACGAAAACGGTTAATCGGCGGCCCCATTCGTCGTACATAGTCGCTTCCCGGCGGTGGACGCCGGCAAACGACCACCACACGTCCGAGGCCCCGTTTGAGCGATTGGTTCTTCAAGGAAGGCGGGCGCGACCGCCTGATCGACTGGCTCGACCTCGATTCGCGGATCGATTCCGCGTTCGCCGAGACGCGCGCCTGGATCAGCGACAAATGGAACTCGGGCTCCAGTTATTTCGCACGCTTCAAGATCAGCGGATGGAAGCGCCTCGCCAACGAGTTCGTCAGCGATGCCCTGACACTTGGCACCGGCGGCCTCGTCATTCTCTACGGGCTCGCCCTGCCGGCTCTCGTCGAGTTCGACGAAGGGCGCTTTCTGACCGGCCACTACGCCGTCAAGATCCTCGACCGCAACGGCACCGAGATCGGCAAACGCGGCATCCTTCACAATGACGCCGTACCGCTCGAGGAAATCCCGGACCACATGATCCGCGCCGCCCTCGCGACCGAGGACCGGCGCTTCTTCGAGCACTTCGGCGTCGACTTCCTTGGCACCTTTCGCGCCCTCGTCACCAATCTTCAGGCGAACGACGTCGTCCAGGGCGGCTCGACGCTCACACAGCAGCTCGCCAAGAACCTCTTCCTGTCGTCCGAGCGCTCGATCCAGCGCAAGCTGAAAGAGGTCTTTCTCGCTTTCCTGCTCGAGAGCCGCTTCACCAAGCGCGACATCCTGAAGCTCTACCTCGACCGCGCCTACATGGGCGGAGGCGCGTTCGGCGTCGAGGCCGCCTCGCAGTTCTATTTCGGCAAGTCGGTGCGCAACATCAACATGGCGGAAGCCGCACTCCTCGCCGGTCTCTTCAAGGCGCCGACCAAGTACGCTCCACACGTGAACCTGCCGGCCGCCCGCGCCCGCACCAACGAGGTTCTCTCCAACTTGGTCGAGGCCGGATACTACTCCGCCGGTCAGGTCCATGCCGCCCGCCTGCACCCCGCACGTATCGTCGAAAACCGTTCGACCAGCACGCCGGACTGGTTCCTCGACTGGGCCTTCGAGGAAGTGCAGCGGGTAGCGGAGGGCAAGGGCCAGTACGTCCTGACGGCGCGAACCACGCTCGACCTCAATCTGCAAAAGACGGCCGAGGAAGCGCTCGTCTCCAACATCAAGTCGAGTGGCAGGGCGCTCAACGCTCGCTCCGGCGCGCTGGTTTCGATGGACGTCGACGGCGCAGTGCGCGCCATCGTCGGCGGCGTCGACTACGGCGAGAGCCAGTTCAACCGCGCCACGGCCGCGCGCCGTCAGCCCGGTTCGTCGTTCAAGCCTTACGTCTATGCGGTCGCGCTCGAGGAAGGCTATACGCCGCGCACCGTCGTCCGCGACAGCTCGCGCTCGTGCGGCAACTGGGCACCGAAGAACTACAGCGGCGGCGGCGGCAGTGGCCGTTCGCTTTCGCTCACCGAGGCGCTTGCCCGCTCACTCAACACCGTCGCCGTCGATCTCTCGCTCAAGCTCGGGCGCGAAAAGGTCATGGACATGGTGCAGCGGCTCGGCGTCTCCGGCGTCAAGAAGACCTGTTCGATGGCGCTCGGCGACGGCGGCGTCACGCTGCTCGAGCACACCGGCGGCTACGCGACGTTCGCCAACGGCGGAAAGCTCGCCAAGCCCTATGCCGTGCTCGAGCTCGTCAACTCGCAAGGCGAGACGATCTACACCCACGAGCGTGATGCGCCCAAGCCCCCGCAGATCGTGCCGCGGCAGGTCTCCGAGCAGCTCAATCAGATGATGCAGGCGGTGGTGGAGCAGGGCACCGGCACGAAGGCGCAACTCCCCTTCACCTATGCGGTCGGCAAGACGGGCACCAGCTCGAGCTATCGCGATGCGTGGTTCGTCGGCTTCACCGGCCAGTTCGTCACCGGTGTCTGGGTCGGCAACGACGACTTCCGCCCGACGCGCAATGTCACCGGCGGCAGCCTGCCGACGCAGATCTGGCACGCCTACATGTCAGTTGCCCATACCGATATGAACATCGGGCAGATTCCCGGCCTTCCGATCCATCCGCGTCAGGTCGAGGAGCAGCAGCGGCTGGCCGAGCTGAAGCGCAGCGATCCCATGCTCGCCGCCGAACGCGGTACCGCGCCGCGTGATCTCAGGCTTCCGCAGACCACGCGCGACGCTCTGAAACGGCTGGCACAGGCGATGCGCAAGGCCGTGTCCGGTGAGCCGCCTTCTGCCACCCCGGATACCCGCAGAGGCGACGCCACCCCGGCGGCGCGAACGCAGACGGCGACGGGTGCCACCCAGACCGCTCCTGGCCTCGAGACACGATAGGCTCACCGCATGAACTTCGAGCTCTATCTCCTGCGCCAGCGCCTCATGGCGATCATCGCCAAGGTCTCCGATATCGCACTGTTCATCGGCATCGTACTGATCGGCGGCATCGGCACGCACTGGTACATGGTCGACGCGGGTTCCGTGCTCTCCGTCGAGCGCATCGGCCCGTGGGTTTCATGGGGGCAAGCGACGCGGCGCAACAGCGATCCCTACGCGCGCGCTCACTTCGCCCGTCTCGGCGCCCTGCCGCTCAGCTCCGAGATCTCGCGTACTTACGTCGCCCACACGGACAACAGCGGGCACACGCTCTACTCCTCGTGCGACTACACGATCGAGGGACAGGCATTCCGCGCCGGCTGGTGGAGCATTTCTGTCTTCGACAACGACGGCGCGCTGATCGAGAACCCGGCCGGCCGCTACTCGTTCACGCGCGATACCATGGCCATCGCTCCCGATGGCCGCTTCGTCGTATCCGTCGCGCGCGATGCCCGCTCCGGCAATTGGCTGCCGACCGGGGGCGCCGGGCGCCTCGCCGTCATGCTCGTACTGCAGGATGATCGCTCGTCGATCGCCGATGATGCGCTGACCCACGAAGGCGAGACGCTGCCGAGCATCACACAGGTGAAATGCAGATGACCACGTTGCGCAACCTGCTCTCGGACATCTCTGCCCGCCTGCCGGACGTCGCCTCGCGTGCCGCGAGCCTCAATCGGCGCCTACCCTCCATCAACTTGCCGCGGCCGTCGATCGAGTTGAAACTGCCGGCCGGGAAGCTGCGCATGCCGTCGAACGACTTGCGGCTGCCGACGCCGAAGCTGCGCCTTCCCTCGATCAACTTCCGGCTGGTTCTGGCGGCCCTGTTCGGCGTCGGCATCCTCCACATCCTGGCGACGCTCGCCGCGCCGAGCCTCGCCATCGCCACCGCGTTCGACCGCCTCTCTCTGGTGTTGCCGAAGAACCGCATGCTGGTCTTGCCGGAAATCGCCCCGGGCAGCCAGCCGCTGCCGTTCCTCAACCCGGCCCTGCGCTATGCCATGTGCCGGTTCGACACCTCCGAAATGCCGATCGACGTCGTCGCCAACCTCACCGACACGGG
>CALMPK010000070.1 GCA_937873575.1 uncultured Hyphomicrobiaceae bacterium
TGTCGCTGGTCCGGCTGGCCAGGAAGCGGGCGGGAAAGGTCGTGGTCTCCATCTTCGTCAACCCCACCCAGTTCGCGCCGACCGAGGACCTCGCCCGCTACCCGCGCGACGAGGCCGGCGACCTCGCCAAGCTCGCGAGCGTCGGCGCGGATCTCGTCTGGGCGCCGGAGCCCACGGAAATGTATCCCGAAGGATACGCGACCATGATCGACGTCAAGGGCGCCGCGCTCGGACTCGAGGGAGAGTTCCGCCCGCACCATTTCGGCGGTGTCGCCACCGTCTGCTGCAAGCTCTTCTCACAGGTCCCCCCGGATTACGCGATGTTCGGCGAGAAGGATTTCCAGCAGCTCGCCGTCGTCCGCCAGATGGTGCGTGACCTCAATCTGCCGCTCGCCATCGTCGGCGTTCCGACCGTGCGCGAGGCAGACGGACTGGCTCTCTCGTCGCGCAATCGCTACCTCAGCCCCGAAGAGCGTGCCGTCGCGCCGTCATTGAACGCGGCATTGCGGACGGTTGCGGAAAAGGCGGTCGGTGGAGGCCGGGCCGGCGCGGCCGTCAAAGCGGCGACCACCGCCGTCGAGAGGGCGGGTTTTGCCAAGGTGGACTATATCGCGGTGCGCGACGCGGAGACGCTCGGTGAATGGAAGCCGTCGAGCGGGCGCCCCGGCCGCGTTCTGGCCGCCGCTTGGCTCGGCCGCACCCGGCTCATCGACAACGTGCCCGTCGCCGCCGTAAAGAGCTGACCGCGACGCTCAGCGAAGGGAGGGAGGCCATGCAGCTCGATCGGACCGACATTGTCTATGGCGGTGGCGCTGGCGCCCTGATCGGCATTTGCTATCAGCTCGGACGCGCGTGGTGGGAGGGTGATGTCACGGCCGGCTTGAACTCGGGCCTGCTGGCAGCGGCCGCTGTCGGTGCCGTCGCGGGCATCCTGGCACTGGCGCTGCGGCGGGAGCGCTGAGCGGGCGCCGTTCAATAAGGCTCCGCGCGGCCTTGTCGCGTGGCTTTGCTGCACCAGCGGGCTTCCCAGACGTTCGAACTTGAGCCAATTTCCCGCGATAACGAGTTGTCTGCGGACGCTCGCGTCTTCATCCGTTTGTTCATTTGCCGAGGTAAGAAGGCTCAGCGTCACACTTGCAGAGGCCGGATCGCGTGCTTGCCCACCGTGCCAATTTTGCCAAGCTCACCGCCGCGATCGTTGTCGCGTTGGGCCTTTCGGCGTGCGCGGCGGATATCGTGCGCAACGGCATCACCTCGGCCGAGCTTGCCGATCATGCCGTCGTGCACGACATGCGGGGCATCCGCTATTGGGGCGACGAGAAGCCCGCGGATTTCATGGCCGAGTTGCGCCGCCGGCTGCCAAACCTGCCGCGCCTTGCGCAAGGGTCCACGCGCATCAACGGCCGCCCCGTGGTCGAGACACTCGCCCTTTCGGGTGGCGGCGGCGATGGTGCCTTCGGTGCCGGCATCCTGACCGGTTGGACGGAGCGCGGCGACCGCCCTCAATTCGAGGTCGTGACCGGCGTCAGCGCGGGCGCGATCATCGCACCATTCGCCTACCTCGGCCCCCGCTACGACCGCGCGCTGAAGGAGATTTGGACCCAGTATCAAACCTCGCAGCTCGTCACCGCGCAGATTCTCCCGGGCATCCTCGGCGGCTCCTCGCTCGCCGATACCACGCCGCTCGAAAATCTGATTGCGCAGTACGCCGACAAGCAGCTCCTGCGCGAGGTGGCGGCGGAGTACCGCAAGGGCCGGCTGCTGTTCGTGCTGACAACGAATCTCGATGCCCAGCGCCCGGTGGTGTGGAACCTCGGTGAGATCGCGGCCAGCGGTCATCCCAACGCGCTCGAGCTGTTCCGCAAGGCCATCATGGCCTCGGCCGCGATCCCTGGCGCATTTCCGCCGGTTGCCTTTCCCGTCGAGGTCGACGGCAAGAAGTACGACGAGTTGCACGTCGATGGCGGCACCACGCGCGAGGTGTTCGTCCTGCCCGTCAACGTGCCATTCAAGACCTACGACCGCCTTTACGACAAGCCGCCGATCCGCCGCCTCTACATCGTGAAGAATGGCAAGATCGCACCGGAGCAGCAGGTCGTGAACGCCAAGACGCTCGATATCGTCTCGCGATCGATCAGCACGCTCATCAAGAACCAGAACCTCGGCGAGCTCTATCGCATCCACCGCATGGCGCAGGATGCGGGCGCCGATTTCAACTTCATCGCCGTGCCGGTGACGTTCAACGTCAAATCAAATCAGTTCTTCGACCCGGCCTACCAGTCGGCGCTGTTCGAGGAGGGCCGCAAGATGGGCGCGGCCGGCGTGCCTTGGAAAAAGACGCCGCCGATGTAGTGCGGCAGTCTAAAGCGCGAAACTCCCGCACCGTCCTGCCTCGATCTATTTGGCCGGCGCTTTGGCCTCCGGTGGCCCGAGGCTGTCGAGATAGGCAATGAAACCTTCGATCTGCGGACCTTCGAACACGAACACCGGCATGTCGGGATGGCCGGACACGATGCCCTCGGCGAGCGCCTCGGCGAGATCCTCGCTCGGGTAGCGCACGACGACGTCGCGGAAAGGCGGCGCCTTGTCGTGCGGGCTCTTGTCGTCGAGGCCGACGGCATGGCAGCGCGAGCAGTGCTCCCGCGCGATAGCCCGGCCGACCTCGGCAAGCTTGGCCTGCTCGTCGTCGGTGGCATCGGCAAGAGTGGCGGTAGCGAGCGCGGGCAGCATCGCCGAAGCGAGCAACGCCGCCGCTGCGAGCCGTCTCATGATCGTCTCTCCGTTCAGCTCGTGTACGTCGCGCAGCGCGCGGAGGCCCCGCGGCCGGTTCGCACCCTGGGCTCGAGGTCAGCGCTGCGATCACGCCTTGGATGGAAGCGCAAAGCGCTCCCATCTGAGCAGATCACGCGCCTGGCGCCGGGATCTCAGAAAAGCTGCGGCTGCCACCAATGCAGCGCGGCCTTCACCAGTGTCGGGTTGAGCAGGTAGGCGATGCCGACCAGCGCCACGACGACGAGCAGCAGCAGCAAGATCGACCAGCTCAGCGGCACGCGATAGCTGAGGCCGGTGCCCGGAATGCCGAGCGTGATCATCTTCTGGCCCTGGGTGCCGACGTTGATGGTCGCGCCCTTGCCGCCGACGCTGGTGCTGACGCCGGTCTTGCTGAGGTTGATCTTCACGCCCGGAAAAATCGTGAACGTCTTGCGGAACCTTACGCCTGGCAGCAGTGCCATGGTGCTCTCCTTCGATTAGCGCAATGCCGGACCCGGCCGGCTTCGACGCAATGCCTTTTCAACCGTCCTTGCGGCCGATGCCGAACCAGCCGCCCAGTCGCTCCTTCACGTCGGCGATCTGCTCGCTAACCCCGCCCATCGCCGAGTTCATCGCCGCGACCCGCTCGAAAGCGCCGTCGACATCGAGTGGCGTGTCGTACTTCTTCGAGTTCTCGACATCGCGCGCCATCACCGCCTTGCGCTCCTCGGGCTTGAGCGGCCCGATGCGGCCCATCGGCGGGCGGATCAGCGAGCGCTGCACCATCGACGGCTCGCCCTTGTTGCGCAGCGTGGAAACCAGCGCCTCGCCGACCTTGAGCTGCTGGATGGCGCGCTCGGTATCGATCTCGGGGTTGGTGACGAACGTATCGGCCGCCGCGCGGATCGCCTTCTGCTCTTTCGGCGTGAAAGCACGCAGCGCATGCTGAATGCGGTTGCCGAGCTGGGCGGAGATGCGGTCGGGCACATCGGCCGGGCTCTGCGTCACGTAGTAGACGCCGACGCCCTTCGACCGGATCAGCCGCGTGACGCGCTCGATCTGGTCGAGCACCGCCTTCGGCGCATCGTCGAACAGCAGGTGCGCCTCGTCGAAGAAGAACACGAGCTTCGGCTTCTCGAGATCACCGACCTCGGGCAACTTGTCGAACAGCTCGTCGAGCAGCCACAGCAGCGCCGTCGCATAGAGGCGCGGGTTGTCCATCAGCTTGTCGGCGGCGAGAACGTTGATGACACCGAACCCGTCGCGCACCTTCATCAAGTCGTTGATGTCGAGCGCGGTCTCACCGAAGAAGTTGTCCGCACCCTGCTCCTCGAGCACCAGCAACCGGCGTTGCAGCACGCCGACCGTCTGCTGCGCGATGTTGCCGTAGCGCGGGCGCAGCTCGCTGGCACGTCGGCCGACCTCCTCGATCACCGCGCGCAGATCGCGCAGCTTGCGGATGACGAACTTCGGATCGCGCGTGGTGCGCCGGTCCTCGGCCCAGCGGAAGGCGATGTTGAGCACACCCTCCTGGGGCTCGGTGAGATCCAGGAGGCGAGACAGCAGCAGCGCGCCCATCGATTGCGCGCTGGTGCGGACCGGGTGGCCCTGCTCGCCGAAGATGTCCCAGAAGGCGACCGGGAACGCCGCGTTGTGATAGCCGGGCAGGCCGATCTCCTCGGCCCGGTTGACGAGGTGCTTCTTCGGCTCGCCGGCGACGGCAATGCCCGAGAGATCGCCCTTGATGTCGGCGGCGAACACGGGAACGCCGGCCGCGGAGAAGCTTTCGGCGAGAACCTGGAGCGTCACCGTCTTGCCGGTACCCGTGGCGCCGGTGATGAGGCCGTGCCGATTGGCGAGCTTCAGCTCGATGAACTCGATGCCGGCGTGGCTGCCGCCGAGCAGGATGCGTCCGTTCTGGGCGAAGAACCGCGGATCCGCCGCTGGAGAACCCGGCTCGGCCTCAGGCTGCTGTCGCTCGCTCATTCCTCGCTCCTCGAATTCGCCCCGCGCGGGGCGGCCGGCCGACCACCGGCGGCGTACCGCGAAGCCCGGAGGCCGGCGGCCTTGGTCTCGGCCGCGGGTCCGGGCGCTCGAATCGCTACGCTTGTATATCCAGATGACATGTGGGGGAGCGCCATGCAAATTCAGAGGCCACGCGATCCCCCGAAAATCCCCCGCATTTCGGCCGTCGCTCCTAACCGTTGGCGCACGCTGCGGCGCACCTCGGTCCGCTTCTGCCCGCACCGCCGCCACGGGCGCGGCCTCGGGCCCTGCGTCACACTGGCGAACAACCGATCAATCCTTGGTCGTACAGCCCCGAATGGATCGTGTATTGCAGTTGCGAAAGCCACTATAGACAATCGGTGGGGGCGAATGCTCCCAACCAGCCTGAAAACACTTGTGAACCGACGGGACCGTGACCCGATGACAGACACCCCCATGCCGCTCGCCGCCGACTTCGCCCCTGCCAGCCGCGAGGAGTGGCTGAAGCTGGTCGACAAGGCCCTCAAGGGTGGCGATTTCGAGCGCCGCATGGTGTCGCGAACGGCGGATAGCCTGAGGATCGAGCCGCTCTACACCCGCGCCGAGGCCCCCAAGGCCGGTGGCATGACCCCGTTCGTGCGCGGCCTCGGCACCGAGACCGAGGGAATGGGCTGGAGCATCGAGCAGGTGGTCGTCGCTGGAACGCCGGACGCCGCCAACGCGGCCGCCCTGGCCGAACTCGAAGGTGGCGCCAACGGCCTCGTGCTCAGGATTGCGGCGCCCGGCCAAACGGGCATCGCCATCGCCAGCGGCGCCGACATGGCGCGTGTTCTGGCGGGCATCTATCTCGACTACGTCTCGATCGTGCTCGACGCGGGGGCCGACTCCGAGCGCGCCGCCACCTTTTTCCGCGAAGCCATCGCTGCGCTCGGCAAGCCGGCCGACAAGGTTTCCGTCCGCTTCGACATCGATCCCATCGCCTGCGCGCCCACCCGCCCGCCTGGCCGCGCCGGCCTCGGGGCCCCCCCCTTGGCCGGGGGACGCAGTGCGGGGCCCCC
>CALMPK010000071.1 GCA_937873575.1 uncultured Hyphomicrobiaceae bacterium
TGCGAGAACTTCGTTGCTAGTGCCACGCTGCCAGACAGCGCCGGGGTGAACACGTGCGCCAGTCCGATCCTTGCGGCGACGTCGAGGCTGTCGTAGGCGTCGGGATGTTCTCGCGTCAGCCGGAATTCGCTGACCAGATCGGTGTCGACATCGAGAATACCGGCCTTCGTGTAGATAGCTGCAGCATCGAACTCGAGTTGACCGAGGTCCTCGGCGCCGAGGCGCGCGATGCTACCTTCAACACGCAGATGCTCGCCCTCTCCGAAAAGATTGCGGTGCCCCCAATGCGCCTCGACCTCGGCGCCATCGGTGGTGGACAGCGATGCGGTTGCACCAAAATAGCGGGGCTTTCGCTCCGTTATCTCGAGATTGACAGGGAGCCCTCCGTTGGCATCCAGCTTGTCGCCTTCGACAATGCGCACGCTTTCGACACCTGGCATCTTCACCAGGCGGTCACGGGCACGCTTAATGTCCTTCGGGCTATAAGCGTTGCCCGGCTTAAGTTTGCTTTGAGACAGGAGGGTGTCGTGATCGAGGTTCGGCGCTCCTGAAACGCCGACCCAGCCATAGACGGCAGCCGGGCCGGGATCGACATCGAAACGGACGTCGATTGCCTTGCGGGCATGATCCGCGGTGACCTGCTTGTCCATTACCGTGGCCAGAGGGAACCCGGCCGAGCGCCACGCCTCGACGATCTTCTCTGATGCCGCGACGACGAGGCCCGAGCGCGCCGTCTCCCCCTGCACCAATCCGAGATCGGCCGGAGAGAGAGTGGGACCCAGGCCGGGATGGCGACCTTGTGCGATCTCGACGTTACCGAATACGAAGCGCGGTCCCGACGCCACGTTGACGACGACCTCATGTCCACCGCCATCGGCTTCTCCCAGCGATGCGGGATCGAGCCCGTCGATCGGCTTCCCGCCTATGCGGATATCGATCGACCCACCGTAATAGCCTTCGCTGTAGAGCGCGGCCCCGATCTGAGCAACGTCGCTGCGAGCGCGCGCTGCAAGCGCGTAGGCATCGCTGGCACCGCGCACCTGCTCGACCATGAGACGCGAATTCGTCTCGATGAGTTTCTTGAGATCATCACTGTCGGCGCCATCGACGTTCAGCCGGACACTGTAGGCATAGGCATCGGGGCTGACGGTGTTTTTCTCGCCGAAGAATATCGCCGTCAGGCCATCTGCCGCAGTCGCATAGCGGACGTCGGTCAGCGACGCTGCGGCAACAGCCAGACCAAGCAATCGCCACGCTGCTCGCAATACCCCAGCCTTTCCCTTGTTGCGGCAAGTAGCTTGTTCGACAGCTCGACCGCGTGCGTGTCGTTCGCCACCGCGCCGGACAGCGTGCCCGATGCAGGCGGAAGAACCATCGGGCACCGGGTCCGATATCGACGGAGTGCGCCGGGCCTACCCCTGGCGTGTCGCAGCTTCCGGCGCGAATCACCTCGAGCTTAAATTTTAATCGGATCCTCTCCGCATTCAAACGAGGTACAGGCCGCTTCTCGTCAGCGGCCGGTTGGTCCTTGCCCATTCGCCACGCCCGGCGGCACCCATTTCACAAGCTCGAAGCGGACGCTCTCCAGGCGCAAGGTTCTAATCGCGACTTGAGCCGCTCACAGCCAAAGGTTCCCTAGAGCGGCCGCCGTAGCGGATTTGCCTGGGCCGACCGCAACGTCGCCCCACGATTGTTGCCAGCAGACTTGGAGACCTGATCTCTGCGGCGCAGAAAGGAGGTCATTCGCACGGTCCAGCGTCGACTTGCTTTGCAGGTGCTCGCGCCCGCATTGGGTAAGATTCGACGGGCAGCCACCATTGGATGGAAGAAGCGAACGGAAGCCGGTCGTGAGAACAGCAGGCTGGGTCGACGGAGGCGCATGCTGGCCTGTCTCTCAAACAAGGAGACGGACCATGCAGGCCCCCAAGACGCCAATCACTCCAGCTCAACCGGCCGCCAGGCCCGCGCGCGCACCTTGGAACAAGGGAAAGCTCGTGGGCGCGAAGCCACCGCTTCGGTCGAGCGACTACGCCATGGACTGCGCGACGATCCGGCAGAGGAGAACCGGCAGGCCCGTGCGATCCGAGTTGACGGACCAGACGCGCGTGGCGATCGACGACGACTCGAGGCGGACCGGTCGGAAGCCCGGTCAATTCCAGTTCGAAGGTCGTGGCGCTCGCGCCGGTCTGACGACCCGGCAATAGGCGCGCTTGGTGCAGAAATGAGTGGCCAGCATCGGGCCTGGCCCGGCCAAATTCGCAACGCACTCGCTGAGACGCACAATGGCCGTTCTGATCTACCGGCGAACCGGAAACCTGGGAGCGGTGCAGCTTCTGCTCGGCCACTCGAAGACCGAAAGCACGGTGCAATACCTCGGCATCGAAGTGGTTGACGCCATCGGGATCGCTGAGAAGATAGATATTTGATCGGCGACGCGACGCCTCGAATCCCCGCCGTGCTCGGCAACAGCAACGGCGCCGCCGATGATGGGAGCGCCAACTT
>CALMPK010000072.1 GCA_937873575.1 uncultured Hyphomicrobiaceae bacterium
CTCGCGGAACGAGAGTACGTCCGGACCCGCCGCCTCGTAGACGGTGCCGGGCTGCCCCATTCCCTCGGCGGCGTTGACGATGGCCGTTGCGAGGTCGGCGACGTAGACGGGCTGGAAGCGCGTGCGTCCGCCGCCGATCAGCGGCAGCAGCGGCGACATGCGCGCCATCGAGGCAAAGCGGTTGAAGAAATCGTCCTCGGGGCCGAACACGATCGACGGGCGCACGATGATTGCGCCCGGGAACTCGGCGAGAACGGCGGCTTCACCCTCGGCCTTCGAGCGCGCGTAGTTGGCGCTGGCCTCCTTGTCCGCGCCGATGGCGGAGACGTGGACCAAGTGGCCCGCACCGGCCTCGCGCGCCGCCTTGGCGACGGCGCGGGCGCCTTCGACGTGGAGGGCCTTGAAGCTCTGCTTGCCGACACTCGCCAGAACGCCGACGCAGTTGACGACGAGGTCGGCGCCCTCACAGGCGGCCCGCACCGAGTCCGGATAGCGCAGGTTGGCCTGCACGGCGTGGATCTGGCCGACGACGCCCATCGGCTGGAGGTGGCCGGCGAGATCGGGGCGGCGCGTGGCGGCGCGTACGCGCCATCCGCGCCGCGCCAGTTCCCGCACCACATAGCGGCCGACGAAGCCGGACCCGCCGAATACCGTTGCCAGCTTGCCGTTCAACAGCTTGGACATTTCTTCCCGCCCCCGCTCGCACAAATCTCATTGGGCCGCGCGAAACCGGCGCGTCCATGCCGAAGAACTATACGGTCGCGGGGGGCGTGTGAAGTGCGCCAGAAGTCAGGTGTGCGACTTCGGCGATGAGGGACTGCCGATGCCCGTTGCAACCGCCACTCCACAGTGTGGGCCGCCCGCCGTCACCCCTTCACCTCCGATGCCGCGGCGGGAAGTTGTGGCGCCGCCCCAACATCGATTGACAAGTGGCACGACGGCGACTAGTTGAAGCGCCTCGGCTCCGATGCGAGCCCGCTACCCCGTGCCCAGATGGCGGAATTGGTAGACGCACTAGTTTCAGGTACTAGCGCCGCGAGGCGTGGAGGTTCGAGTCCTCTTCTGGGCACCAATCCCTCAAGTTTCCAGTGTTCTCGTCTCCCGTTGTGGTGACGAAATACAAGGCTTTTCTGCGCGGAGACTTCCGTGCATGTGAAGTAAGTCGTAAGCATGCGCAGTTGAGCGCTGCTGGCGACGCCCCGAAGCGTACATCTTTGACACAGCTTTGACACAGCGCCTCACCGTCAGGTCGGCGCGGACGCCTCGGCCGTTTGCCGTTTGAGCTAGGCGGAGCGCCGCCACGTCACGAGCGCGGTGCCTGACCTTGGGCACCTTTTTCGCGGATTGACGGCGCATCGACGTCGGAGAAAGTTGGTCGCCGGGTATGCTGCGCGTGCTGCATCGGCCCCCCGGCCTCAGTTCCGAATGCCAAGCTGTCGGCCTGCCTTTCGCCGCCCGTACCATAGAGCGGCCTTGAGCGGCCGGTTGACATCGCCGCCCCCTTCCCGCATACCTCCGCGATCCAGACGGCCCGTTAACGCGAGCCGCCGCTCTGCGCATGGCCGCCCCCGAAAGGGGCGTGGTCCGGGAGGCAGGGGGGTGAACATCCGCCGGCGAGTTTCGCCCGCGGGTGCAAACGCGTTTGGGAAGCCCTATCTGCAGTGGTAGGGCGGCGCAGGCGAAGGCCGTCAGGTCCGTTTCGAACCGGCACGCGCCGCGGCATCAGCCGTGGCTTCGGGCCACGCGAGGAGTAGCATGTTCCAGTCCCTGTCTGACCGCCTCTCAGGCGTGCTCGACAAGCTGACGCGGCGCGGCGCGCTTACCGAGAACGACGTCTCGGAAGCGATGCGCGAGGTTCGCCGCGCGCTGCTGGAAGCCGACGTTGCGCTCGATGTGGTCAAGGACTTCGTCGAGAAGGTGAAAGCCAAGGCCGTCGGCCGCGAAGTGCTGAAGTCGATCACGCCCGGCCAGATGGTCGTCAAGATCGTGCACGACGAGCTCATCGCGATGCTCGGCTCGGACGCGCAACCGTTGGACCTCGCGGCAGCACCGCCGCTCGCCATCCTGATGGTTGGCCTGCAGGGCTCCGGCAAGACGACGACGACCGCCAAGATCGCGTACCGGCTCGAGACGCGCGAAAAGAAGAAAGTTCTGATGGCGTCGCTCGACACGCGCCGCCCTGCCGCGCAGGAGCAGCTCCGCGTGCTCGGCGAGCAGACGGGCGTCGCCACCCTGCCGATCGTCGCCGGCCAGACGCCGGTGCAGATCGCGCGCCGTGCCATGGATGCCGCGCGCCTCGGCGGCTTCGACGTGGTGATGCTCGATACCGCCGGCCGCGTCACCGTCGATCAGGAGTTGATGGCCGAGGCCGCGCAGGTGAAGCGCGACACGAGCCCGCACGAGGTGTTGCTGGTCGCCGACAGCCTCACCGGCCAGGACGCCGTCAACACCGCCAAGGCGTTCGATGCCGTGGTCGGCATCACGGGCATCGTGCTGACGCGCGCTGATGGCGATGGGCGCGGTGGCGCGGCGCTCTCCATGCGCGCCGTCACCGGCAAGCCGATCAAGCTGCTCGGCGTCGGCGAGAAATGGGACGCGCTCGAGGACTTCGATCCCAAGCGCATCGCCGGCCGCATCCTCGGCATGGGCGACATCGTCGGTCTCGTCGAGAAGGCGGCGCTGACGATCGACGGGCAGAAGGCGCAAGAGATCGCGCAGAAGATGCGCAAGGGCGCCTTCGATCTCGAGGACATGGCTGAGCAGTTGAGGCAGATGGAGAAGCTCGGCGGCATGGGCAGCCTGATGGGCATGATCCCAGGCGTCGGCAAGCTCAAGGGCCAGATCAACGAGGCCGGCCTCGACAAGGAATTCAAGCGCCAGCGCGCGATCATCTCGTCGATGACACCGCACGAGCGGCGCAATCCGAAGGTTCTCGACGGCAAGCGCAAGCGGCGCATCGCCAAGGGATCGGGTACCTCGCCGGCCGACATCAACAAGCTGCTCAAGATGCACATGCAGATGGCCGAAATGATGAAGTCCATAGGCCGCGGCAAAGGCGGCCTGATGGGCAAGATGTTCGGCCTCGGCGGTGGTGGTGGCGCGCCGAGCGCAGCCGAGATGGAGCGCATGCAGGCGGAGCTCGCCAAGCTCGATCCCAAAGCGCTCGAGCAGTTGCCGAAGGAGCTGCGCGACATGGTGTCGAAGGGCGGCGCCGGCACCCCGGGCGCAGGCGGCGGTCTGCCCGCTGGCATGCCGAAGTTGCCTGGCCTCGGCGGTCTTCCCGGCATGGGCGGCATGCCGCGGCTTCCGGGTCTCGGCGGACCGGGAATGCCGAAGTTTCCGGGGCTCCCGGGAAAGAAGAAGAAGTGACGCGAAGGTTTCCTCCGCTTTCGAGCGGAGGCGAAACGCGAAGGCCGGATGAGGGGGCCTTCGCCGAGTTGGAGACGGCCCGACAAAGGCCCCCTCACCCGGTCGGCTCTCGTTGGGAGCCGGCAATCAGAACGCCCGGATGGGCACCATAGCAATGCGACGGCCTCGGCCGTGAAGCGAAAGGAAGAAGTTCATGTCCGTGAAGATCCGTCTCTCCCGCGGCGGCGCCAAGAAGCGCCCCTACTATTACATCGTCGTGGCGCACTCGACCTCTCCGCGCGATGGCCGCTACATCGAGCAGATCGGCACCTATGACCCGATGCTCAAGCGCGACAACCCGGATCGCATCAAGCTCGATGCCGAGCGTTGCAAGCACTGGCTCTCGGTCGGCGCGCAGCCGACCGACCGCGTCGCCCGCTTCCTCGATGTCGCCGGTCTCGCCAAGCGGACCTCGCGCAACAACCCCGAGAAGGCCAATCCGAAGAAGAAGGCCCAGGAGCGCATGAAGGCCGAGGCCGAGAAGGCCGCCAAGGCTGCGTCTGCGGAGTAACCTGCGCCGGCTTCCGGCCGATCACGCGAAATGCGACCGAAGGAGAGACCTGCCAATGACGTTGGCAGGTCTTTTCTGTTTTGGAATAGGTGCTGGTGCTGCATATTCATGTAGATGATATTGCTATTTTCAATGTTTTTGCCACAATCGGTGCATGTCGAAGCTCAGCCTCAAGGAAATGCTCGAACGGCTCGGCCTGCGCCAGGCGGAGCTGGCGAGGTTGATCGACGTAAGCCCGCGCACGGTGAGCCTCTGGGCAACCGGGGAGAGTGCAGTGCCGGGACCTGTGGCGGCGTATCTCAGAGTTCTTCAGCTCCTGTCGGCCGATGCCCTTGCCGGCGAGCTGAGGCGTATCAAGGGACGAGCGAAGATGTTGGATGAAGGTCTCTACAACCTCGAGTACCGCAGCGCCGTATGTGGTGATGGCGAATGCGGCAGCGCCCTCGCCGCGCTACGCAACGGCAAGATCCTCGGTTCGGACCGCTGGGGCGGCGTGTTCATGGGGTCCTACGACTTCGATCCCGTCACGGAGCGCAACTCCGTCCATCTGCGATTGAGCGTTCCGCCCGAGGGGCGCTTGGTGACCGGGTTCTCCGCCGGCCCCGAGGGCGCGACGCTCGATGTCGTCGGTTCGTTCGAGCGGGCCGCGCCGGTGACGACGGCACGCGCGCTGATCGCCGGTGAGCCGCTCGACGTGACGATGACGTACATCGGGCCGCTGCCGAATTGATCGCCGGTCGTCCCTCTGCCGGCCTGCAGGTTCAGCGCGCGATGTAGTGCCACGCGAGCGCCGGACGAATTACACTTCAACCCGCATCAGCGGGTTCGGCGCGCGAGGCGCGCCGGCGCGAGCGCCAGACGAACTGCACTTCACCCCGCGTCAGCAGGTTCAGCGCGCGATGTAGTGCCACGCGAGCGCCGGACGAATTACACTTCAACCCGCGTCAGCGGGTTCAGCGCGCGAGGCGCGCCGGCGCGAGCGCCGGATCACAAAACAAGAAAGGACCCTTCCCTCGGTGAGCACTGGAACAGAAGGCAGGCGCATCCTGCTCGGTCATATCTCGGTCGCGCACGGCATTCGCGGCGAAGTGCTGGTGAAGACGCACACGGGCGATGCGGCGGCGATCGCCAGCTATGGTCCTCTCACCGATGCCGATGGCAAGGCGCCGCTGAAACTCAAGGTGCTGCGGGTGACGCCAAAGGGCGTCGTGGTGCGCGTCGCGGGGGTCAGCGATCGCAATGGTGCCGAGGCCTTGAAGGGGCGCGAGCTCTGGGTGGAGCGCAAGGCGCTGCCCGAGCCGGAAGAAGATGCTTTCTATCATGAAGACCTGATCGGCCTCGTCGCCGTCGACGAGACCGGCGCGGAGATCGGCTCGGTTCTCGCCGTGCAGAATTTCGGCGCGAGCGATTTGCTCGAGATCCGCAAGACCGACAGCCGCGCAACCGAGCTGGTGCCGTTCACCAAGGCGTTCGTTCCGAGCGTCGATCTCGCCGCGAAGCGCGTCGTTGTTGCGCTACGCTATGCGGAGTTGGAAGAAGGCGAGGACGGCGAAAGGCGAGATGAGGACGAGGCGGGCGTTCAAGGCGAGGAGTGAGGATGCCTCTTCGATCTCGAGTGCAATCAGCTTTGATCGACTTGACGATGTGATCCATGAAATTCGCAGCGTGCGCTCTGAACCATGAGGTGAGCGCGCCTCGCTCTTTCGCACGCCGTCTCATCGCAGCGAACATGATCGGGCGCGAAGGCCGCGCCATCAGCCAAGGCCGTATTCGACTAAATCGAACCTAGGCAGCAACGCGCGCCGCGAGTACGCTTTTTCTCGTCGATGGGGCGGAGCGTCCGCCGCGTGATTTTTTGGTGGTTCAACGATCATGATGGTCCGCCGCTTTCTCTTTCCCTTCTTTGCTTTGGCACTTGCTTTCATAACGAGCCCAGCCGGCGCGCTCGAAAAGCAGAAATGTCAGTCTGCTGTGACCAATTGCGAGCCGAGCTTCGAGTGTCCGAAGGACGCCTTGGCGGAAGGCGATGCTTCGAAATGCAAGCCGTTCTTCAATTGCAAGTTCGATGGCTGTTCGCCGGGCAAGCTATGGAAGAACGAGAAGCAAGGTCAGCCTTCGCAGCCGGACAAGCCGGATGAGCCAGACAAGCCCGACAAACCGAAGTGCGGCGTTCCATTTAGCTGCAAGGTCAAGGTCCGTTGCCCGCCTGGTCACACGCCGCAGGATGGGCCAGACGTTTGCGTCATCATCGGCGATATGGATTGCTTGGTCGATCCCTGCCCGTAAACGTCGGCCGCCAAGGCGGCATGAAGGTGAGCTGCGGATAGGCCCGGCTGGGTTGCCACGGACCTCGATGCATTGCTAACGTCATGACGGGCCGATCAGACCGGAGCGACCGGCATGACGCGTTTCCTCCAATTTTCAGTGGCGCTGCCGACAGTCGGCGCGCGGGATCGCAACGCACGGCAGAACCGGAACTGGTAACGATGGTGTCGCGATCTATTCCCCAGATGGGCGCGCCTCCGAGCACGTCTTCAGTGTCGGCATCGGCGCTGGCCCATAGCCAAATGTCCGCGCGCTCGCGAATTGCATGATGAACGTCATCAAGGCCATGGGGGCGTCCTGCAAGAACTATACGTTGGGCACGGGTGTGCTGCGCAATTCGAATACGCTTATCTCGCAAGCCCTGGCGTCTTGTGGAGTGCCTGACCCGCATCCTCCGTCTCGCTCAGTCACCGGCTGGGGCAATCGCTGGAATTGAGGTCGAAGTCGCCGACGCGTGATCGCGGCGCCAACCTCGCGGTGCGACCCGACGCCTTACAGGGCGCCGTTTCAGAAGAGAGGCGCATCGCCGACGAGGTTCTTGCGCACGAGCCATGGTGTCTGCTGCCCGCGCGACGTTGAATCGACGGCCTGACGTAGGCTTCGGTAAAGCTCGCTGATGGCGAGAACGCCATCATGATCGGTGTCCGTCGTCGCCCGCTTTGCACCGATCAGTTGCGCCAGTGTTTGCGTGAACAGTCCACCGTTGCCGCTCGGTGCCTCGAAGCTTTCCTGCCGGCCTTTCGACGCCGCAAGCACGACGATGGGGGCTTGCGCGTTTGCGGCGAGTGAGTCGACGGCCCCGTCGTTTGCCAC
>CALMPK010000073.1 GCA_937873575.1 uncultured Hyphomicrobiaceae bacterium
CGTTGCCTTTCGGCGGGGTCGGCCCCTTGTCCTTCTTCTCGCGCGGGCTCGGCAGCGCGCGGCGCGATGCCGGCTCCGCCGCGACCGTCTCCACCACGGCCTCGGTCTCGACGTCGTCGTCATCGTCGACGGGCTTGGGCTTCCTCGCCGGATCGACCGGCAGGAACTCGAACGCCAGCTTCGACTCCTCGCCCTCGCCCTCGACCAGCACGCGCACCGTGCCGCCATGCTCCAGACGACCGAACAGCAGCTCGTCGGCGAGCGGCCGCTTGATGTGCTCCTGGATGACGCGGGCGAGCGGTCGTGCGCCGAACTTCTCGTCGTAGCCGCGCTCTCCAAGCCACTTCGTCGCGGCCTCGGAGAGCTCGAACGTGACGCCGCGATCGGCGAGCTGCGCCTCGAGCTGGAAGATGAACTTCTCGACCACCTTGGTGATGACCTCGGGCGGCAGGCCGTCGAACGCGATGACGGCGTCGAGACGGTTGCGGAACTCCGGCGTGAACAGCCGGTTGACCGCCTCCGTATCCTCGCCCTCACGCTTGGCGCGGTTGAAGCCGATCGGCGCCTTCGCCATGTCGGACGCACCGGCGTTGGTCGTCATGATGAGAATGACGTTGCGGAAGTCGACCTGCTTGCCGTTGTGGTCGGTCAGCTTGCCGTGATCCATGACCTGCAGAAGGATGTTGAACAGGTCCGGATGCGCCTTCTCGATCTCGTCGAGCAACAGCACGCAATGGGGATGCTGGTCGACGCCATCCGTCAGTAGGCCGCCCTGGTCGAAGCCGACATAGCCCGGCGGCGCGCCGATCAGACGCGAGACGGTGTGCTTCTCCATGTATTCCGACATGTCGAAACGCAGGAGCTCGACACCCATCAGGCTCGCGAGCTGCTTGGCGACCTCGGTCTTGCCGACACCGGTCGGGCCCGAGAACAGATAGCTGCCGATCGGCTTCTCCGGCTCGCGCAAGCCCGCGCGGGCGAGCTTGATCGCCGACGACAGCGCGTCGATCGCGCGGTTCTGGCCGAACACGAGACGCTTGAGATCGCGCTCGAGATTGACCAGCACCTCGGCATCCGACTTGGTGACCGTCTTCGGTGGAATCCGCGCCATGGTGGCGACCGTCGCCTCGATCTCCTTGACGCCGATCTTCTTCTTGCGCTTGCCCTCTGGCACCAGCATCTGCGAGGCGCCGGTCTCGTCGATCACATCGATCGCCTTGTCGGGTAGCTTGCGGTCGTGGATGTAGCGCGCCGCCAGCTCCACCGCCGCCTTGATGGCGTCGTTGGTGTACTTGAGCTGGTGGAACTCCTCGAAGTAGGGCTTCAGTCCGCGCAGGATCTCGATCGCATCCTCGACCGTCGGCTCCTTGACGTCGATCTTCTGGAATCGGCGCACGAGTGCGCGATCTTTCTCGAAGTGCTGGCGGTACTCCTTGTAGGGGGGCGAACCGATGCAGCGCACGGCGCCCGATTGCAGCGCCGGCTTGAGCAGGTTCGACGCATCCATCGCACCGCCCGACGTGGCGCCGGCACCGATGACCGTGTGGATCTCGTCGATGAACAGCACTGCGCCCGGATAGTTCTCGACCTCGCGCATCACGGCCTTGAGCCGCTCCTCGAAGTCGCCGCGATAGCGCGTGCCGGCGAGCAGCGCGCCCATGTCGAGCGCGAAGATCGTCGCGTCGCGCAGCACCTCGGGAACCTCTCCGCGCACGATCTTGCGCGCGAGGCCCTCGGCGATGGCGGTCTTGCCGACACCCGGGTCACCCACCAGCAGCGGGTTGTTCTTCTGCCGGCGGCACAGCACCTGGATGGTCCGCAGCACCTCGGGCTCGCGACCGATCAGTGGATCGATCTTACCGTCGCGGGCCTTCTTGTTGAGATTGACGCAATACGTGTTGAGCGCGTCCTGCCCCGACTTCTTCTCATCGCCGTCGCGCATCTGTTCCTCATCGACGCCGGTGACGGGGCGCGGCTCGGACATCCCAGGCCGCTTGGCCAGCCCATGACTGATGTACTGAATGGCATCGAACCGCGTCATCTCCTGCTCCTGCAGGAAATAGGCGGCATGGCTCTCGCGCTCGGCGAAGATGGCGACGAGCACGTTGGCGCCGGTAACTTCCTCGCGCCCCGACGACTGGACGTGCACGACGGCGCGATGGATGACGCGCTGGAAGCCATTGGTTGGGGATGCTTCGCTCGATCCCTGCATCACCAGGTAATCGAGCTCGCCATCGACGAACTCGATCAGCCGCTTGCGTAGCTTCTCGAGATCGACATTGCAGGCGCGCATCACGGCTGCCGCGTCGCGATCGTCGATCAGCGACAACAGCAGATGCTCGAGGGTGGCCGCTTCGTGATTACGCTCGTTGGCGTATTCGAGCGCACGATGCAGGGCTTGTTCGAGGCTTTTCGAGAACGATGGCACTTATGCCTTACTCCTTCTCCATGGTGCATCTGAGCGGATGCTGATGCTGACGAGCGAAATCGGTCACAAGTGTGACCTTGGTTTCCGCAACCTCGAAAGTGTAAACTCCACAGATGCCGACGCCCTTGTGGTGCACGTGAAGCATGATGCGCGTGGCGTCCTCGCGACCCTTGTTGAAGAACCGCTCCAGAACGAGCACCACGAATTCCATGGGCGTGTAGTCATCGTTCAGAAGCAGGACTTTGTAGAGCGACGGCTTCTTCGTCTTCGGCCGCGTCTTGGTGACGATGCCGGTGCGACCTTCGCCGTCGCCATCATTTTCGTTTCCGCCGCCGGTTCCGTTACCACCCTTGCCGGGCTCGTCGTCCTTGCCGGCCAGGCGCAGTCCATCGACCGCCGAACCTTCGCTGGCGGCAGGCCGGCCGGTTGAGCGAGCGGATGGGCCTCGGCTGGGCGCGAGGAGTGTTTCGGCGTCGGTGTGGCTCATGTCTGTCGGTGGCTCGGCGATCGGTTGCTCATGCATGCCGCCGTGAGCACGCGCTCCGGAGGCTTACTCGCCCGGGCATTCGGAAGAAACGTTCGCAACGCGATCGTGTTGTAGCGAGAACCTGCGAACGTGAATTTCCGAGCGTTATTCGTTGACTGTACTGGACCCTCCTCCCCCTCGCAATCGGGCTGCGGCCAGAGCTGCGGATGTCGTTCGAAACGGTTACGCGACGAACGATCCCAGCCGATCATGTGGGAGGCGCGCGTGACAAAAAAAGGCCCGGCGCGAACGCCGGGCCTTTGAAACTGCGGGACGTGAGCGCTCGCTTAGCGCTGGCCCTGCATCAGCTTCTCGACCGGGCGGTAGGCTTCCTTGGCGAGCTCGGCGTACATGCTGCCGATCTTGGTCATCTGGTGCATGTACTCGTCGTAGCTGCGCTTGACGTACTTCGTCTGGAGATCGACGACCTGCTCGACCGACTTCGCGCCGATGATCTTCTCGAACGTCGCGGTGCCATCCTCGAACGAGCGCTTCGTGTAGTCGCTCATTTCTGCGGCAATTGCCTGCCAGCTCTTGGTCATCTCGCTGAACAGCTTCATCGTCGTGTCCATGTTGGCCTGGCCGAGCTTCTGGATGTCCTCGAAGCCCTTAATGTCGAAACCCTTCATCATGATCGTATCCTCGTTTTCGGGGGTGGACGCCTGGGCGGCGGACCGGCCGCCCTCAAATTCATGCTGCAATGCACAACCGCATGCCTCATTAATAGGCGCGGACCGGAAGCGTTTCAAGCGAAAAATGTTGCAGCGCACAAAACTTTTGACGCACCCCCGCGCAGGGCAGGTCTGTGTGCTCTAACGCCCGCATTAACCATCCGTTTCCCGAGAGCTGAGAGATTCGACCAAAACGAGGCAGCGGACGCCAAAAAGCTGCCCGAAAACAATGGTTCGCTTCCTTGGCCATCGGGGCAGGGCACAATTGCCGCAAAGGGCAGCATTGCCGCGGACGGTTTCCGGGCACGTCAATCGGGATCGGTCCGCCGGGCCTTCACTACAGGGATCGGGTGTCACTATCGTGTACGGCGATGCAAACAGGTCCTCGGGCCGCGCGCGAATCGGCGCAGGCGGGCTCCACTTCGTTCGAGCGCTCATGGCGGCGCTCGGCGTCGCGGTTGCGTGGCTGGGAACGGCGACTGTTTCTTGGGCAGCCGATCGGGCGGCCATGGTGATCGACGCCAATTCGGGCGCAGTGCTCTACGCCACCGACGCCGACGAACCGCGCTACCCCGCCTCGCTCACCAAGATGATGACACTCTATATGGCGTTCGATCTCATCGAGAAGGGGCGCCTGAGCTATTCCGACAAGATCACGATCAGCGCCCAGGCGGCCGCGCAGCCGCCGTCGAAGCTCGAGCTCGAGCCGGGCGAAACGATCACGTTCCGCGATGCGGTCCGCGCGCTGGTCACCAAGTCGGCCAACGACATCGCTGTCGCTATCGCCGAGCACATCGCCGGCAGCGAGTCGAACTTCGCCCGCCTGATGACGCAGAAGGCGCGCGAGATCGGCATGAGCCGCACGACGTTCAAGAACGCATCCGGCCTGCCGAACGACGAGCAGAAGACGACCGCGCGCGACATGCTGACGCTGGCGCTGCACCTGCAGGACGACTTCCCGAGCCACTACGGCGTGTTCTCGACCAAGAGCTTCACCTACAAGGGCTCGAGCTTCCGCAGCCACAACACGCTGCTCTATCACTACCAGGGCACCGACGGCATCAAGACCGGATATACCCGTGCCTCGGGCTTCAATCTCGTCAGCTCCGTGCGCCGCGACGGGCGCCATCTCGTCGCCGCGGTCTTCGGCGGCAACACGGCCGGCAGCCGCAACGCGCAGATGCGTGCGATGCTCGACCGGGCCTTTGCCAAGGCTTCGACCAAGCGCACGCGGCGCAAGGAGCCGCTGCTCGTCGCCAATCCCGCGCCCGCCAAGCGTCCGCAACCCGCGGCATGGGCGGCGACCGTCGCCAACAAGGCCAGCGCGGCGGAGAAACCAGCAGCGAAAGCACAACCGCAGAAGGCGAACGAGCCGCAGGTCGCTCAGGTACCCGCGAGGCCGTCACCCGCACCCGCCGAGCCCGAGGCGGCGTCTGATCTGTCGTCGCGCATCGCCGTCGCGCGCGTCCGCCCGGTGATGCTCGACACGATCGTCGAAGGCGGCGCCGAGACCCGCACTGCGTCGCAGGTGAACGGCGCCATCGTGCCGCACTCGCCCGAGGCTCCCCCCGCCCTTCGCGATACTCAACCGCCGGCTCCCGATACTGCGGCCACGCCCGCGGCATCGAACGAGGTCGCACTCGGTCGCGCTCCTTCGACTTTACACGAGCAATTGGCACGGATCCTCGCCAGCGGCGGGCAAGGCGGAGATGGCGGCGCCTCGACGACGGCGGTTGCCTCGGCGCCCGTCCCGCAGCCCCCGACCTATAATCTGCGCGGCCCGGTGGATACCGCTGCCGAAAACAAGCCGCAGGCCGCGCCCGCGTCGCCTGCCGGCACGATGCGTCTGGCCGCCGCCTCCCCCGCCGCCGCGCGCGGTACCAACGGCGCCTTCATGGTGCAGGTCGGTGCCTTCAACAGCGCAGAAGAAGCAGCGCGGCAGTTGAAGTCTGTCCGCGATCAGTTCTCCAGACTGCTCGCTGCCGCAGAGAATGTCACCGAGCCCGTCGCCAAAGGTGACCGGCAATTCTATCGCGCCCGCTTCGCCGGCTTCGACCAGCCGCGTGCCGCCGAGGTCTGCCTCGAATTGCGCCGGCGCTCGATCGACTGCCTCGTTGCCCGCGGGCAATGACCGCACGGATGACGCCCGCTTCACAAGCAGGGCGGGCATCCCCTCTCCAGGCTTCGATCGATTGGGGCCAGGCTTCGATCGTTTGGGGATTGCCGTCACGACCCTCGATGGACCGAGACCTCAATTCCGCGGGCGATGGCGGCCCCCCTCGCTCGCGCCCATCACCTGCAAGTCTCACTTGAGCTTTTCGAGCAGCACGTCCTTTGCTTCGTTGATCTTGGCGGCGAGATAGGTCGAGCCGCCACGGTCGGGATGGAGCCTCAACATCAGCTCGCGATGCGCTTGGCGAACATCCTCGCGGGTTGCGCCGCGCGACAGACCGAGGATCTCGTAAGCTTCCTCCACCGACATGCGCCCATCGGGCGCGCTCGCCATGCGCTCTTCACCCCGCGCCACGTCCTCGCGCCATGTCGGGTGGCGATGATCGAGGTAGACCTCCAGTATCTGCGCCGACTGCTGGTCGGTCAGCCGGCAGTCCTGCCACAGCAGCGCCAGCTCTTCCGCCGCGAGGCTTTCGATGGACCGCCCCGAGAATAGGCCGCGCGTCACGGTCCCGCTGATGCGCCCGGTGTCGTGCTCCAACTCCATCTCGAGATGATCGGTGACGACGCGCGACGTCTGCCCACTCGAGCGCGTGGTGCGCCCGGAGCGGAGACCGAAACCTTCACCAAGAAGCCAGAGACCCAGCATCGCCGCGGGCATCGACAGCGCCGCCGCCCCACGCACCGCGAGCAGCACCGCCACCGCGATCATCGCCGCACCGGCCCATCGCTTGACGTTGCGCGCAAGCCGCGCCGGGCTCGCATTGGTAAAGCGGTTGACGAGCACGAGCACGACGGCGAGCGCAAGGAGCCCGAGAATGAACGCCTGCATCAGCCGCGGCCCTCCGATGCCGACCGCGGCGGCGGCAGCGACGCGAGCAGGCGCCGTGCACCCTCGGCGCCACTCCCCTCAGTCAACCTTTCGAGCGCTCTGCGCCCGCCCGCCGCGTAGACGGCGACGGCTGCGAGCAGCTCGCGCAGTTGCGCGGCGGCGCCGGCATCGAAGCGGCACCATGCGCCGTTCGTGAGCCGCGCTATCTCGCGGAAGGCCCGCTCGGCGGCTCCATCGCGTCCCTCCTGGAATAGGAACACCGGCACGCCGAGCAAGGCGAGCTCTCCCGAGCGACCGCACAGATCGTCGACCGCTTCCTCCATGCAGTCGCCGACGTACACGAGCGCGTTGACGCGCTTCTTCTCGGCCTCACCGCGCGTGTGCGACAGCACCTTGCCGATCTGCGTGTATCCGCCCTGACACGACACCGTCGCCATCAGGCGCGCGAGCGCGTCGGGATCGGAAACCCAACGCGAGGCACGGCATTCACCGGCACCACGGAAATAGACGAGCTGCACGTCGAGCCCGCCGACGGCCTTGACCACACCGAACATCTCGGCCTGCAAGGCCAGCGCCATATCCCATGTCGGCTGACGGCTCATCGTCGCGTCCATGGCGAACACGAGACGGCCATTTCCCGTCGCCGCTTCCACCGGCCGGCTGCGCATTCGCGCGACGAAATCGCGAACCTCGGTATCGCTCGAACGCTCGACGGCGGGGGGCGTCGCACCGGTCGCAGGAGCAACGGGATGCGCACCACGCACCTCTCCGCCGGCGATCGGCTGGCGCGTCGCCGTCGGTTTCTCAGGCGGTTTCTCGTCCTTGCTCATCAAACGGCCCGGTTCCCGCACGCGGCGCCTGCACTTGCCGATAGAGACTGATGTCCACCGCGCGTCCATCAACATGGCGACGACGGCGTTCCGGCGCAACGCACTCGTACACGGCGGAACAGGAGCGACGACACGGGCCCTCTGCCCTGTGTCAGACGTCGCTCATTCCATCTCCGCATCCGTCAATCGCGCGAGAGGAGCTCGTAATTGCCGCCCGTCGCCGTGACGTCCGTGGTGCGCACCCGCTCCGCCGTCAGCGCCCGCAGCATGTGCGGACCGCCCGCCTTCGGCCCGGTTCCGGAAAGTCCCTCGCCGCCGAACGGCTGCATGCCCGGAACGGCGCCGATCTGATTGCGGTTGACGTAGAGATTGCCGACCCGCGCATGTTCGGCCACGTGGTCCGCCACCGCCTCGATCCGGCTGTGCAGCGACATCGTCAAGCCGAAGCCCGCGGCATTGATCTCACCGATCACCTCGTCGAGCCGGCCGCGCGCATAGCGCACGACGTGCAGCACGGGGCCGAACACCTCGCCGCCGATGTCGCCGAGGCGAGACACCTCGTAGATGGCCGGCGTGACGAAGGTTCCCGGCCGGCACTCGTTCGGCAGCGGCAGATCGACCAGCTTCTTGTGGCCGCGCGACATCCGCAGCTTGTGCCCCTCGACCGCATCCTGCGCCTGCTCCTCGATCAGCGGGCCGATGTCGGTCGCCGGGTCGAGCGGGTCGCCGAGATCGAGCGCCTCGGTGGCGCCGACGAGCATATCGATCACGCGCGGCGCGATGTCCTCCTGCAGATACAGAATGCGTGCCGCCGAGCAGCGTTGCCCGGCGCTGTCGAACGCGGAACGCACGCAGTCGCGCACCACCTGCTCGGCCAGGGCGGAAGAATCCGCGATCATCGCGTTGACGCCGCCGGTCTCCGCGATGAACGGTACGAGTGCGCCACGCCGTCCGGCAAGCGCGCGCTGGATCGACCACGCCGTCTCGACCGACCCCGTGAACACGACACCCTTGATCCGCTTGTCGCCGACCAGCATGGCGCCGATGTCTCCGGCTCCCGGAAGCAAGTGGAGACAATCCGGCGGGACGCCAGCTTCATGCATCAGCAGCACCGCCGCGTGTGCGACGAGGGGACTTTGCTCGGCCGGCTTGGCGACAACCGGATTGCCGGCCGCGAGCGCCGCCGCGATTTGCCCGGTGAAGATCGCCAGCGGGAAATTCCACGGGCTGATCGCCGCGATCGGCCCGCGTCCGCGCAGCGACAGCGTGTTCACCTCACCCGTGGGCCCGGGAAGCCGCAGTGGTTCTCCCAGCGTGCGGCGCGCCTCGCTCGCGTAATAGCGCAGGAAATCGACGGCCTCGCGCACCTCGGCGTGAGCGTTCTCGAATGTGCGTCCCGTCTCCCGCACGATCAGCGCGATGAGCTTAGCACGGTCGCGCACGAACATGCGCGCGGCGGCGTCGAGCACCTCGGCCCGTCGCGCCGACGGCGTCATGTCCCAGGAATGCGCGGCGGCCGTGGCCTTGGCGAGCGCCGCCTCGACCTGCGCGGCGTTGGCGACATGAACCTCGCCGAGCCGCTCGCGTCGATCGTGTGGACAAAGCGCCAAGCGCGCTGGTGCAGAAGCGTCGACGGCACCACCGATGATCGGCGCGGCGGTGAAGGGCTGTTTCTGTAGCGCAGCGCGGACATCGCCGAGAAGGCCGTCGCGCACCGCCGGCTCGGCAATCGCCAATCCCTCGGCGACGTCGCGGGCTGGCAGCAGAATATTGCGTGGCCTCGGCAGCCGGAGCGATGCTTCGATACGGGCCTTGCCGCCATCCGTCCATTCCGTGGCGAGCGCCTGCACCGGATCGGCGACGATCTCGTCCACCGTCGTCGCCGCGTCCGACATGCGATGCACGAAGGAGGAGTTGGCACCGTTCTCGAGCAAGCGGCGAACGAGATAAGCGAGCAGGTCCTCGTGCTCGCCGACGGGGGCGTAGATGCGGGCCTGGCGGCCGAGCTTGCCTTCGCCGACGACCTCCGCGTAGAGCGCCTCGCCCATGCCGTGCAGCCGCTGGAATTCGAACGGCGCGGCGCCGGCGATCACATGAACGGCGGCGAGCGACTGCGCGTTGTGCGTGGCGAGGGCCGGATAGAATGCCTCACGGTAGGCGAGGAGGTAGCGGGCCGCGGCGAGGTAGGAGAGATCGGTGTGGGCCTTGCGCGTCAGCACCGGATAATCGGCGAGGCCACGCTCCTGCGCCCATTTGATCTCGCTGTCCCAATAAGCGCCCTTGACCAGACGCACTGGAATGCGCTTGCTCGTCGCTTCCGAGATCTGCCGCAGCCAGCGCAGCACCGGCATGGCGCGGCGCGAGTAGGCCTGAACGGCGATGCCGAGCCCCTGCCAGCCGTCGAGCGCGGGGTTGGCGAGGGTCGCGGCGAAGCTCTTGAGCTCGATGTCGAGACGGTCCTGTTCCTCGGCGTCGATGGTGATGGTGACGCCGCGTTCGCGCGCGGCCCGCGCCAGCGTCAACAGCCGTGGCTCGAGCTCGTCGGTCAGCCGGCGCTCCTTGCCCGGCTCGAAGCGCGGATGAATTGCCGACAGCTTCACCGATATGTTCGGCCGCGCCGTGAGTGCGTCGGCATGGCTGCCGCCAGCGAAGCGCCCCGCCGCGGCACCAACCGCTTCGATCGCGTGCATGTAGCGGTCGAAATATCGCTTGGCGTCGGCATCGCTGCGTGCCGCCTCGCCGAGCATGTCATAGGAAAGGCGATAGCCCTTCGCTTCCCATGACGCGGCGCGCCTGATCGCCTGCTCGATCGAGCGGCCGAGCACGAACTGGTCGCCGAGCAGCTTCACCGCGCGGCGCAACGCCTGACGAATAACCCCCTCGCCAGAGCGCGCCACCATGCGCTTGATGGTGTCGAGCGGCGAGACGCCATCCGCCGATCCGAACCGGACGACCTTGCCCGTCAGCATCAGCCCGAAGGTCGAGGCATTGACGAAGGTGCTGGCCGAAGCACCGAGGTGGCGTGCCCACTGGCCCTCGCCGATCTTCTCGGCGATCAGCTTGTCGGCGGTATCGGCGTCGGGAATGCGCAGCAGCGCCTCCGCCAGACAGAGCAGAATGACACCTTCTTCACTCGACAGGCCATACTCGCGCATGAAGGCATCGACGCCGCCTGCACTGCCTTGCCCGGAACGCATTGCGACGACGAGACGGCGCGCGATCTCGGCGGTGCGCCGCGCCTCGTCCTCGGTATAGGCGGCACGCTCGACGAGCATGCCGACGAGGCGCGCCTCGTCGATGAGATGAAACGCGGAGATCTCCTCGCGCTGAGGCAGGCGAGCCGAGGCCCCCGCGTCCGCCACGCTCGGCTTCGCCGCGTCTTGTCTGTCCGCGTCCGCGGCTGCCCTGGCCTTCAGTCCCAAATCCGCCTACCCTCGAACAGTTGCTCCGGCACCTGCCCGGCGCGACACGCCGCGCCGCATCGGCCGATTCGCCGTTTCAGCGCGATGTTAGCAAATCGCCGCGCGATCCGCCTCTGGCCGACACTTGACGGCGCTACCGCCTTCGACGCAGCGTGCCGGCGCCTCACGGCTCAGCCACTCCCCACGCCGCATCAGCACCAGGACGACCATGGCATCGCGAACCCGTAACGTGAAAACGCTGCGCACCGTCAAAGATATCCGCAAGGCGGTTCAACTGTGGCGCAAGGCCGGAGAGCCCGTCGCGCTCGTGCCGACGATGGGCGCCTTGCACGACGGGCACCTGACGCTGGTGCGCGCCGCGCAGGCGAAAGCGAAGC
>CALMPK010000074.1 GCA_937873575.1 uncultured Hyphomicrobiaceae bacterium
GCGGCGCCCTCGGGGGGGGTGCGCAGGCGGGTGGGGGTTGCCGGGGCGTGGGCCATGAGCCCCGAGATCCTGCTGCTCGACGAGCCGCTCTCCGCGCTCGACGCTCTCACCCGCGCCAAGCTCCAGGACGAGATCGAGCACATCTGGGAGCAGGACAAGCGTACCGTCCTGCTCATCACCAACGACGTCGACGAGGCCATCCTTCTCGCCGACCGCATCATTCCCTTGCTTCCCGGCCCGAACGCGACGCTCGGCAAGGAATTCAAGGTCGACCTGCCGCGCCCGCGCGATCATGCGACGATCGGTGATACGCCCGGCTTCAAGGAGCTGCGCAACTCGATCACCACCTACCTGATGAACATCGCATCGGATCGCTCGTCGCACGCCGCCAGCTCGCGCACGCTGCCGAACGTGCTTCCGATCACGCTGAAGTCGGGAAAGAGCAAGCTGCCGAAGGCCTATGTCGAAGCTGCGGCATCGAAGCTCAACGAGCGCTATCTCGAGTTCTCGCAGCTCTCGAAGACGTTCCCGACGCCGAAGGGCCCGCTCAAGGTCGTCGACGGCGTCGACCTCAAGGTCAAGAAGGGCGAGTTCATTTCGCTCATCGGCCATTCGGGCTGCGGCAAGTCCACCGTGCTCTCGATGGTCGCCGGCCTCACGGATGCGACCGAGGGCGGCATCATCCTCGACGGCCGCGAGGTAAGCGCCGCCGGCCCGGACCGTGCCGTCGTGTTCCAGGCTCCCTCGCTGTTTCCCTGGCTCAGCGCGCGTGAGAACGTCACCCTCGGCGTCGATCGCGTCTATCCGCACGCGAAGCGCTCGGAGCGCGACGAGATCGTCGAGTACTACCTCGAGCGCGTCGGCCTCGCCGACTCCATGGATCGTATCGCGAAGGAACTCTCCAACGGCATGCGCCAGCGCGTCGGCATCGCCCGCGCCTTCGCGCTCTCGCCGAAGCTGCTGCTGCTCGACGAGCCGTTCGGCATGCTCGACAGCCTGACACGCTGGGAGCTTCAGGAAGTGCTGATGGAGGTGTGGAGCCGCACCAAGGTCACCGCCATCTGCGTCACCCACGATGTCGACGAGGCGATCCTGCTCGCCGACCGCGTCGTGATGATGTCGAACGGACCCAACGCCCGCATCGGCAACATCATGAACGTCGACCTGCCGCGCCCGCGCACGCGCGCCGCGCTGCTCGAGCATCCCGACTACTACGCCTATCGCCAGGAGCTGCTCGAATTCCTCGAGGCTTACGAGGGCGGCGCAAATCCGTCCGCCGAGGCACTCGCGGCGATCGGCGCCAAGCGCCACAAGTCACCGACCGCAGATCCCGCGCCGCATTCCGTCTCCAACAACGCAGCCGCCTGAGGGAAAGCCATGAAGGAGAGACTGGTCGTCATCGGCAACGGCATGGCCCCCGGGCGCGCGCTCGAGCGCCTGCTCGAGGTGGCACCCGACCAATACGAGATCACGATTTTCAACGCAGAGCCGCGCGTCAATTACGACCGCATCATGCTGTCGCCGGTTCTCTCGGGCGAGAAATCGTTCGAAGAGATCGTCATCCACGGCGACGGCTGGTATGCGGAGCACGGCGTCACCCTGCACAAGGGACAGAAGGTCACCGCGATCGACCGCGCGGCGAAGACCGTGACGTCCGAGAACGGCATCACCGCGAGCTATGACAAGCTGATCATCGCAACCGGATCGCTGCCGATCGTCATTCCGGTGCCCGGCCACACGCTGGCGGGCGTGCTCACCTATCGCGACCTCGACGACGTCAACGCCATGCTGATCGCGGCGAAGGCCGGCGGCCGGGCGGTCGTCGTCGGCGGCAGCCTGCTCTGCCTCCAGGCCGCGGCCAGCCCCAAGGAGCACGGCAGCGTCGCGAACGCCCTGCACCTGATGCCGACGCTGATGGAGCGCCAGCTCGATGCGAACGCTGGCTACCTGCTGAAGAAGGCCGTCGAAGCACGCGGCATCGACGTGATCACGCGCGCCAACACCAAGGAGATCGTGGCGACGCACGCCGCGCTCGGTCCCCAGCGCGTCAGCGCCGTTCGCCTCGACGACGGCACCGAGATCGCTGCCGACATCGTCGTCATGGCGGTCGGCATCCGGCCCAACGCCATGCTCGCCAAGGCGGCGGGCCTCAACGTCAATCGCGGCATCGTCGTCGATGCGTCGATGCGAACCAGCGATCCCGACATCTTCGCGCTCGGCGAATGCGCCGAAGCGGACGGACAGGTGTTCGGCCTCGTCGCGCCACTCTACGAGATGGCCAACGTCGTCGCGGCACAGCTCACCGGCAACGACGAAGCGCGCTTCAGCCCGACCGCGACAGCGACCAAGCTCAAGGTCACGGGCATCAATCTGTTTTCCGCTGGTGACTTCGCGGAAGCGCCGGACCGCGAGGAGATCGTGCTGCGCGATGCGGCGCGCGGCGTCTACAAGCGCCTCGTGCTCAAGGAGAACAAGCTGACCGGCGTCGTCATGTACGGCGAAACGCAGGATGGCGCGTGGTTCTTCGATCTGTTGAAGCGCGGTAGCGACGTGACCGAGCTGCGCGACACACTGATCTTCGGCCAGAGCTATGCCGGAGGCTCCCCGCTGGACCCTACGGCGGCCGTTGCAGCGTTGCCGGATGATGCGGAAATCTGCGGCTGCAACGGCGTATGTAAGGGTCGGATCGTCTCGGCCATTCGCGAGAAGGGCCTAACTTCGCTGGACGACGTGCGCGCGCACACCAAGGCCTCGGCCTCGTGCGGTTCGTGCACCGGCCTCGTCGAGCACGTGATGAAGCTCACGCTCGGCGACGCTTACAACCCCGCCGCGGTTCAGCCGATGTGCGGCTGCACCGACCACGGGCACGACGACGTGCGCCGCCTGATCGTGGCGAAGCAGTTGAAGTCGATCCCCGCCGTGATGCAGGAGCTGGAGTGGAAGACCGCGAATGGCTGCGCCAAGTGCCGGCCAGCGCTCAACTACTACCTGCTCGCGACCTGGCCCGGCGAGTATCATGACGACAGCCAGTCGCGCTTCATCAACGAGCGCGTGCACGCCAACATCCAGAAAGACGGCACCTACTCCGTCGTTCCGCGCATGTGGGGCGGCCTGACCAGCGCGGACGAGCTGCGCGCCATCGCCGATGTGGTCGAGAAGTTCAAGATCCCGACGGTGAAGGTGACCGGCGGCCAGCGCATCGACATGCTCGGCGTTCGCAAGGAGGATCTGCCGGCGGTCTGGGCCGACCTCAACAGGGCGGGCATGGTTTCCGGCGCCGCCTACGCCAAGGGCCTGCGCACGGTCAAGACCTGCGTCGGCTCCGATTGGTGCCGCTTCGGCACGCAGGACTCGACCGGTCTCGGCGTCAAGCTCGAGAAGCACCTGTGGGGTTCGTGGACTCCGGCCAAGGTGAAGCTGGCCGTCTCCGGATGCCCGCGAAACTGCGCCGAGGCGACCTGCAAGGATGTCGGCGTGATCTGCGTCGACAGTGGCTACGAAATCCACATCGGCGGCGCCGCCGGTCTCGACATCAAGGGCACCGAGGTGCTCGGACATTCGAGCACGCAGGAGGAAACCGTCGAGATCGTCGCCGCGATCGTACAGCTCTACCGCGAGCAGGGCCGCTATCTCGAGCGCATCTACAAATGGATGAAGCGCGTCGGCCTCGACTCGATCCGCGCGGCTGTTCTCGACGACGCCGAGCGCCGTTCCGCTCTCGTCCAGCGGTTCGCTCTCTCGCAGAGCACCTCGCAGACAGACCCATGGCGCGAGCGCGCCGAAGGCAAGGAGGCGCACGAGTTCCGCCCGCTCGCCGATCTTACCCGTCAGGAGGCTGCCGAATGACCATGACGACCAGGAATTGGATCGATGTCGGCGCGCTCGAGGACATACCGAAGCTCGGCTCTCGCGTCGTCAAGACGCCGCGCGGCTGCGTCGCCCTCTTCCGCAACAGCGACGACGAGGTGTTTGCCCTCGACGACCGCTGCCCGCACAAGGGTGGCCCGCTGAGCGCCGGCATCGTGCACGGCAAATCGGTGACGTGCCCGCTGCACAACTGGGTGATCTCGCTCGAAACGGGCACGGCGTGCGGCGCCGACGAAGGCGCGACCGCGACGCATCGCGTTCGGATCGAGGCGGGTCGCCTGCTTCTCGATGCGACATCGCTGGCGCCGTGACACCGGCCGAGTGGCCACGCTTACCCCGAGCTGGCGTCGGCGCGCAGAACAAGGTGAGGCGCGGAACTTCGCGCCCACGGTGGGAGATCGAGATGCCATTCGCGACAGGACGCCCATCATGAGCACGAACTGGACCCGCACCACCTGCCCCTACTGCGGCGTCGGCTGCGGTGTGCTGGCCCGTCCCACTCCTGATGGCGCCGCCGAGATCAAAGGCGATCCCGATCACCCCGCAAACTTCGGCAGGCTCTGCTCCAAGGGTACCGCGCTCGGTGAAACGCTATCGCTCGACGACCGCCTTCTGACACCAGAGATCGCGGGCAAGCATGCGTCATGGAACGACGCGCTCGATCTCGTCGCGCGGCGGTTCGGGGAAACCATCGCCGAGCATGGACCGGAAAGCGTCGCCCTCTACGTTTCGGGCCAGATCCTCAACGAGGACTATTACACCGCCAACAAGCTCGTGAAGGGCTACTTCGGCACCGGCAACATCGACACCAACTCGCGCTTGTGCATGGCGTCCTCCGTCGCCGGCCACAAGCGCGCGTTCGGCACCGACACCGTGCCCGGCTGCTACGAGGATCTCGAGATCGCCGATCTCGTCGTCCTCGTCGGTTCCAACCTCGCCTGGTGCCATCCCGTGCTGTTTCAGCGCCTCGCCGCCGCGCGCGACGCGCGGGGCACGCGCGTCGTCGTCATAGACCCGCGCCGCACCGCGACGTGCGAGATCGCCGACGTGCACCTTGCGGTGAAGCCCGGCAGCGACGTCGCGCTGTTCAACGGCCTGCTGTCGCACGTCGCCGCGCGCGGCCTTGTCGACGGCGACTACGTCTCCACCCACACGAGCGGATTCTATACGGCACTGACGACGGCGCAGGCGATCGACGTCGCCGAGATCGCGAAGGTCACCGGCCTCACGCGCTCGTCGATCTTCGATTTCTACGAGATGTTCGGTAAGTACGAGCGCGTCGTCACCGTTTACAGCCAGGGCGTCAACCAGTCGTCGGCCGGCACCGACAAGGTCAACGCCATCATCAACTGCCATCTCGCCACCGGCCGCATCGGCAGGCCCGGCATGGGGCCGTTCTCGGTGACGGGCCAGCCCAATGCCATGGGCGGTCGCGAAGTCGGCGGCCTCGCCAACATGCTCGCCGCGCACATGGAGATCGACAACCCCGAGCACCGGCGCATCACCAAGGAGTTCTGGAAGAGCCCGCGCATCGCCGAGAAGCCCGGTCTCAAGGCCGTCGATCTATTCCGGGCCGTCGGAGAGGGGCACATCAAGGCGCTTTGGATCATCGCCACCAACCCGGTCGATAGCGTACCCGAGGCCGATACGGTCAAAGCGGCTCTCACGAAATGCCCCTTCGTCGTCGTCTCCGACGTGTCGCGTGCGACCGATACCATGGCTTTCGCCCACGTCGCGCTGCCCGCGGCCGCCTGGGGCGAGAAGGACGGCACGGTCACCAACTCCGAGCGGCGCATCTCGCGCCAGCGCGCCTTCCTCGATGTCCCGGGCGAGGCGCGGCCCGACTGGTGGCAAGTTTCGGAAGTGGCGCGGCGCATGGGCTTCGGCGCGGCGTTCGACTACGCAGGACCCGACGACATCTTCCGCGAGTACGCCGCCATGACGGGCGGCGGCGAAGGACGGCTCCGCGACCTCGACCTTTCCGAACTCCGCCACGGACCCTCCCGCCCGCGAAGTCAGTGCCGGCCCGAGGCGCTTCTTCGCCGCCGGCGGTTTCTACACGCCCGACCGCCGCGCCCGTTTCGTCGCGACGCCGTACCGCGCGCCCGCGAGCGAGACGAGCCGGGCCTTCCCGCTGGTGCTCAATACGGGCCGCATTCGCGACCAGTGGCACACGATGACGCGGACCGGAAAGACAGCGCGACTGACCTCGCACTATGCTGAGCCATTCCTCGAGATCCACCCCGAGGACGCTCTCGCCTACGGCCTGCGCCCGGCGATGATCGCCGAGGTTGCCAGTACCAGTGGGCGGGTGCTCGTCCGCACCATCGTGACCGAGCGCCAGCAGCGCGGCAGCGTTTTCGTGCCGATGCATTGGACGGATCAAGTCTCGTCACGGGCACGCATCGATACGCTCGTCGCCGGCAACACCGATCCGGTCTCTGGGCAGCCGGAATCGAAATACACGCCAGTGTCCGTGCGCCCGTTCAAGGCCCGCTGGTACGCGTTCGCAACGACCACCGCCAAGCCAGACCTCTCCAGCTTCGATTACGCCGCGCTGGCGCCGGTCGCAGGCGGATTTCGTCTCGAGATCGCTTCGTCCACTCCCCACGACGACTGGACGGCGCTCGCCCGCAGCGTTCTCGTCGGCCCGGCGACGCCCGCCACCGCGAGCCTGATCGACTATGTGGACGCGGCCACCGGTCAGCACCGCTTCGCCGTGTTCGACGGCTCCCGCTGCCTGGGTTTGTTCTACGTGGCGAAATGTCCGGTCCCCGCGGCCCGGACCTGGGCCATCGACCAGCTCGGTGCGGAGTTGTCCGACATCGAGCGTCTCCAGGTCCTCGCCGGACGGCCTGGAGCTGCGGCTAAGGATCGCGGGGCAACCGTGTGCGCCTGCTTCGGAGTCGGCCGCAAGGAGATCATCACGGCCATCGTCGAGAAGGGATGCAACACGGTCGCCGCCGTGGGCGACTGCCTCGGGGCGGGAACCAACTGCGGCTCGTGTCGATCCGAGATCGCAGGGCTCATCAACGAGGCCCGGATCGCGGAGGCGGTCTGACATTTCCCCGCGCCCCGTCCAAGACCGCTATCGCCGCCCGCTGACCGGTGCTAAGGGAGGGCGGCGCCACACGGCGGCCCGTTGCCTGCCGGCACGGCGGGCGGGGCCGCCCGGTCCGCGTTCCCGCCGCGGCCCCCGACCGGCGGCGCGCCATGAACGAGACACGCATCGACCGACGCTTCGCCGCACTGAAGGCCGAGGGCCGCGCCGCCTTCGTCACGTTCATCACCGCAGGCGACCCGGATCTCGCGACCTCGCACGCGATCCTGCGCGGCCTGCCCGCGGCGGGTGCCGACATTATCGAGCTCGGCATGCCCTTCTCCGATCCGATGGCCGACGGACCGGCCATCCAGGCATCCTCGCTGCGCGCCCTGAAGGCCGGCCACAGGATGACAAAAACACTTGATATGGTTCGTGAATTTCGCCAGGAAGACGATCACACCCCGATCGTTCTGATGGGCTATTACAATCCCATCTACGTCTATGGCAACGAGCGCTTCCTGTCCGACGCGGTGGCAGCGGGAGTCGATGGCCTCATCGTCGTCGACGTGCCGCCGGAGGCCGACGACGAGCTTTGCCTGCCGGCACTCGAGGCGGGCCTCAACTTCGTCCGCCTCGCCACACCGACGACGGATAGCAAGCGCCTGCCGATGGTGCTCTCCAACACGTCGGGCTTCGTCTACTACGTGTCGATCACGGGTATCACCGGCTCGGGCTCGGCCAATGTCGCCGAGGTCGAGGGCCATATCCAGCGCATCAAGCGCTCGACCGAGCTTCCGGTGGTGGTCGGTTTCGGCGTCAAGACGCCTGCGGACGTTGCCGCCATGGCCCGGTTCGCCGATGGCGTCGTTGTCGGCTCGGCGATCGTAACCGAGATCGAGAAAAGCCTGGACGCGGATCAGCGTGCCACTGGCAACACCGTCGAGCGCGTTCTAAATCTCGTTAAGGCCCTTGCGGGAGCGCTGCGGGCCCGCTAATGCGGCGCTGACGGTGCGGGGTTCCCGTGCCAACTCGTCTCGTGCTTTCGGCGACCGCCGGGAGTAGAATATGCGGCCGTTCCCGAGCTGGGCCATCTAGGGGATTGGCCCGCCGCTGGCGAGGCCAGCAATCACAAGCCCGCTCCAGCCGCGCCTTCGGGTTGCAGGTGGGAGCAGGCGAGCCGCTCGCCGCAGCCGCATACCGGGCGCGGCGCCCGGCAACGAGGCCAGAAATGGGGCCGGTCGAGGGTTTCGGCGAAGGAGCCTTAAGCGCGTGGCAAACTGGATCAATAACGTCGTTCGGCCGAAGATCCGCAGCTTCCTGAATACGAAGCGCGAGGTGCCGGACAATCTCTGGGTCAAGTGCCCGGAGACCGGCCAGATGGTCTTCTACAAGGACCTCGAGGCCAATCAGTTCGTCTTTCCGGGCTCGGAGTACCACGAGCGCATGACGGCGCCGCAGCGCCTGACGAGCCTGCTCGGCGAGAATTCCTACACCGTCGTGCCGAATCCGACCGTGCCGGCCGACCCGCTCAAATTCCGCGACGCCAAGCGCTACACCGACCGCGTCAAGGAGGCCAAGGCCAAGTGCGGCCTCGACGACGCCGTCGTGGTGGCAGAGGGCGATCTCGAAGGCGTCAACGTCGTCATCGCCGTACAGGACTTCCGCTTCATGGGCGGCTCGCTCGGCATGGCCGCTGGCGAAGCGGTGATCTCCGGCATCGAGCACGCGGTCTCACGGCGCGCACCCTTCATCCTGTTCGCGGCCTCGGGCGGCGCGCGCATGCAGGAAGGCATCATGTCGCTGATGCAGATGCCGCGCACGACGATCGCCGTGCAGCGCCTGCGCGAGGCGGGTCTGCCCTACATCGTCGTGCTGACCGACCCGACTACGGGCGGCGTCACGGCGTCGTATGCCATGCTCGGCGACATCCAGATCGCCGAACCGGGTGCCCTCATCTGCTTCGCCGGGCCGCGCGTCATCCAACAGACGATCCGCGAGCAGCTTCCCGATGGCTTCCAGCGCGCCGAATACCTGCTCGATCACGGCATGATCGACATGGTCGTGCATCGCCATCAGCTTCGCGGCACGCTGGCGCGTTTGGCACGCATTCTGATGAACGACAAACGCACCGCCACGCAGCAGTCGACAACGAAGCGCAAACCCGCCGGGGAGACGAACGGCAAGCCCTACGTCAACGGTAGCGAAAGCACCGCGGCGCAGAGCATCATCGTGGCCGGCGACGCGACACGAAAGAGCGACGCGGCCATCGTGGCGGAGCCCGTATCGGAGAGCGAGCGTTTCGATCCCGCCCGTCGCTCGCGCGACGTTCCGGATTCGACCACGGGCAAGGCTGAAACGACCGCCAAGAAAGCACCGCCGCGCAACTGAGCGCGCCGCATGGTGGGTGACCGGCCGTAATGCGCTCGCCTGCGGCCTTGCCGAAGCCGTTTGCTCGCGCAGCGCCGGCATGAAAGAGACGAGGGACATGCCGAGCAGCGACGTGCTCCTGGCCGAGCTCAAGCAACTGCACCCCAAGCTGATCGACCTGTCGCTCGGCCGCATCGAGCGTCTGCTCGGCAAGCTCGGCAATCCGCATCTAGCGCTGCCGCCCGTCGTCCACATCGCCGGCACCAACGGCAAGGGCTCGGTCACGGCCTACCTCAAGGCGATCCTCGAGGCTGCGGGCCTCGGCGTCCATGTCTACACCTCGCCGCATCTCGTCCGGTTCCACGAGCGCATCGTCATCGGCAAGCGCGGCAGCTCCGGCCAGCCGATCGCCGAGACCGCCCTCGTCGACGTGCTGACGCGCACGCAGGCGATCAATTCGGGCGACGACATCACCCAGTTCGAGATCACCACCGCCGCGGCTTTCCTGGCCTTCGCCGAGAGCCCGGCGGACGTCGTCCTGCTCGAGGTCGGCCTCGGTGGACGTCTCGACGCCACCAACGTGGTGCCGAACCCGCGTCTCGGCGTCATCACGCCGATCTCCATGGACCATGCCGAGAAGCTCGGTGACCGCCTGTCGCTGATCGCCGCCGAGAAGGCCGGCATCCTGAAGCGCGGCATGCGCACGGTCGTCTCGCGTCAGGAGGACGAGGCGGGGCTCGTCATCGAAGAGAGGGCCCATCGCGTCGGCGCGCCGCTCGTCGTGTTCGGCCGCGATTTCGATGCCTTCGAGCAGGGTGGTCGCCTCGTCGTGCAGCGGCTCGACGGGCTCCTCGACCTGCCGATGCCGGCGTTGATCGGCCCGCATCAGGTTGTCAACGCGGGAACGGCCGTTTCGGCGGTGCTGGAGCTTGAAGGGTTCGACATCCCGGAGCGCGCCATCGAGGCCGGCCTCGTCAACGTGCGCTGGCCCGCGCGCATGCAGCGCCTCGTCAACGGCCCGCTCAGCCGCCATATGAGCGCGGGCTCCGAACTCTGGCTCGACGGCGGCCATAACCCGGCGGCGGGAGCGGCCCTCGCCCAGACCCTCGCCGACCTCGAAGAGCGCAGCCCACGCCCGCTCTATCTCGTCGTCGGCATGCTCGGCCTCAAGGACGCCGCGGGCTTCCTCTCGCATTTCCGCGGCCTTGCTCGCCACATCGTCACGGTTCCGATCCCCGGCGCCCACGAAGCTCCGTTCGATCCGGTCGCGCTCGCGTCCGTGGCGCTCAACTCCGGGCTGCTCGCCGAAGCAGCGGAGAGCGTTCCGGCGGCCCTCGAGCGCCTGGAAGCGAAACATCCCGGCCCGAAGCGCGTGCTGATCGCCGGGTCGCTCTATCTCGCCGGCCATGTGCTGGCGCTTCAGGAAGGCATCGCCGCGCAGCCGAACTGAGCCCCTAGACATCTTTGTCCGATCAGGAGACCGCTCAAGGTTCAGTCTGATCGGACAGCACTCGTGTAGGAACATGGCCGTACGTGCGCAGGGTCTGCCCACCGCCCGCGAAAGACCGCACCGCCGAAGCCGCCGCATTCCCGCTCCGACGCGAACTCTGCTATTCAGAGCCGCATCTGCCGCCCGCATCAGCTCGCGTAACGCGCGATCGGTCCAGAGCGGGAGAGTACGAGTGCCTGAAGACCCGGGAACATCGACGCCGAACGCCGACAAGCTGCCCGCCGCGAACGCTCCTGCCGCACGCCCCGAGTGGGCCGCCGCACGGCGCATCGTCGTCAAGATCGGCTCGGCGCTGCTGGTCGATCGCGCGACCGGCATCCTCAAGTCCGAATGGCTGGCGACGCTGATGGACGATGTCGCAGCACTCGCCGGGGAAGGGCGCGAGATCATCCTCGTGTCGTCTGGCGCCATCGCGCTCGGCCGCCACTCACTCAAGCTCCCCAAGGGCCCGCTCGGCCTCGAGCAGAGCCAGGCGGCCGCAGCCGTCGGACAGATCAGCCTCGCCCACGCCTACCAGGAATTC
>CALMPK010000075.1 GCA_937873575.1 uncultured Hyphomicrobiaceae bacterium
ACCACGGGTAGCTGGACACACAACCCGAAGCCTAGGATCAGCGTCATGATGAGCGAGAGGTCCTCGTCGACCTTCGGCAGCAGCGCGATCTCCGCCTGCCCCGGCACGCCGGTCTGCTCGAAACCGACCGAGAACCGCACCAGCAATGGCATGGCGATGAAGTAGACGATCGCCGCACCGAGCACGAACAGCAGTGGCGTGGCGATGAGATAGGGACGGAAGGCGGCGCGCTCGTTCTTGTAGAGCCCCGGCGCGACGAACTTGTAGATCTGCACGGCGACGACGGGGAACGCCAGGAAGGCCGCGCCGAACATCGCCACCTTGATGTCGACGAAGAACTTCTCGAGCAGGTGGGTGTAGATCGTCTTGGCATGCTCGACGCCGACGACGCGGACGAAGGGCTGCAGCAGGATGTTGTAGATGTGCTTGGCGACGGCGAAGCACACGAGGAACATCAGGAAGAACGCCGCCACGGAGTAGATCAGCCGCTGGCGCAGCTCGATCAGATGATCCATCAGCGGCGCCTTCGAGGCGTCGATGTCATGCTGTCCGTCGCGCGGGCCCGTCACGTCACTCACGTCCTAGGCTCCGCTCTTCATGGTGTCGGTCGCGGACGGCTCATGGCGCGACTGCGTATCGTTCGGCACGGCAGGAGACGCTGCCGGAGCATCGGCGGCCGGCGGCGGCACAGCGGCGGCCGGCGGCGGTGAGGCCGCTCGTGGCTTCTGGATCGGCATGCCGTCGGCGTCGTGCGCATCGGGGTCGTCGAGCTCGGGAATCTCGAGCTGGCGCTTGGCGCTGTCGATCTCGTCGGTGAGCGTCTTCGTCGTCGCCTGCACCGTGCTGGTGATGTCGTCCTTGAAGCTCTGCACGTCCTTCTTGATCTGGTCGAGCTCCGCCTCGCGCATCGCCTGATCGAACTGCGCGCGGAACTCCGACGCCTGCTTCTTGAGGAAGCCGGTGTAGCGGCCAATGGTGCGCAGAAGGGCCGGCAGCTCCTTGGGGCCGACGACGATCAGGGCGATGACGCCCAGGACCACCAGCTCGCTCCAACCGATATCGAACATGTGCCGGGAACCGGGTCTAGACTGAGTTGCAGATGCCTTGCAGGCTTGGCGGCAGAACCGCAAGGGCTCTGCCGGGGCCGGACGTGGCGCATATTGTCACGAGCAGGGTGAAGATTGGCCCAATGAGGCCCGACATTCGCGAGCAGGCCTGGCCGGGACACCTTCGGGGGCGCGGGCCGTCTACTCCAGGCAACCACCGGAGGAGCACCGCAGCGCTCCATCCGAGCCTCACGAGAATGAGACGGCCGCGCGACGCGGCCCGCCCAACGCCGGGTGGAACCGGGCTCAACCGATCTTCGACTGCTCCGACGACTTGGACGGCTCGACCGAGCTGCGATGATCGATCGACCGCTGGCTGTCGCCCGCCGTGTCGTCCTCCGCCATGCCCTTCTTGAAGCTCTTGATGCCCTTGGCGACGTCGGTCATCACCTCGGAAATCTTTCCGCGGCCGAAGAGCAGCACCACGATCAAAAGCAGAATGATCCAGTGCCAAATGCTCATTGCGCCCATACGCTTTACTCTCCTCGCCGTTTCGGCGTGCTGTCTCGTCCCGGCGCACTATTGCAGAAACGCCCGGGGGCGGCAAGCGATCCCGGAGCCTTGCGTTGCGTGCGCAACCCTTTGGAAACTACGACTTTTCCGCTGCCTTCTGAGGAAACACGAGAACGTGCTCGGGGCAGATGGAGACGATGATCTCCTGCCCTTTCGACCAGCCCGAACCGATTGCCACGCGGGCCCTGAGCGACGTTTCGAACCCTTGCACCGCGACCTCGACCAGCGCCACGTCGCCGAGGAACTTGACGTGCAGCACGCGGCCCGGAAGGGCCACGCCCGGCTTCGGCCCGGTATTGTCCGCCCGGTCGATGCGGATGCTGCGCTCGCGAATGCAGACCGTCGCGTGCTCACCGTCGCCGATGCCGCGGGCCGGCAGTCGGCCGAGCGGCGTTTCCACCGCGCCCCCCTTTGCGGTCGCCTCGATCTCGTTGATCTCCGAAAACAGGCGGGCGATGAACAGCTCAGCGGGGTGATGGTAGAGGTGCTCGGCGCTGCCCACCTGAACGGCCTTGCCCCGGCGCATGACGACGATGCGGTCGCCGAGCCGCATCGCTTCCTCCGGGTGGTGCGTCACGATCATGCAGGTGGCGCGCGTCTCGCGCAGCAGCGCCAGCGTCTCCTCCTGCATGCTGTCGCGCAACTGCACGTCGAGCCCGGAGAACGGCTCGTCCATCAGCATCACCGAGGGGCGCGGCACGATGGCCCGCGCCAGCGCCACACGCTGCTGCTGTCCGCCCGAAAGAACGTGAGGGTAAGCCTGCGCGTACTGCGCGAGGCCGACGCGGGCCAGCACGCTCATCGCTTCTCGGCTCGCCTCGTCGCGCGGCAGGCCCTTGAGGCCGAACGCCACGTTCTGCAGGATCGTGAGATGCGGGAAGAGCGCGAAATCCTGGAACATCAGGCCGACGCTGCGCTCCTCCGGCGGCACGAAACGCCCAGGTCCCGCCACTTCGCGCTTGTTGATGAGCACACGCCCCGCGGTCGGCCGTTCGATACCGGAGGCGATGCGGAGCAACGTCGTCTTGCCGCAGCCCGATGGCCCGAGCAGGCACACCACCTCTCCCGGCTCGATGACGAGGTCGAAGCCTGCGAGTGCGACCATGTCGCCGAAGCGGCGCTCGACACCCTCGAAGGCGAGCCGGGCGGCGAACGTCGCGGCGGCACGGCGACCGGCAACCGGCGGTATAGCACCGGAACCGGCGGATTCACCGCTGCTTCGCCACGGAAACCAGGATCTCAAATCCAAGCCGCCACCACCTTGCCGATCCCTGCCGCTACCCGCGGGTCCCGAGACGGCCGTCGCCCGCCGCGGAACTCTACGGCGAGAGTATGGAAATTTCACCGCTTCTGCTGGCAATAGCGGTCGCGACCGGCGAGGGCAAGGGGTAGGGCCCGGTTGGGACGATCGGGCGCCCCCAGCGCATCGGTCGATCGTGCCAACCATGGCTTCGACGGATCGCGTTGCCGACTTGATCGACGTCGAAAGCGCTCTCGCATTGGAATTCTAGAGCATCCTTATCCGACCGCTCATCGCCCGAAGCGACGCTGCGCGGCTGGACGATGTTCTAGCGCCCGTCGTCACCAGACGCATTGCCATCGCCGGCGTCTTCCATACTCGGCTCGCCATCGGCGGATTGCTCCTCCTCGTCCGGCGCGAAACCAAGCTCGCCCTGCCGCACCGCCTCGTCTTCGTCGGCGGCATCGAGCGGCAACTCGTCGGGGAGCAGCGCCGCAACATCCGTCGGCTCGGGCACCGTGAAGCCGGGCGGCAACGTCGCATCGAGCAGCCCCGCGCCTTTGAGCTCCGCGAGACCCGGCAGGTCCTTGATCGAGGCAAGGCCGAAATGATTGAGGAAGCTCTCCGTCGTGCCGTAGGTCACCGGCCGTCCCGGCGCACGGCGGCGGCCGCGCGGGCGAATCCAGCCCGTTTCGAGCAGCAGGTCGATGGTGCCGGAGGACGTCGATACGCCGCGAATTTCTTCGATCTCGGCGCGCGTCACGGGTTGGTGGTAGGCGACGATCGACAACGTCTCGAGCGCGGCGCGCGACAGGCGGCGTTCCTCGACCGCATAGCGCTGCAAGAGGAATGAAAGGTCTTCCGCCGTGCGGAAGGCCCATTTGCCCGCGACAGAGATCAGGTTGATTCCACGAGGCGCATAGGCCGCCTGGATCTCGTCGAGAAGGCCCGCAATGTCGTCGCCTTCACCGAGGTGCTGCGCGATGCGGGCGACGTCGATCGGCTCGGGGGCGGCGAACAGAACGGCCTCGACGATGCGCAGCTTCTGCGCGCGCTCGGAGGCGGCGAGCCGAGCAACGGCGTCCTCTGCGCTCGCCGAGGTCATCGGCGCGGCGACACTCACACGATCAGCTCCAGAACGTTCCGGAGCGGCACGTTCCGGCTCCGCGGGCTCGCTATCGTGCAGGCCGCCAGAAACGGCGTCCACCTCGGCGCCGAGCCCAAGCTCGACGTCATCCTCGGTCAGCGCTCCGGTCTTCGGCACGAGCGTCAGTCTCGGCGGTCCCATCGTCTTCTTGTCCCGCGAATTGATGTTCCGTCTCCTACGCTACGCCTCGCACACTGAAACCCTCGACACACGCGATCGTCCAACCCTAGAGCGCTATCCGATCAGACGGAACCGCGAGCGGTTCCCATGATCGGATGAAAGCGCTCTATCCCTTAGATTCTAGAGCATCTTTATCCGACCGCTCATCGCCAACGCGATTCCGTGCGGTCGGATGATGCTCTAGAGCGCTATCCGATCAGACGGAACCGCGAGCGGTTCCCATGATCGGATGAAAGCGCTCTATCCCTTAGATTCTAGAGCATCTTTATCCGACCGCTCATCGCCAACGCGATTCCGTGCGGTCGGATGATGCTCTAGAGCGCTATCCGATCAGACGGAACCGCGAGCGGTTCCCATGATCGGATGAAAGCGCTCTATCCCTTAGATTCTAGAGCATCTTTATCCGACCGCTCATCGCCAACGCGATTCCGTGCGGTCGGATGATGCTCTAGCCGCCGACCGGCTCCCATTCCGCGCCGGGCTCCTTGCGCCGCATATAGATCGGCGCGAACGGCGCATCCTGGCGAAGTTCCACCAGCCCTTCGCGCGCCATCTCCAGCGTCGCGCCGAACGAGCTTGCCCTCACCGTCTTCGCCACTTCGGGCGAAGGAAGATATTGCCCCAGGAAGAAGTCGAGCTGGGTCCAGCGCCCCATGCTCTCGCCGACAAGTTGCTCGAGGCGACCACGCGCCTCCTTGATCGACCAGACCTTGCGCGCCTTGACGACGTGCGTGACCTTCAGCGTGCGGCGCCGCTGATCGGCGTAGGCCTTCAGCAGATCGTAGATCTCGGCGGTATAGTGCGTCTCTCGCACCGTTTCGAAGCGCTCGCGCATGCCGCGCGTGAAAACGTCGCGGCCGAGCCGCTTGCGCGTCATCAGCAGGGCGGCCGCATTGCGCATCGCCTCGAGCCGCTGCAGCCGGAAGGCGAGACGCAGCGCCGCCTCCTCCGCGCTCACCTGCTCCCCGTCGTCGGCTTCGCGCGGCAGCAGCAGACGCGACTTGAGGAAAGCGAGCCACGCCGCCATCACCAGATAGTCGGCCGCGATCTCGAGCCGCAGGCGCGAAGCTTCGCGAATGAAAACCAGATACTGATCGACCAGCTCGAGCAGCGACAGCCGCGAAATGTCGATCTTGTGCGTGCGGGCGAGCGCCAGCAGCAGATCGAGCGGGCCCTCGAAGCCCCCGATGTCGACGACCAGCGCTTCGCCCGGCAGCGGCGCGTCGTCCGGCGACGGCGCCTGCCACGTCTCGAAGCGTTCGCTCTCGCCCGGTGTTTCGCTGCTCGTCATGCGCTCCGGCTCGCGGATGGGGCCCACGTACAGGGCGGACATTGCGACAAGCCCCTCCCGGAGCCGAAAGGCACCCGGGCGGACGCGGCGATCCTACACCGATTCAATCCCCGCGGCATGCTGCGCCAGGACATCCGCCAGCGCGGCCTCCGCCTCCGCCCTGTCGTAGGGCTGGCGACGCTGCCGAACCGCGAGCGCCGACGCGAACCGGCGCATCGCCGCGCCGGCAAGAACGGGCGATCCTGCCGCCGCCTGCTCCATCTCCGCCAGAACGCCGCTGCAATGCAGCGCCACGTCGGAGCCGGCGGCGATCACCGCCTCGGCGCGCGAACGCATCTCACCCTTGAGCGCGTGCATGCCGAGATCGTCGCTCATCAGGAAACCGTCGAAGCCGATGTACTCGCGGATGATGCGCGACGTGACGGTATGCGACGTGCTTGCCGGCCGCTCGGCGTCGATCGCGGTGTAGACGACGTGCGCGGTCATGGCGGCGGGCATATCGGCGAGCGCGCGGAACGGCGCGAAATCGCTCGATTCGAGCTCCGCCATCGGCGTCCCCACCACCGGCAGTTCGAGATGGCTGTCGGCCGTGGCGCGCCCATGCCCAGGGATGTGCTTGATGACCGGCAGCACACCGCCGCCCATCAGTCCTTCGGCAACCGCCCGGCCGAGTTCCGCCACCTGTTCGGGAGACGTGCCGTAGGCACGATCACCGATGATCTCGTGAGCCCCCGCAACCGGTACATCCAGAACAGGGGCGCAATCGGTATCGATGTCGAGGTCGCGCAGATCATCCGCGAGCAGGCGCGCCACCAGCCAAGCCGCGCGCACGGCGCGATCCGGGGCCTCGCGATAGAGCGCTGCATAAGCGGACGCCGGCGGTAGCGCGCGTCCGAGCGGCGGGCGCAAGCGCTGCACGCGCCCGCCTTCCTGATCGATGAGAACCAACGCATCGGCGCCGATCGCATCGCGGGCGGCGGCGACAAGCGCGCGGATCTGCGCCGGCGATTCGAGATTGCGTTTGAACAGGATGATGCCCGCCGGGCGAGCGTCGGCGAGAAACGACCGCTCCTGTGGAAGCAGCTCGATTCCTTCGAGACCGACGATGAGGGCGCTGCGTTCACTCACTCGTGTGGGACCGCTCTGTCGCGGCCGAGGACGGGAGTCTTCGGACCGTGTTTCATGGGCGCAATGCGGTGGTGGAGTAATGCGGCGAAGGCATGCGACTCGAACAGCCTTCGCGGCTCAGTACGCCTTCACCCAGCAGCTTGCATAGCCGACCGTCTTCAGCTCGCTGCACAGTGCGCTCGCCTGCTGGCGAGAGCCCGGCGGCCCGACGATGAGCCGGTGGAAGCTGCCCTTGCCCGCGAGATCTGCGGCCTGCACGTCCGGCGTCTTGTTCTGCAACTGCGACGGGTAGCGCTGCTGAAGGTCGGCGAACTGCTTCAGCGCATCCATGCGGCTGTTCGCCGAAGCCGGCACAGAGGCCAGCACCGCGACATAGCCGGCGCCTGCGGTTCCACCATCGCCGCTGACGCGCGAGGCGTCACCGCGAATGGCGTTGATCTTCGCCACCGGGTCTTTCACCGGCGGCCTCGCGGCGGGCTTCGTCGGCGCAACCTGTGCCGGAGGCGGCGATGCCACCGGTTCGGCCCGCGCGATCACTTGCGGCCTGACCGGCGGGGCCGAGGCTGCAGGCGGCGCGGTGGTGACGACGGGCGCCACCGGCGCGGGGCGCGCGGACGCGCTGGAAGAACCACCGCTCGCGGCAGCAGCTCCGGCGCCGACCGGCGCCATGGCGCCACCGCGACCACCGAACCCATCGACGATGGTGAGGCCGGGCACGCCGGTCGATGCCTGCGGCGCGGGGCGCGGCGGCGTGACGACAACGGGACCGGAAGCGGCCGGAGCTTCAGCCTGCGCTGGCGGCGGCGAGCCGTAGACCGGAACGATGGAGCCGTCCCGCCCAACGACCATCGTGGTGACCTTGCGGGGGCCACCCTCATCGTCGCTTTCACTGGCCGGCGCCGCGCTCGAGCCGTCGTTCAGACGGCCGAGGATCTTGGAATCGGTATGCGCGAATTTCTTGCCGCCAGGATCGAGCGGCTTGATCTTCGATGGCTGCGCCTCCGACTTCACGACTGGCGTCCCCGTCGAGCCGCCCGAGCCGAAGAATGTCGAGTAACCGAAGGCCATGGCCCCGCCGATGCCGAGCACGCCGACCAGGCCAGCGGCGATCATCATCATCTTGCGGCCACCGCGCCCGCGCCCCTCGTCCTCGTACTCGACCTCGTCGGGGTCGTACTCGTGCTCGAGAGCCTGCGACTGCATCGCGGCTGGCGGCGCATAGCCTCCGGGCGCCCCCTCGCCGTAGCCGTTGGGAGCGAACGGGGGCGGTGCGTATCCCGGTGCTGCGTAACCGTCCGGATCGGCAAAGCCCGGCTCCTGATAGCCATGCTGTGGCGAAGGTGCCTGCGGCTGGTAGCCGGACAACTGGCCCTGGTCATAGCCGTTCGAGGATGGCCAATCGGGCTGGGCACCGAAAGATGGTTGCGGCGGCGGCTGATAGCCCCCCTGCTGCGGATAGCCGTAGCCCTGGCCAGCGTCGGCCGCGGCGTCCTGCGGATAGAACTCGGGCTCGGCCGGCCAGTTCGGCTGATGGTCATAGGCCGGGCCACGCAGCTCGGGCGCAGGCGCATACCCCCTTTCGGGGGCGACGATGCGCGGCTCACGCGAATGATGCACCGGCGGCGGCTGTGTCGGCGGCTCAGGCTGCGCATAGGGCGAAAACTGAGGTGGCTGCGTCTGTGCGCGGCCGGGTGGCGCCGTCGGCGGCGAATAGGGCTCGAAGCGCGGCGCATAGGAGGGGGCAGGAGGCTCGCCCCACTGAGGCTGCGCCGGCGGCTGCGGATAACCCTGCTGGCCGCCGTTGCCGAGGGTCGGCTGCGAATAACTGTCTGCGCCGTAACCCGTTTCCGGGTAGTGATAGGCGTCAGCGGGTTGATGCTGAGCGTGCTGCGGATAGCCGGGCTGAGGCGCCGCCGGGGCATATTGCGGCTGCGCCGGTGCGCCGTAGCCCTGGTTGGCGTAGGTATTGGTGGGCTGTGCCCCCTGACCATAGACCGGCTGGCCATAGCCCTGCTGCCCCTGGGCCGCGTCGGTCCAATGGGGTGCGGGAGGCGCTGTTGGTCCGTTGGTCCTTGCCATAAATCGAAATCCCCGGCCGCTCCGGCCTCAACCCCACAGAATCGGATTAGCGCTACAAGTCTAGCGCATTGCCAAGGGGGCCTCGACGCCAAGAATTGCCAAACCTGAGGAAATCACCTGCCGGGTTGCGGCAACCAGCGCGAGACGAGCGGCTGTAACCGCCCTATCCTCTTGTCGGATAAAGCGCAAATGTGGCGATTCATTGCCTCGCGACCACTGCGAGTGGAGCGCCGAGGCGAGGTCGTAAAGGTAGAACGCGACGCGATGTGGCTCGTGCGCCCCGGCCGCGCCGCTGACCAGCCGCGGAAATGCGGCGAGCCGTTTCACGAGGTCGAGCTCACCCTCGTTGTCGAGCAGAGCGAGGTTCGCCTGGCGCACTTCCGCGCTGGCCTCGGTCAAGCCCGGGAACGCCTCCTCGGCATTGCGGAACAGCGACGCCGCGCGGGCATGCGCGTACTGCACGTAGAAGACGGGGTTGTCCTTCGACTGCTCGGTGACCTTGGCGAAATCGAAGTCGAGCGGTGCATCGTTCTTGCGGTAGAGCATCATGAAGCGGACCGGGTCGCGGCCCACCTCGTCGACCACGTCGCGCAGCGTGACGAACGTGCCGGCGCGCTTCGACATCTTGAACGGCTCGCCGTTCTTGAAGAGCTTCACGAGCTGGCAGATCTTGACGTCGAAATCCGCCTCTCCGCCCGAAAGCGCCGCGACGGCCGCCTTCATGCGCGGGATGTAGCCGATGTGGTCGGCACCGAACACGTTGATGAGGTGGCGGAATCCGCGCTCCAGCTTGTCGAAGTGATAGGCGATGTCGGCGGCGAAATAGGTGTAGCTTCCATCGCTCTTCTGTAGCGCGCGATCGACATCGTCGCCGAACGCGGTCGAGCGGAACAGCACCTGATCGCGCTCCTCCCACTCCTCGTCGTCGTGCCCCTTGGGACGCGGTAACTGCCCGGAATAGATGAGCCCCTTGCCATCCAGCGCGGCGATCGCCGCCTTCACCTGGTCGCGATCGCCCGATCTCAGAGACGCCTCGGAGAAGAACACGTCGTGGCGGATGTTGAGGGCGGCGAGATCCTCACGGATCATCGCCATCATCATGTCGATAGCGGTGGCGCGGACAGCGCCGAGCCACTCGGATTCATCCTTGCCCAGCAGCGACTTGCCATAACGCTGCGCGAGCGCCGCGCCGACCGGCTTGAGGTAATCTCCGGGATAGAGGCCGGCGGGAATCTCGCCGATGTCCTCGCCGAGCGCCTCACGGTAGCGCAGGTACGCCGAGCGCCCCAGCACATCCACCTGCGAGCCGGCGTCGTTGATGTAGTATTCGCGCGTCACGTCGTAGCCGGCGAACGCCAGCAGGTTGGCGAGGGCATCACCGAACACGGCACCGCGGCAATGGCCGACGTGCATCGGGCCGGTCGGGTTGGCGGACACATACTCCACGTTGACGCGCTGGCCGTGGCCGGCGCCCGAGCGGCCGTAGCGATCACCTTCGGCAATGATGGCGGCGACGAGCTGCTGCCAGAATGCGGGGTTGAGCTTCAGATTGATGAACCCCGGCCCCGCGACCTCAACCGCATCGAGCACGTCGAGCGTCTCGAGCTTACGCTTCAGGGCCTCGGCGATGTCGCGCGGCTTCATGCGCGCCGGTTTCGCCAGCACCATCGCCACGTTGGTGGCGAGATCGCCGTGCGTCGCATCGCGCGGCGTCTCGACGTCGACCCGGGAATTGGCGAGCTCCGCCGGCAGCGCGCCCTCGGCGACGAGCGCCGCCAGCGCTTCGGCGATCAGCGCCTCGACGTGCTCAAAGGCATTCATGGAATTGGTCCTCGGACAATGTGGGAGTGGCGCTCGGTGGCACCGGCCGCCCTGACGTCGCGGGCAAGCCTCGGGCCGAACGCGGTCGCGGTGCGCCTATCGTAATTCCGGCGTTGCGTCAAACAAGCGGCGGTGCTCGGCCAGCGCATAGCGGTCCGTCATACCGGCCACGTAGTCGGAGACGAGCCGGGCGCGGTTGCGCGGCGCCAGGGTCGCCGCCGCCTGCTGCCAGTTGGGCGGCATCGCCGTCGGGTCGGCGAGGCAACGCCGGAACAGGTCCTGAACGACGCGCTCGGCATCGCGCATCACCCGCATCACGCGCTCGTGCCGGTAGACCGCGGCGAACAGGAACGCCTTGAGGCCCAGGATGTCGCGCGTCATCGCGTCCGAGAAGGCGATCATCGCGGTGCCGGCGTTGCGGATGTCGTCCGGGGAGGCGGGGTCCAGACGCGCCAGGCGCTCGCGCGAGGCGGCGACCAGATCGGCGATCATCGCCGTAATCATGCGCCGCGTCGCCTCATAGATGTGGCGCGCGTCGGCGCTCGATCCCGTGGGCCCTGGCAGCCCGCGAACGACGTCGCCCGCGAGAGGGCGCCCGGCGAGGTCGCCGAGCCGCAGCAGGCCGGCGCGCAGGGCATCGTCGATGTCGTGGGTGACGTAGGCGATGTCGTCGGCGAGCGAGGCCACCTGCGCTTCGGCCGAAGCGTGACCTTCCGGCGCGAGGCTTTTCCATGCGCCGATGCGGGCGACGACCTTCGCCACCGCGTTGTCGGCGGCGGAGAGCGGACCATTGTGTTTGGCGAGCCCCTCGAGCGTTTCCCAGGTGAGGTTCAGGCCGTCGAACGGAATGTACTTGCGTTCGAGCCGGGAGACGATGCGAAGGCTCTGGGCATTGTGATCGAACCCCCCGTGCGCACTCATCGCCGCATCCAGCGCCCGTTCGCCGGCGTGCCCGAACGGGGGGTGGCCAAGATCGTGCGCGAGCGCCAGCGTTTCGGCCAGATCCTCGTCGAGGCGAAGCTGGCGCGCCACCGTGCGGGCGATCTGCGCCACCTCGAGGCTATGCGTCAGCCGCGTCCGGTAATGATCGCCCTCGTGATAGATGAACACCTGCGTCTTGTGGGTCAGGCGGCGGAATGGCGTGGAGTGGAGCACGCGGTCGCGGTCGCGCTGGAACGGCGAGCGCGTCGTGCACTCGGGCTCGGCGTGCATGCGGCCACGGCTCGCGATGGCGCTGGCGGCGTATTCCGCGGGCGCGCGCTCGCCGGGCTTCAGGCCCGCACCGTAATCGGCCGCTCGCGCCGTGTGCTCGGCCGGACGAAGATGTATTGCCATGTCGCGCCGCGCCTCCGGTCCAGCACACCCCGCCGCGGTCCCCGACTGCCCGATTTGACTTGGGGCCGCGCCCTCTTATCTTCCTAGCGAGGTTTCATGTCGACCCGCAACGGCGCCCCGATCCGCGCCAGCCTCGCTCGGACAGAGACGGGCGCGGGCCAGCCAAAGGATGTTCCCTGATGACTACGGATACGATGCCGGTGAACCTCACGGAAAGCGCCGCCCGGCGCATCGTCGAGATCGTCGCCGATGAGCCCGTGAACAAGCTGTTGCGCATCTCGGTGGAGGGCGGCGGGTGCTCGGGCTTCCAGTACAAGTTCGACCTCGTGGCGACCCCTGATTCCGATGACCTCGTCATCGAGCGTTCGGGGGCCCAGGTGCTCATCGACCCCGTCTCCCTCAATTTCCTCTCAGGCTCCGAGATCGATTTCATCGACGACTTGATGGGCTCCCAATTCCGCATCAACAATCCCCATGCCACCGCCTCCTGCGGTTGCGGGACAAGTTTTGCGGTGTGACGCGGAAGCCTTGATTGAGTGACGCCCCCGGGGTTGTACCGGCGGCGCCGTTCCTGCGGCCACACCGTCTCAGGAGAGCCCGTGCACCACGTCAGGCGGCGAAGCCTCGATGGTGCAGACACGCGGCCCCGAAGGAAGCCATGAAAATCGCCACCTGGAACATCAACGGCGTCAAGGCGCGGCTCGAGGCGGCGCTGTCCTGGCTCGCAAGCGCGCGGCCGGACGTCGCCTGCCTGCAGGAGATCAAGAGCGTCGACGATGGTTTCCCGCGCGGCGCCTTCGAGGACCTCGGCTATCAGGTCGCGACGCACGGTCAGAAGGGCTTCAACGGCGTCGCGCTGCTATCCCGCACTGGTTTCGACGAGGTTCGCCGGGGCCTTCCCGGCAACGATGCCGACGAGCAGTCCCGTTACATCGAGGCGGAGGTGGCAGGCGGGCGGGGCCTCGTCACCGTCGCGTCGATCTACCTGCCAAACGGCAACCCCATAGGCACTGAAAAGTTCGCCTACAAGCTGGCCTGGATGGAGCGGCTCGAAGCGCACGCACGCCGCCTGCTGGCGCAGGAGATGCCGCTGGTGCTCGGCGGCGACTACAACGTCATTCCCGAGCCGATCGATGCCCGCCGCCCCGCTGCCTGGACCGGCGACGCGCTGTTCCAGCCAGAGAGCCGCACGGCTTGGCGCAGGCTCGTCGCCCTCGGACTGACCGACGCCGTACGCGCCTGCTACCCGGACGACGACCTCTACACCTTCTGGGACTATCAGGCTGGCGCCTGGCAGAAGAACGACGGCATCCGCATCGATCACCTGCTCCTCTCCCCTCAGGCCGCCGACCGCCTCGTCGCCGCCGGCATCGACCGCGAGGTCCGCGGCGGCGAGAAACCTTCGGACCACGTACCCGTTTGGATCGAGCTCGATATTTGAGCACGGGAATGGCGAATTCGCGATATTTCGCATTTTAAATAAATTTCGGCGGCGCCTTTCCTCATGAAAGGGCGCCGCCGTTTGCCGTCCACCGCAATTCATCGCGGATTTATTTCGAAAGGTAGAGATCCGAAATCTTGAGAGCGATAGCGCGGAAGGCTTGCTTCAACTGCTCACCATTCTCGGCCTCGTAGAACTGGCCGGCATTGCTCGCGCAGGACCTCAGCGTGTCGGTAGCCGTCGCGTTGCCACCGAGCGCGAACCCGACCGTGTAGACGTCGATGCCCTTCGCTTTCATGTTGGTGCAGAGCTTCTTCGCCTGGGCCGCGGCGTTGCCGTTCGGTAGTGTGCAGCTCACGTAGGACGTGCTCACGCCGTTGTCGCAATACTGGGTGTTGTACTCGCCGTCGGTCATGAGCACAGCGATCTTGCGCAGCTTCGGCATGCCCCGCGAGTTGATCTCCGTCAGCATCGAGTAGGACGCCGGCCGGCTGGCGACGGGAACGCGCTGCTCCCAGTTCGGCGACAGCATGTACCACGCCCAGGCCGTGCCGATGTGACCAGCGGTATTGCCGCTCGCAACATAGCCGTCGATCTCCTCTTTCAGCATCTCCTTGTCGCTCGACAGCGGAATGATGCTCGCCGCGCTCGGCAGACATGAGCCGTTCGTATCGTAGAAACGGGGGATCTTGTTCTGGCCGTTCGGCGCGGCGTCGGTCAGGGCTTCCGTACCCTTGCGCTCGACGAAGCACTGCTCGTCAAGGTAATATGTCGTCTTGTTCTTGCCGCTGCCGACCGTGACGGTTTTCGGACCGTTCGACGCGATTTCCGCGCCCCAGTTGCTGTCGATGCGAACGGACTCGGAGAAGGGGATCAGTGCGACGCGCGAGGAGAACTCGCTCTGGTCGTCCCACACCACGATATCGATCAGGTCCTTCGCCGCCTCTTTGAGGTCGGCGATCTTGGTGCCCTTCATCGAGCCCGTGACGTCGAGCATCAGCGACAGCTCGAGATTGGTCTCGCTGTTGCCTCCGACCGCGACGACGGCCTCGGCGAACTCACCTTCGGACACCTTGAGCAGTGGCATCTTGTCGATACCGGCAAAGCCGAGGAACGGTGTCTTGATCTCCGCCGATCCCTGCGCCTTCACCGACGTGTCGTCGTTGGCGGTGACGAACGTGATGCTGTCCTCGACCTGCAGGCGATCACGCGTATTCGCCGCGTAGAAGCTCTGGGCCGCCGCGATGGCAACTTCCGGATGCCCCGGGTTCGTCTGCAACGAACGAGCGCCAGCAAGCACCGCGGCGTCGACCGCATTGAGCGTGTCGGTGCGTGCGCTGAGCCATTTGCTGATATCGACAGCGGCGCCGATGAACATCATCATCAGTGCGGCCATCAGGCCGAACATGATGGCGATCGTCGCCCGGTCGTCGCGGTGGAACCGTGACATGGAGTGGCGAACGAAACGAGCGATCATCCCATGTGTAGGAGCGCCCCAGGAAACGCGTGGCATATGAGCCTCCGGCGATTACGAATAGAACTGACGAACGGTCTAATGCACGCGCCATTGCTCAATTATGAAGACCTCCGACTTCCATGAATGTCGGGAAATGCGATGTATATTGGATCATCTAGTTTTTTGGGTATCGGAGCGATGTTCCGTTAACTCCACCGGGATTTCATTCGGCGTTTATTAGGCATACCCCGCAATTCCCCCGCCACCGCGCCGCATATTTGTGCAAACGCACTCCGAATACGCTCAAACTTGCGTCAGAGCGGGGGGGATGTCGAAGTAGAGGCTGTGATGTCGAAGTAGAGGCGATGCCGGGCAGCGCGTCGCTCGTCCGCAGAAAGCCGCGGGAGTGCCGGATGAACCGACAATTGTCGCTTGTCAGGGGAAATCGGCCAGATGCCATGACCGGGGAAGTACCAACTCCCCGGGGGGCGCGGGCGGCGAACCCGCACCGCGGGAGGGCTTCAATCGGCGCTATCGAAGTAGGCTCGCGGCCATCGCGACACCGGCCCCGTCACGATCAACGGACGCTGCTGTCACCGGCATCGCGCAGGCCGAGACCTGACGGCGGGGCGGCGCGCGAGCCGAACGGGCCAGAACCGCCGATCACGCCAGCCCCCATGATCCCGAGGCTCGCGCCCCATGCTGCGGGCCGGGCCGCGCCCGCGGGCGGAGGCTCAGCGATCAACGGCGTCGCCGCCGGCCTCTGCGCTCCGTTGCCGAAATCGAGCGGCACCAGCTCGCCGTTCTCGCAGGTCCGCGTCGCACGCTGATCGAGAGAAGCAAGACCGTTGTGGTCGTCGGTCTGCGGGCGGCGGCCGTAACGGCTATCCCACTCGGCGACCATGCCTCCGACCTGCTTGCGCACGCCCTGGGGAGCGCCACAGTAGATGTTCTGGTAGATATCCTCGATCCAAACGCGTTCGGCCGTCGGCGCGTTCTTCACCGCGACCGAGATCAGCGCCAGCGCACGCACGGGGTCCTTCTGCATGTGCATGCCGCGCCAGTAGAGATCCGCAAGGAACGCCTGCGCGCCCGCGTGGCCCTTCTGGGACAGGATCGAAAGCCAGTGCTTGCCCTGCGCCACGTCGCTCGGCACGCCCTCACCCTTCAACTGCAGCTTGGCGAGTTCGAACTGCGCGTCCTCGTCGTTGAAGAAGATGGCCGCGTGGTGGAGGTAGTCGGCCGCGCGCTCGGCATTCGGCTCGAGGCCGATTTCCGGTAGACCGCGACGCACGTACCCCGCGAGCGCGGTCAGCGCCCGCGCCACGAACGGCGCCCGGCGATCATCATCCGGGTCGACGTCTGCGAAGTCGTTCGCGATCCTCTGGAAGATCATGTACGCCTTGGGGTGGTCCGTATGCGACCCCTGGTTGTCGGAGTAGATACGGGCCAGATAGTACTGGGCAAAAAACAGGTTCTCGGCCGCGGCAACCTCGAGGGCGGGGATCGCCATCTCGTAGTAGCCGCCGCTGTAGGCGCCGATGCCCTGCTGTAGAGCTTCCTCGGCCGAGCGGAACTTGCCGGCCGCGGCACCGGTGGAAACCGGTGCCGCGGCCAGAAGCGCAGCGAGCGCCAAGCCGAAAGCCTGCCTAAATGTCCGCATAGCAGCTAATTTCAACCTTTCCACCGGCGTGGGTGACGGCGCCAAAGCGGGCCGGGCCGACTTGCTCGGCATATTTCCGCAGCACGCCGCTTCGATAGGGATTATCGGGTGCCTTCCAGACCTTTTTGCGGCGAGCGAGCTCGTCCCGATCAACTTCCAGATCCAGCGTGCCTTTTTCGGCCTCGATGGTGATGATGTCGCCGTTCTGGACGAGGGCGATGGGGCCGCCGACAGCCGCTTCCGGCCCGACATGGCCGATGCAGAAGCCGCGAGTCGCTCCAGAGAACCGTCCGTCCGTGATCAGAGCGACCTTGTCGCCGGCGCCCTGTCCATAGAGGGCGGCGGTCGTCGAGAGCATTTCACGCATGCCGGGGCCGCCGCGCGGTCCCTCGTAGCGGATCACGATGATGTCGCCGTCCTTGTACTGGCGGGGCCCCCCGGGGGCGAAAACGGCCCCCCCCCCAACCAAGCGGAGGGCCCGGCCACCGAACAGCAGCTTCTTCATGCCGGCCACCTTGACGATGCCGCCATCGGGCGCGAGCGAGCCCTTGAGACCAACAACGCCGCCGGTCGGCGAGATCGGGTTGGAGACGGGGTAGACCACCTTCTGATCGGTGTTGAACTTCACCGGGCGGAGGTTCTCCTCCATGGTCTTGCCGGTCACGGTGAGGCAGTCGCCGTGCAGGTAGCCGCCCTCGAGCAGCGCCTTCATGATCTGCGGGATGCCGCCGATGTCGTAGACGTCCTTGGCGACGAACTGGCCGCCGGGCTTGAGGTCGGCGATGTAGGGCGTGCGCTTGAAGATCGCCGCGACGTCGAACAGGTCGAAATCGAGGCCCATTTCGTGCGCCATCGCCGGTAGATGCAGCGCCGCGTTGGTCGAGCCGCCGGTCGCGGCGACGATGGTGGCTGCGTTCTCGAATGCCTTGCGCGAGCAGATCTCGCGCGGGCGGAGGCCGTCAGCGACGAGCTGCATCACCGCGCGGCCGCTCTCGAGACCATAGTGGTCGCGGCTCTCGTAGGGAGCGGGCGCGCCGGCAGAGCCCGGCAGCGCGAGGCCGATCGCCTCGGAAACCATGGCCATCGTGTTGGCCGTGAACTGGCCTCCGCAAGACCCCGCGGACGGGCAAGCGACGCACTCGAGCTCGTGCAGATCCTCGTCCGACATGCGTCCGGCGGAGTGCATGCCGACGCCCTCGAACACGTCGACAACCGTGACGTCGCGGCCCTTGAACCGGCCCGGCAGGATCGAGCCGCCGTACATGAACACGCTCGGCACGTTGAGCCGGATCATCGACATCATGATGCCCGGCAGCGACTTGTCGCAACCGGCGATGCCGACGATGGCGTCGTAGCAATGGCCGCGCATGGTGAGCTCGATCGAATCCGCGATCACTTCACGGCTGATCAGCGACGACTTCATGCCCTGGTGGCCCATGGCGATGCCGTCGGTGACGGTGATGGTGCAGAACTCGCGCGGCGTGCCACCCGCCTCGTCGACACCCTTCTTCACCGACTGCGCCTGGCGCATCAGGGCGATGTTGCAGGGTGCGGCCTCGTTCCAGCACGACACCACGCCGACGAACGGCCGGTTGATCTGCTCTTCGGTGAGGCCCATCGCGTAATAGTAGGAGCGGTGCGGCGAGCGGGCGGGCCCGACCGTGACGTGGCGGCTCGGCAGCTTCGATTTATCGAACGGTTTGCGGGGCTTCGATGGGGCATTCATCGTGGTGTTCCTTTCGGCTGCGTCGAGCTCATGATCTCCCGCCGCGCGGACTTTCGGCGCCCGGACGGCGGGCCCGCGCGCCGCGCGAGCCTTCGATCCGGTCGCCCGTTCCGGGGCTGACGGGGCCGCACTCTATGTTGCAGCGGCGCTTCACTCAACGAGCCTTGCACGACACCGGCCGATCCTGGCACCTTCGACCATTGCCGAGCCCTGCGCCTGAACCCGGCGGAACCAGGACGAGGGCAGTCGAATCGGCGCCGCGTTCGGCGTGTCGCGGGGGAACGTCATGCGGGTTTGTGTCCCAAACGTGGCAACCCATGCCCAGTTCGTTGCCCATGAGATACAGGTTAACAGCGGCCGAAACGATGGACTGACCATTGTCGCTGTTACGTAGGGAATAGCCGTCAACTTCGACCGAGGTTTGAAGTGGACGGGGCAATGGCGCGGCGAGCGATGGACCAAATCGGGCGCCTGCGTGCTACAAGCTCGGACACGGCAAGATGACGGGGCCAGCCCTGTTCGCCGACCGAGGCGGCTCGTCCGCGCCATGCGCTCGTCACGTTGCAACGCGAGGCCGGATTAACCGCGATGGACCGATTTCACTCCGTTCCGATCACGACAGGTGCCGCCCCCGGGCGGGAGGCGCTCGCCGTCTCTTGGCTGAAGCCGATCGGCATCCTCGGATTGTCGCTCTACAATTTCGTAATGCGCATCCTGACGCTCGGGATCTATCACTTCTGGGGCAAGACGGAGGTGCGGCGGCGGGTCTGGTCGGCCATCCGCGTGAACGGCGAACCGCTCGAATACACGGGCACGGGCCGCGAGTTGTTCCTCGGCTTCCTGTTCATTCTCGGGGGCGTGCTCATTCCGGTCATGCTGATTACCTTCGGCATGGCGCTTCTGCTCGGACCGGGCACGACGGCATTCGGCGCGTTCCAGGTGCTGCTCTACGCAGGCTTCATGCTGCTCACCGGTATCGCGATCTATCGCGCCCAGCGCTTCCGCCTGTCCCGCACCCGCTGGCGCGGCATACGTGCCGGCCTCGACGGAAGCTCGTGGACCTACGGCTGGACGTATTTCTGGACACTGCTGACGCTACCGGCGACGCTCGGCTGGTCGGCACCTTGGCGCTCGACGAAACTGCAACGGCTGTTGACCCGCGACATGCGCTTCGGCACGCAGCATTTCACCTTCTCGGCGTCGAGCAAGCCGCTCTACAAGCCGTTCGCGCTCTACTGGGTGGCGATGGCAGCGGCCGCCGTCGGCCTCCTCGCGATCATCGCAGGATCTGGCGCGGCTTATTCGACACTGATGCAGGCGAAGATCGACGAGAACGGCGGCAGCCCGGTCGACCTCGACACCGCCGAGGTCGCTGGGCTGGTGTTGACGATCTATCTCGCCCTGTTCGTCGGCGGCCTGCTCTACGTGGTGCTCAGCGCCTGGTATCGCGCGGCGACCATGCGCCATTTCGCCCGCCACACACACCTCGAAGGCGTCGGCTTCGAGAGCACCGTCACCGCCCGCGGGCTGCTCTGGATCGCGCTGACGAACTACGCCATCCTGATCTTCGGCGCGACGCTGGTGACGCTCGTCGCCGGCGGCGCGGCCTACATGGCCCTGTCCCTCCTCGCCGATCCGGCGATGGCGAGCCTCGGCGAGGCGGGCTTCGGTCACGCGGCGTCCGCTCTCAGCATAATCCTCGGCTTCGTCCTGGTTCTTTCTCTCGGCATGCTCCTGCCGGTCACGCAGGCGCGGTCCACGGGCTACCTCATTCGCAATCTATCGGTCACTGGCAGCCTCGACATGGCCTCCATTGCAGCCGGCGCGGAGCCTACATCGAAGCGCGGAGAGGGGTTGGCGCAAGCCTTCGACATCGATGCCCTATGACACCGAAGGACCGCGCTTCGACGGCCGCTTCAGCGACGGCAAGACGGCGGCGGCACTCAATGTCCGCGTCGCCTTTCACGAGCGTGGTCTCGTCATAGAGCAGGACGATGGGGACGTGTTGATCTGGCCATACGGCGCTCTCGCGACCGCCGAGCCGCTCTCCACGCACGCCGTCGATGCGCTCGTCAGCTACCGCTACCAGCCGGGCGCGAGCCTGTTCGTGCCGAGTGGTGTGTTCGCGCGCCGCCTCGCCGAGTTCGCCCCGCACCTCACCACCTCCGCCGCACGCCGCCGCGCCGCGACGCCCTGGCTGTGGGCCGCGGCCGGTGTCGTCGCGATCGGGTTCGCAATCTCGGCAATGCAGTTGAGCCCCGCGCGCGCGATCGCGGGCATGATGCCCGACAGCGTACGCACTGCGCTCGGCGACCGGACCATTCGGGCCATGACGGAGGGCCGCAAGGTCTGCCAGACGCCGGCTGGCCTGCGTGCCGTCGACGCCTTGAACATTAGGCTCGCCAGCGCCGTGCCCACGGGCAATTGGTTCCAGATCACCGTCGTCGATTGGGGGCTGGTCAACGCCTTCGCCACGCCCGGCAATCGCATCGTGCTGACGCGCGGGTTGATCGCCAAGGCAGGTGGACCGGACGAGGTTGCGGGCGTGCTCGCGCACGAGATGGGACACGGCATCGAGCTGCATCCCGAAACGGGCATCGTGCGTTCCATCGGCCTCGCCGCGGCGGTCGAATTGATGCTCGGCGGCGGCGGCACGGTTGGCAATCTCGGCGCCATGTTGCTCCAGCTCAGCTACTCGCGCCAGGCCGAACGGGAGGCCGACGAGTGGGGCCTCAAGATGTTGCGCGGCGCCGGCATCTCGGCCAACGGCATTGCCGATTTCTTTCGCCGCATCGAGGCACCGGCCGCGGGCAGCGACGAGGGCAAGGGCGGGGGCAACGGCGGTGGGGGGGTGACCCGCATCCCCCCCCCCCCTCCCGCCACGGCCGACC
>CALMPK010000076.1 GCA_937873575.1 uncultured Hyphomicrobiaceae bacterium
TCTTCCAGCGTGTGGTCGGTGTTCATGCCGATGCCGAAGCGCATGCGCAGCACGCGCTCTTCGCGCGGCGTCAGCGAGGCGAGCACGCGCGTCGTCGTCTCGCGCAGGTTCGACTGGATCGCGGCGTCGATCGGCAGCACGGCGTTGCGGTCCTCGATGAAGTCGCCGAGGTGTGAATCCTCCTCGTCGCCGATCGGCGTCTCGAGGCTGATCGGCTCCTTGGCGATCTTCAGAACCTTGCGCACCTTCTCGAGCGGCATGGCGAGCTTTTCGGCCAGTTCCTCGGGCGTCGGCTCGCGGCCGATCTCGTGCAGCATCTGGCGCGATGTGCGCACGATCTTGTTGATCGTCTCGATCATGTGCACGGGAATACGGATGGTGCGCGCCTGATCGGCGATCGAGCGGGTGATGGCCTGACGAATCCACCACGTCGCGTAGGTCGAGAACTTGTAGCCGCGGCGGTACTCGAACTTGTCGACCGCCTTCATCAGGCCGATGTTGCCTTCCTGGATGAGGTCGAGGAACTGCAGGCCGCGGTTCGTGTACTTCTTGGCGATGGAGATGACGAGACGCAGGTTCGCCTCGACCATTTCCTTCTTCGCCTGCCGTGCCTCGCGCTCGCCCTTCTGCACGTGGCGGACGATGCGGCGGTACTCGGCAATCTCGAGGCCGGTGACGGACGCCAGCTCGTGGATCTCGCCGCGCACGCGCTCCACCTGAGGGCGCTCCGCCTTGACGAAGGCGAGCCACTTCTTGCCCTGCTTCTCCATACGGTCGAGCCAGCTCTGGTCGAGCTCGTTGCCGTAATACTCGTCGATGAAGGCCTGGCGCGGCACGCCATAGCTCTCGGCGAGGCGCATCAGCCGGCCCTCGAGGCCGATCAGCCGCTTGTTGATGGCGTAGAGCTGCTCGACGAGGCTTTCGATACGGTTGTTGTTGAGCGACAAGCTCTTCACATCGACGATGATCTCGTCGCGCAGTTTCTCGTAGGCCTTCTGCTGCTGGCGCGAACCCTGCTCGCCGGCGAGCTGCTGCTCGAGCTTCTTGTCCTGCTGCTTGCGCAGCTTCTTGTAGGTGGAAGCGATGCGGTCGAAGGTTTCGAGCACCTTCGGTTTGAGCTCGGCCTCCATCGCCGCGAGCGACATGGAGTTCTCGTAGTCCTCCTCGTCCTCGCCTTCCGCCTTCTCACCCTCGGCGGGCTCGGCGTCCTCGGACTCGGCGCCGGCCTCCGCTACCTTGGCGTCGGGGCCTTCGTAGGTGGCCTCGAGGTCGATGATGTCGCGCAGCAGGATCTTGCCGTCGTTCAACTCATCGCGCCAGATGATGATGGCCTGGAAGGTCAGCGGGCTCTCGCAGAGCCCGGCGATCATGGCTTCGCGGCCGGCCTCGATGCGCTTGGCGATGGCGATTTCGCCCTCGCGCGACAGCAGCTCGACCGAGCCCATCTCGCGCAGGTACATGCGCACGGGGTCGTCGGTGCGCTCGCTCGGCTCGGCGCGCGTTTCAGAGCGCGTCGGCATCGACTGCGTGGCGAGCGCGCGGCTCTCCTCGTCGTCGGGCAGCTCCTCCTCGCTGGCCTCGGCGGCTTCCTCGCCTTCCTCCGTCTCGACGACGTTGATGCCCATGTCGGAGAGCATCGCGTAGACGTCCTCGATCTGGTCGGAGGTGACCTCCTCCGACGGCATCACCGCGTTGAGCTCGTCGAGTGTGACGTAGCCGCGCGCCTTGGCCGTCTTCAGCAGCTTCTTGACCGAGGCATCTGAGAGGTCGAGCAGCGGGCTGTCGCGCTCGGGGGACTCTGGGGCTTCCTCGGTCTTTGCGTTCGCCATGTTCGCTCTTTCTAAAAGTCGCCAATCTGGCTGATGTCTGCCCGATCTGGCCTGTACCGCCCCGTTCAGCGCAGTGAGAGAGGGTCCCACCGCAGATCAGGGCCGCGCATGCCGCTCGCTCGCGTCACTCGATCAAAGGTCTGCTGTCGACAAATCCCGCCTCTGACCCACCGGACCAGGAGCCACGCATCCGGCGGACGATCCTGCCGCCGCCCCGCGTGGGGTCTTCCTCCCTGTTGGCATTACGACCGATGACCGTCCGTCCCCGTTTTTGCGGCCCCGTTATTGCGGCCCCGTAATCACGGCTGGCGTATCCTCGCCGATCTGGCTTTCGCCCGTGCCGATATCGTTGACGCACGCAATTTGGCGCTGGATCTCGCAGATGCGAGCCAACGCCGTCTCGGTTCCGTCGCTCTGCCACTCCCGCTCCGCTGCGTCGAGGGCTCGTTTCAGATCGACGTGGCGCTCGTGGAGCGCGAGGGCATGGCGCCATCCGGCGGCCACATCGTCCCTCTCGGCGTCGGGCTCTGCGAACTTGTCGCTACGGTGCGTGATCGTGCGCTCGACCAGCTCGACGAGCCGGCCGGCGCCCTGGCGGTCCAATTGGGAGCGGAGTTCCGCCCTGTCAAGTGGAATATCGAGGGCGAGCGCAGATAGCAGCGCCTCCTTGAGCCGCTGCAACGGTTCGGAGACCAGCGTCAGGCGGTCGAGGATCTCCGCGTTCTCCTCGATGAGCCAAGGGTGGGTCAGCAGCGTGCGCATGAGCAGCGCCTCGCGGTACGGGGGCACGGCGGTTCCACCGGCAACGAGCCCGCTCCTGAGCAGGGCGGAGCTCGGCGCCGCATGAACCGCCTGGGCGGGGTCCGGAGGCGAGAAGCGGCCGGAGCGCGGCCGGGCCTGGGCGCTGTAGCCGTTGGAGACGTAGGAGCGGGCGCCTGTCGGATAGCCGCGCCCGCCGCCGGCGCGCTGGGGCGGCTGGCCAGGGGGCGGGCGGGAAGCGCCCCAAGCCTCGTAGAGACGGCGGCGGATATCGCGTTCGTAATGCGAGCGCACGCCAGGGTCGGCGATCTGCCCGACCAGGGATTTGAGCTGCAACTCGAGGCGCGCGCGCCGCTCCGGCGTCGACCAGTCGTCGGCGGCCCATTCGCGTTCGAAAAGCACGTCGGCGAGCGGGCGGGCGTCGTCGAGCACGCGGGACATGGCCTCGCGGCCCTGCTGGCGGATCAGGTCGTCGGGGTCGAGGCCGTCGGGGAGGAAGGCGAAGCGCACGCTCTGGCCGGGCTTCAGGTGCGGCAGAACCGTATCGATGGCGCGATGGGCGGCTTTGCGGCCGGCGCTGTCGCCGTCGAAACAGAGGATCGGCTCGGCCGTCATGCGCCACATGAGCTTCACCTGATCCTCGGGGAGCGCGGTACCGAGCGGCGGCACGGCCTCGCCGGAGCCGGCTTCGTCCAGCGCCACCACGGCCATGTAGCCCTCGACGGCGATGAGGCGGCCACGGTCGTAGGAGAGGGGGCGGGCGTTGGCGGCGTTGAACAGCACATGGCCCTTGTGGAACAGCGGGGTCTCGGGCGAATTCAGGTACTTGGCCGGCTGGTCCGGATCGAGCGCGCGACCGCCGAAAGCGATGATCCGCCCCTTGAGATCGGTGATCGGGAAGGTGACGCGGTTGCGGAAGCGGTCATAGGCGACGGGGATGTCGTCGCCGGCGATCAGCATGCCCGAGGTCGCCATCTCGGCGGCGGTGAAGCCGGCCTTGGCCAGATGCTCCTTCAAGGCCGAACGCGAATTGGGCGCGTAGCCGAGCCTGAAGCGCGAGATCGTCTCCGGCGCAAGCCCGCGCTTCGCCAGGTAGCGGCGGGCCTCGCCGCCGGCCGGCGTCTTCAACTGGCCCTCGAAAAAGGCGCAAGCTGCCTCGAGCAGCCGCAGCAGCCGTTCGCGCTCGTCGCCGCGCTCCACCTCGCGCTCGCTGCGCACCGGCATGGCGACGCCGGCCTCACCCGCGAGCCGCTCGACGGCTTCGGGGAAGGCGAGGCCCTCGGTCTTCATCAGGAAGGTGAAGATGTCGCCGTGCTCGCCCGACGCGAAGCAGTGGTAGAAGCCCTTCTGGTCGTTCACATAGAACGAGGGCGTTTTCTCCGTTTTGAACGGCGAAAGGCCGACCCACTCGCGGCCCTTCTTCTTCAAGGCAACCTTGCGCGAGACGACGTGGCTGACCAGCAGCCGCGCGCGGATCTCGTCGAGAAGTTGCGGGGGAAAACGCATGGGCCGGTGCCGCCTCCTGGCTGTCGCGCGATCGGCGGAGCATGGGGTTTCGCGCGCAACGGCGGAGACCGCGATCCTCCGCGGAGCGCATCGCTTCAGCCATTAGAGTGATTCGCCGCGCGGCCGCGTTCACAACCTGTTCTCGCAAGGCGCCATGCCCGTAATTCACAGGGCGGCGAGGCTTGTGCAGGACGGCGTCAGGTGGCCCCCGCGCGCCCGATCAGGCCAGCGCTCGCCGTGCCGCGACCGCGCGCAGGATGTCACCCTTGTCGATGCCTGTGCCGGGGCAGGTTTTCGGTGTCTGCGGCACCTCGCGGTGGAACAGTAACGCCTGGACCGGCAGCCGGAATTGCCGCTGCACGATAGCGATGACGGCGATCACGGCGTCGCGCTGGGCGCCCTCCAGGAGATCGTGGCCGACGTCGAAATTGCCGATCGCCTCGAACATGAAGGCCTGGGCGTTCATGTTGCAGCCGACGCTCGCTGGTACCTTGTTCCAGTCGCGCCCGGTCCAGATCGCGCCGTCCGGAGCGATGGAGACGTGCTGGGCGATGTCCTCGAAGCCGCGCGTCCCCGTGTGGAAGCGCCACATGCCGTCGACGCTGTCGCGCCCGCGCCAGTCGGCGTGTGCGGGATAGAACGTGTGGTGCATATCGACGCGGAAGATGGGTCTCGTCCAGGCATAGGCCGCGACCTCGGCGGCGAACGCCGCCACGGTCAGTTCGCGGAACGGGGGCGGCATGGTGCGCTGACCTCCTCGCAGATCGCCGGGCGCGCAAGGTCGCCCGGCGCAAAAGAGCGCTACTTCAGCAGCTCCTTCACCATGCCGCTCGCCTTGCCGAAATCCATGACACCAGGAAAGCGCTCCTTGAGAACGCCCATCACGCGGCCCATGTCCTTGAGCCCGCCGGCTGCGAGCTCGGCGATCGCCTTGGTGGCTGCGTCCTTGATCTCCGCCTCGCTCATCTGCTTCGGCAGGAACTCCTCGATGATGGCGATTTCGGCCGCCTCCTGCTCGGCAAGCTCGGCGCGACCGCCCTGGGTATAGACCTCGATGGAATCGCGGCGCTGGCGGATCATTTTCTGCAGGAGCTGGAGAATTTCCGCGTCGTCGATGCGGTCGCGGCCGGTGGCATGCCCCTTCTCGTCCACGCGCGCGGCGATGTCGCGGTCCTTGATGGCGGCCGAGACGAGGCGGAGCGTCGAAAGGCGGCGCTTGTCGCCGGACTTCATGGCGTCCTTGGTGGCTTGCTGAATGCGGTCGCGCATAGCGTATCTCCTGGCGTGGGCCCACGGCGGGCACACCCTGTGTTCGGGCGACTGGTTTATGCTGACTGCGGGCGAGCGGCAACCACTTGACGCATACGGGCAGCGACCCGCAAGTCCGTTGCGGCGTTCCCGCCGTATACCGTGACGATGGCGCAGGCGACGCACGGATTGACCGGGATGGACGCATCTTCTAAATCGTCTCGCAAACGCGAGCGGCCAGGGTGGCGCACGCAATCCGCCCCCAAGCGCCGCCGCGCGGCGGGGATCGGGGGTTGCGAGCGGGCCACGGGGCGCGCACTGGAGCATCGATGACCGACATCGCCAATCTGAGAGAGCCGCCGCCCTGGACGGAGGCCGTCACGACCGCGCGCCTCGTGCTCGCCGATGGCACCGTCATCGAGGGGCGCGGTCTCGGCGCGACCGGCTCGGCGGTGGGCGAGGTCTGCTTCAACACGGCGATGACGGGCTATCAGGAGATCCTGACGGACCCCTCCTACGCCGGGCAGATCATCACGTTCACCTTCCCGCACATCGGTAACGTCGGTAGCAATCTTGAGGATACGGAAACGTCCAATCTCGCGGCGCTTTCGGGCGTCCGCGGTGCCGTGCTCCGGGCCGACATCACCAATCCGTCGAACTACCGCGCGGTCGAGCACTTCGACCAGTGGCTCAAGGCACGCGGCATAGTCGCCATCGCCGGCATCGACACGCGGGCGCTGACCGCACGCATCCGCGAGAAGGGCATGCCGAACGCGGTGATCGCGCACGAGCCGTCGGGCCGGTTCGACGTCGAGGCGCTGAAGCGCGAGGCCGCGGCGTGGCCGGGTCTGCTCGGCCTCGATCTCGTGCCGGAGGTGACGAGCGGGCAGAGCTATTCCTGGGACGAGGCGCTGTGGAAGTGGGGCGAGGGGTACGCGCGTAAGTCCGATGGCGAATTCCACGTCGTCGCGCTCGATTTCGGCCTGAAGCGCAACATCCTGCGCTGCCTCGTGTCCGCCGGGTGCAAGGTCACGGTCGTGCCGGCGACGACGAGCGCGGAAGACGTGATGGCGCGTAAGCCTGACGGCATCTTCCTGTCGAACGGCCCAGGCGATCCCGCCGCAACGGGTATCTACGCGGTGCCCGAGATCAGGAAGCTGATCGATACCGGCGTGCCGATGTTCGGCATTTGCCTCGGCCACCAGATGCTTGCGCTGGCTGCCGGCGGCAAGACGCGCAAGATGCACCAGGGGCATCACGGCGCCAACCATCCGGTCAAGGACCACACGACCGCCAAAGTCGAAATCGTGTCCATGAACCATGGTTTCACGGTCGATCGCGAAACGCTGCCGGCGGGTGTCGAGGAAACGCACGTCTCGCTGTTCGACGGCACCAACTGCGGCATCCGTCTCGCCGGCAAGCCGGTGTTCTCGGTCCAGCACCACCCCGAGGCGTCGCCGGGTCCGCAGGACAGCCATTACCTGTTCCGCCGCTTCGTCAACCACATGCGCGTCGCCAGCGGCCGCCAGCCGGAGCCGGAGCGTTGAGCAGCGAGATCGAGGGAGCGACGGCCATGGTTTCATCCCGTTTCGGGAGCCTCGGCCGTTTTCCTCGTCTGCAGGCCGCTCTCGTGACGGCCGCGGTTGCCATGGTCCTCACCACGGCCGGTCTTTCCGCCGCGATCGCCGATAACCGCGACGTGCCGCCGATGCCGGTCGACTGGCGCTCGAGCGAGCAGCGCGACCACCCCCTCGTCGGCAAGATCTGGTCGCGCGCCGCCGGCGCGCTCGTCTCGGCGCAGGACTATGGCATGGCGCTCGCCAAGTCGCGCTTCATCCTGCTCGGCGAGAACCACGACAACGCCGACCATCACGAGCTGCAGGCCTGGGCGATCCGAACCATCGCGAAGCTGCGCGGAGCGCGGATCGTCGAGGGCGCGCCGCAAGCCGATACGATCGCCATGGAGATGTTGAGCCCCGAGCAGCAGCCGACGCTCGACCGCTTCTACGGCCGCAACGCCCAGGTGCCGCGCCA
>CALMPK010000077.1 GCA_937873575.1 uncultured Hyphomicrobiaceae bacterium
GCGCGATCTCGCTATCCGCGGCGACATCATCAAGACCATGCACCGCGCCTTCGCCGGGCGCGACCAGGATCGCGGCTTTTCCGATTTCGTGATCGACGGCGACGCAGTCGAAGCTCCGATCATCGGTCGTCTGGTCGATCGCGGGCTGCATGACGAGCTGCGCGGTGAAGCCTATGCCGTCATCGATGGCGTCGACGGGCGCGCGCATCATGTCCGCTTTCGCAACATCGACGCCCTTGAACGCGCTCCGGCCAATGGCGGCATCGTCGAGGTTCGCCGCTTCGGTGGCCCCGAGGATGAACGTCCGACCCTCATGCTCGCGACGCGCTCCGATCTCGATCTTCAGGCGCAGGTCACGGCGCCCGGCGCGACCTGGCTCGATCATCGCCTTGTCGAGCGCGAGGCGATGCCACTCGCACAATCAGGCTTCGGGCAGGAGGTACGCGACGCCATCCATGCGCGGGCCGATCATCTCGCCGATCAGGGACTGGCGCGCCGCGACGGCCAGCGCATCGTCATGCAGCGCGATCTTCTCACGACGCTGCGTCGGCGCGAACTCGATGCCGTCGGCGAGAAGCTCGCGACCGAGACCGGCTTGCCGCATGTGAAGATACAGGCCGGCGAGTACGTCGCCGGCACCGTGCGCCAGCGCCTAACGCTCTCCTCTGGCCGCTTCGCTATGATCGACGACGGGCTCGGCTTCCAGCTCGTCCCCTGGTCCCGCGACCTCGAACGCAAGCTCGGTCAACACGTCGCCGGTGTCGCCAAGGACGGGGGCGGCATCGAATGGGCGATCGGCCGGAAGCGCGATCTCGGCATCTGACAATCGTAGAAAGGATCTCGCCATGTCCGCGACCAAAATCCTCTGGGAGCAGATTCTCGTCGTCACCCTCATCGTGCTCGCCACCACCTGGGGCGCCACGCAATATGTCGCCTGGCAGCTCGGATTTCAGGCGCAGCTCGGAACACCCTGGTTCAAACTCGGCGGCGTATCCGTCTACTATCCGCCAGCTTTTTTCTGGTGGTGGTATTTCTACGACGCTTATGCGCCGGACATCTTCACGGAAGGCGCCTTCATCGCAGCGTCCGGCGGCTTCATCGCCATCGCTGTCGCCATCGGCATGTCGGTCTGGCGCGCCCGCGAGGCCAAGAATATCCAGACCTACGGTTCGGCGCGATGGGCCGAGAAGAAGGAGGTGGCCGCGGCGGGGCTGCTCGGCGCCGACGGCGTGGTGCTGGGGCGGCTGGAGCAGGATTACCTGCGCCATGACGGACCGGAGCATGTCCTGTGTTTCGCGCCGACGCGTTCCGGCAAAGGCGTTGGCCTGGTGGTGCCCTCGCTTCTGACCTGGCCGGGCTCGGCCATCGTCCATGACATCAAGGGCGAGAACTGGCAGCTCACCGCCGGCTTTCGCTCCCGGCACGGCCGCGTGCTGCTGTTCGATCCGACCAATCCGAAATCGTCCGCCTATAATCCTTTGCTAGAGGTCAGGCGCGGCGAATGGGAAGTCCGCGATGTGCAGAACGTCGCCGATGTCCTGGTCGATCCCGAGGGCTCGCTCGACAAGCGCAACCATTGGGAAAAGACCAGCCACTCCCTTCTCGTCGGCGCCATCCTGCACGTCCTCTATGCCGAGGAGAACAAGACGCTCGCCGGCGTCGCTGCTTTTCTCTCCGATCCGAAACGCTCGATCGAGGCGACACTCTCCGCGATGATGGCGACGAAGCATCTCGGCGAAGCCGGCCCGCATCCGGTTGTCGCCTCGACGGCGCGCGAACTCTTCAACAAATCCGACAACGAGCGCTCCGGCGTGCTCTCGACCGCTATGTCCTTTCTCGGCCTCTATCGCGATCCCGTCGTGGCGGAGGTGACGAGCCGGTGCGACTGGCGCATCGCGGACCTCACGACCGACGAAAAGCCCGCCACGCTCTACATGGTCGTGCCGCCGTCCGACATCTCGCGGACCAAGCCGCTGATCCGCCTCGTCCTTAACCAGATCGGTCGGCGCCTCACCGAGGACCTGCACGCCAAGGAGCGCAAGCATCGCATCCTGATGATGCTCGACGAATTCCCGGCGCTCGGCCGCCTCGACTTCTTTGAGAGCGCGCTGGCCTTCATGGCCGGCTACGGCATCAAGAGCTTCCTCATCGCCCAGTCGCTCAACCAGATCGAGAAAGCTTACGGCGCCAATAATTCGATCCTCGACAATTGCCATGTCCGCGTCAGCTTCGCCACCAATGACGAACGGACCGCCAAGCGCGTCTCCGATGCGTTGGGCACCGCAACCGAGATGAAGGCGATGAAGAACTATGCTGGGCACAGGCTCTCGCCCTGGCTCGGCCACCTGATGGTGTCTCGTTCGGAAACCGCCCGTCCGCTGCTCACCCCAGGCGAGATCATGCAGCTCCCACCGACCGACGAGATCGTCATGACCGCTGGCACGCCGCCGGTGCGGGCGAAGAAGGCGCGCTATTACGAGGATGCACGGTTCCGCGAGCGCGTGCTTGCGCCCCCCGATCCGACGAAATGCGGGCACACCCGTCATAAGGACGGCTGGTCGACGCTCCAGCTGCAAAAGCCCGATCCCGCGCTGGTAGCCGCCCACAAGCCCGACAAGGCCAATGCGGGCCTGCGCCGCGAACCCGAGCTTCCCGCCCATGTTGCGATCGTCAAGGAGACGACCGAGATGCGTCCCGCCGAGGAGTT
>CALMPK010000078.1 GCA_937873575.1 uncultured Hyphomicrobiaceae bacterium
ACCTTCGATACCGTCGGTGAGCAGCACGCGGACATTGCCGGACGGCGTCATGGAGAGGGTGGCCGGCACCGGTGGCTGCGTCGAACGAACGCGCGCGTAGATGTCCAATCCGCCGCGCGTGGCGGCATCGATCGGGCCATCGCCGAGCCAGTTGACATCGCGCAGGACGAGGGCCGCCGTGCGCAAGTGCTCGCGCGATCCGACGACGACCTCGCGGCGGTCCGCGTCGAGGCGGAACCCGTAATAGGGTTCCGCGGCGGGAATGCCGAGGCCGCGGCGCTGGCCCACCGTGTAGTTCACGATGCCATTGTGGCGGCCGAGCTTGCGCCCATCGACGTGGACGATGTCGCCCGGTTCGATGGCACCGGGGCGCAGGCGCTCGATGATATCGGTGTAGCGACCTGACGGGACAAAGCAGATGTCCTGGCTGTCTGGCTTGGCTGCCACCGGAAGTGCGAGGTCGGCGGCGATGCGGCGAACCTCCGCCTTCGGCAGATCGCCGAGCGGGAACCACAGGTGCTGAAGCTGCTCGCGTGACGTCGAGAAGAGGAAGTAGCTCTGGTCGCGGTCCGCGTCGGCGGCGCGGCGAAGCTCGGGCCCGTGCGGACCGTCGACGCGGCGGATGTAGTGGCCGGTGGCGAGAAAATCCGCGCCGAGCTCGCGCGCCGTCGCGAGCAGGTCGCCGAACTTGATGTCGCTGTTGCAGGTGACGCACGGAATAGGCGTCTCACCGTGGACGTAGCTGTCGGCGAAGCTCTCGATCACGGCTTCCGCGAAGCGCCGCTCGTAGTCGAGGACATAATGCGGGATGCCGATCGCCTCGGCGACGCGGCGCGCATCATGGATGTCCTGGCCGGCGCAGCAACTGCCGGTACGCCCTGCCGCCTGGCCATGGTCATAGAGCTGTAACGTGACGCCGATAACATCGTGTCCGGCCTGCTGCATGAGGGCAGCGACGACGGACGAGTCGACACCGCCAGACATGGCCACGACGACGCGCCGCCGGCCGGCGTTCGCCAGCTTGCTCTGCGCTGCAATGTTGTCGTCGGACTCGCTCATGGCGCTCGTGTCAGTTCAACCCGGATCGGCCGACGCGCATGCGTCCGGCGAAGCATGGCGCTTGCGGCACAAACCCGCGGGCAAGGGGCGCCGCGTCCGCCTCACCTCGTAAATCGTGTGACTACCGGCCCATTGGCCGGGAAGCGCCGCTTCCAGCCGCTTCACCACCTGACGAACGGGTCCGTTCAGGGGCAGCAGCATCGGAACGCTGAGCGTGGCACCTGCCCATGTTCAAAACACGGCATCGACATCCGCGTTCCCGGGGCAGGCTCCGCCATCCGAGCCTCTTTTACGGTTTCGGTAATCGTCCTGCAAGCGCATCAGCGCCGCAGTGCAACAGTCGAATAGATTCTGCTGGCGATCGCGGAGTGATCGAAGAATGGGCTCGTCCGCCCACCTTGGCACGCCTCAGATGTTGCCGAAAGCTTTGCGCCCGGCCCCACTCGTCCCAGGCTGAAGCAGATAGCTGAAGAATGTCCCCGAATGACTTCGCATTAAGTAATTCGGTTAAGCTTACCGGGCCGTTTTTGGTGAGTGGATACAGTCATTTATTGTACGTTCATTGGAAAGCTTAGGCTGAACTTAAGGGCATTGCGTTAGTTCTAGTATCGGGTTCGTCAAGTCTTGTGATGAGTATCATGACCGAGCATCAAATGAGAGCGCGCGTCCGCTATGTCATCGGGCCAGATGGCAGTCCGCTCACGATCGCTGATCTGCCGCCGCGCGACACCAAGCGTTGGGTCATCCGCCGGAAGGCGGAGGTGGTCGCAGCCGTGCGCGGCGGACTGCTGAGCATCGAGGAAGCCTGCGACCGCTACAAGCTGACGGTTGACGAGTTCCTGTCCTGGCAGCGCTCGATCGACCGCCACGGCCTTCCGGGCCTGCGCGCCACGCGCATCCAGAAATATCGCACCTGACGCCACGGGAGCGCTGCCCAGGTTCGGTCAGCCGCTTGGCTTTGGGCGTGTGCACGCCTTCCGTCGCATGAGCATGCTCGAAACGATCAAGGCTTCGGCCTGGGCGCTGCACTCGCGGCCGATGCCGTCGCGGGCTTCTTGACCTTGGCCGCCGGCTTGACCGGCTCTGGCGCCGGAGCGGCCGCTGCCGGGGCCGCCGCGGCGGGGTCCGTACCCGCCACCTCGCCGCCCGCCGCACAGCCGTCCTCTCCCGCCGCCCACGCCTCGACGTTCTTGCTCATTTGCTGCGCCAGGCGGTCCGGCAGCTTGAAATTCTCGACCTCGATGGATGCCTTCTCGTCGCCCGCCGGCCTGATCGCGATGCGGTAGGCCCTGACGCCGCGCGGATTCTGCGGGTCCGTATCTTTCTCGCGAATGTAAATCTCGGCCTGACCGCCCTTGTGGGCGGGCTCCGCCGCCGCCTCGTAGATGTGCGTCCCCTTGAGGGGGCCGCGTCCACCGAGCCAGCAACTGACGGCGCCACGGCCGACCCGCTCGTAGACCTCAGTCGGGGTGCCGACCACCGGAGGGGGAGCCTTCGGCAGCTCGATCTTGGGAACATCCGGAAGCTTCGGCAAATCGGGCAGCGAAAGCGCGGAGGGCGAGGGAAGAGTCGACGTCTCGAGGCCCGCAGTGCCGCACCCGGCGGTGACAAACGAGCAGACGGCAGCCAATACGACCGCCCGCAGCGACCGGCCGGAGCCGGCGCATGCCCGCGCGATCTCGATGTTCTGCCCCGTCGGCATCGTTTCCGCCCCCACCGGCAGCGAACCAGCGCAACTTCGCCTGCTTAAGCCGTCGTGTGCGCCACCGCAAGCGAGCCTGTGGAAACCGCCGCCCATGCGCTCTGGTGTGGGGGAACGCAAGAACAGCGGCATCCGGCATGTCCGCCTGGAGCGGCGGACATGCCGGTTGCCGATGCGCTACAAGCGAAGAAAGATCGTATTGAGGAGCGCGGGGGGCTCGGGGACCCGAGCGCCTCCACCCGATATCCGACAGCGCTAAAAGCTCATGAACTCGCGCGAACCCGTCTCGGCTCTGGCCCGTCTCCGAGCGTCACCCCGCCGGTAGGCCAGTCTATGGCCTCGAACACTAGCTCGAAAACTAGCATGCGTTCCGGTAGGCGCGCGGCGACAGCACGGTGAGAACGAGAATGTAGATGTCGAGCACAAGCGACCAGTTCTCGATGTAGTAGATGTCGTGCTCGACGCGCAGGCGCATTGCCTCGTCCGATTCGGTCGCACCGCGATAGCCGTGCACCTGAGCCCACCCGGTGATGCCCGGTTTGACGTTGAGCCGGCGCGGATATTCGAGGATGCGCTTCTCGTAGAGCTCGTCATGCGCCACCGCATGCGGACGCGGGCCGACCAGCGACATCTCGCCCGTCAGGACGTTGAGAAGCTGGGGTAGCTCGTCGAGGTTGTAGCGGCGCAGCCAGCGCCCGACGCGCGTCACGCGGGCGTCGTTGCGCTGCGCCTGAACGATCGAAGGACCATCATCGAGCGTGGTCATGGTCCGGAATTTCCAGATGCGGAATTCCTTGTGGTTATAGCCGCGCCGCCGCTGGCGGAAGAACACCGGCCCGCGGCTGTCGAGCTTGATGAGCGCGCCGATCACCACGAGCAGCGGCAAAAATAGGACTATGGCCGTTGCCGACGTGACGATGTCGAAGAGGCGTTTCATGGTGAGCTGCAGGGGCCCAAGCGGTGCGCACTTGAGGGATAGGGCGGTGGCCTTGCCGAAACGCTGAATGCGTGGATTGGCGAAGCGGCCGATGACACTGGCGGCGCCGACGTGAATGCCGACAGGCAGCGCTGTGAGGCCGGTCACCACACGCTCGATCATCGCGGAATGGGCCCAGTCGAGCAGCACTACGACATCGTCGATCCGCTGCACGCGCGCCTGCGCCACCATATCCTCGAGCCACTCGTCGACAGCGTCGCGCGTGACATCGGCATAGGGCCGCATCGCGACGCCCGCATCCGGCAGCTTTCCCGTCAACACGACGCGAGCACTCGCAGCGGGCCCGATGTCCGCGAGCGCCCGAGCGATCTCGTCCTCGCTGCCGACGAGCATGAGACGGCGATACTTGAGGTGGCCGCGAGCAATGGCGCGCTGCACGGCGACGGCAATCGCCGCGTCCACAGCTATGACGGCGACAAGGCCGGAGACGTAGAACAAGATGAGCCAGCCGCGCGAGAACAGGCCTGTCGTCTTCGTCAGAAACCCGATGACCGTGAGACTGAGGAACGCATAGGTCCAAACGACCAGCATGCGGCTGGTGGCGCGGCGCCCCTCGAGAAAATCGTCGATGTCGTACTCGTCGCGGAACGCGAAAGGCACCGTATAGATGAGTGCGGTCAGGCCGCCGATCGCGACGAACCTCTCGATCTCGCCGGGCGTGCCGTAGACGAAGGAGTGATAAGCTGCGCCGGTCGCCACGGAAACCGCGACGATCGCGAAGCACTCGAGCAAGAATGCGATAACCGAGAACGACGTGTTCCCGATCGCCCAGCGAGCCGGCCTGAGCCGCGGCCCCGCCCCTGCTCCGTCAATTCCAATACTCACGACGCCGCCAACTCCGATCCAGCTGCGTTTGAAAGCCCCGTACCATTCGGCACGCGGCGCTTGGCGGGCTACACAATGCAAGTTCCAGGGCGAGCTGGGCGGCGCGCGGCAGATTAATTGCGCGAAGCGGTTAACGTTCGTAACCGGCCGCGCCTGACTGCCGATGCCGCAAAGGGAAACTCCGCGGCCAAGCGACGCGTCCGGCCCTGGCACGCGCCTTGCGGTGCCGACCGGAAGCTCGTCCGCAAACGGCGTGCGAGCCGTCCTCTTCGTGCCGCGACGGGCGGTTCCGCCCCGTAACGGCACACCACAACCGGCATGACGGACAAATGCCACAGGATGCAGGGCGGTCCGCGGCTCGATTGGCCCGCGCGCCGCGAAAGGATCGGAATGGTCCGTCCGAACGACATTGAGAGAGCACACGCGGCGCCCATGCGCGACGCCCAGCGTGGCGAAACCGATCTTGGCGGCTTCATCGCGATCGTCCGCCGCTACTTGGCGAGCATTCTGCTCGTCACGCTCGCCGCGACACTGCTTGCGATCGGATATCTGGCGGTTGCCAAGCCTGTCTACACGGCGTCGACCTCACTTTTCATCGACCCGCGCTCGCGCAAGGTCGTCGGCGAGGATCTGGTTCAGGGCAATCTCGGCTCGGACCAGATGCTGGTCGAAAGCCAGATTTCCATCATCGCATCCGACTCTGTGTTGCGCCGCGTCGTCCAGGACCTGCATCTCGACCGCGACGAAGAATTCGCGCCCGCGCCGAAAACAGGGATCCTTTCCGATCTGAAAGCTCTGATCCTGACACGGGCGCCGCCTGCCGATCCCGCGACACGCGCCCTGCTGACGCTGTCGGAGAACCTCAAGGTCAAGCGCGCACAGAAGACATACGTCGTCGATGTCGAGGTTTCCTCGACTTCGCCGGTCAAGGCCGCGCGCCTGTCGACGGCGGTTGTCGCCGCGTACCTTGCCGATCAGGCCGGCGCCAAGGCCGAGGACGCACGACGCGCCAACAAGCTGATCGACGCGCGCCTCGGCGAGCTGCGCGCCGCGATGCGCAGCGCCGAGACCCGTGTGGACGAGTTCCGCAAGGCCAACAGAATTATCACTGCCGAGGGCGGTCTCGTCACCGAGCAGCAACTGACGCGCCTCAACAGCGAGCTCATCAGCGCACGCGCGGTCGCCGCCGAGAGCAAGGCGCGCCTCGATCAGGTGAACGCCGCTCTCGCCAACGACGGCAGCCCGGAATACCTGCCCGACGCCATCCGATCGAACCTCATCCAGCGCCTGCGCGAACAAGTCGCGCAGGTTGCGCGCCGCGAGGCGGCACTCGCCACCCAGCTACAGCCGCGCCATCCCGCCTTGATCGAAGTACGCTCGCAGTTGAACGAGCTGCGCGGTCAGATCGCTGCGGAGCTGAAGCGCGTTGCGACAAGCGCCAGGAGCGAGCACCAGATCGCGTCGAGCCGCGTAGACGAGTTGCAGCGCACGCTGGACCGCACCAAGGAGGACGTCGCCCGCCCCAATCCCGCACAGACCCGTCGGCGCGAGCGGGAGCAGGGGGTGACCGCCAGTCGCGATCTGCTCAACACCTTCCTGGCCCGCGCCAAGCAGACCCAGGAGCAGGAGAACCTCGCGCTCGCTGAGGCGCGCGTCATCTCGCCGGCGAGTGTGACGACGAAACCGAGTCGACCGCTCTCGCTGTTGATCCTCGCGCTTGGCGTGCTCGGCGGATTTGGCCTCGGCCTCGGCCGCGCGCTGGTTCGCGATCTCACGGATCGTTCCGTGCGAAGCCCAAGCGAAGTGTTCTCCGAGACCGGCTCGCGCGCGCTGGCACTATTGCCACCGCTGCGCGCGAGTGCTCTCGGCCGCCTCGTCACTACAGGAACCGGACCGGGCGGCATCGGCCCGAGCGACGTCATGACGGCCATCGCAGAACCTCGCCGGATCGCGGGCGGCATCGCCTACCGGCAAGCGGTGCTGCGCCTCTTGGGGCGCCTTCGCGCGCAAGGCGACGCAGACCATGGGATGGTCGCAGCGATCCTCTCGGCGCATTCCGGTGCTGGCGCCTCATCGACCGCACTCGCCCTCGCCTACGCTGCGGCCCTCTCCGGTGAACGGGTGCTGCTCGTCGACGCCACATCGAGCGATACGGCCCTCTCCAGCGCACTCGCGGCGGACTTCGCAAACGACGGCGTCATCGTACTCGACAACATCGAGCACCTGCGCTCTATCACGAGAACCGACGAGCGAACGGGGCTCGCCTTCCTGCCGATCGCACTCGCCGATCTGCGCCTGCTGAAGTCGCACCAGCGCAAGCGGCTCGCCAAGGGCCTCGCCGCTCTGGCGCCGGGATACGATCTCGTCGTCATCGATGGCGGCGCGCTGCTCGAGGACGAAAGCCCCGCCGCGCTGCTCGCGATATCGGACGCCGTCGTCGTCGTTGCGCGCTCTGGCGTAACGCGCGCGGACCAGCTTGCGGAACTCAACGATACGATCGCTCCCGGGGACGACCGCGTCCTCGGAACGGTGCTCAACATGGCGACGACCGAGAGCGGCTGAGGCACGGGACGGGGCAGCGTGATGAAAGGCTCGGATACCGGCGCGCCGGATGGCCCCTTGTTCAGTCTCGCGCTCGGCATTCTCGCCGTGCTGCTTATGGCGCTGTCGCCGATGGCGCTGATCGCACTCGGATTGAATTACGAGGATACCGGCGGAAGTCCGCTCGAAAAGATGCACCCGGCGACGCTGCTTGCGGCCGCACTCGTACTCGCGGCCGGAATAGCAAGTGGCAACCCGGTACGTTGGGCGCTTGCAGGCGTGGCGGCAAACCGTTCGCTGTTTCCGTACCTTGGTGTCATCGCGCTGCTCATCTTGCATTCGGTGAAGACCGTAGGTCTCCCCTTCACGCATTTCATCGATACGTTCATTCTGCCCGCGCTGCTGTTCCTCCTGTTCCGCTCGCCGGAAGAAGCACGCGGACGCCACCTCGCGTGGATCATCCACGCACTGATGGCCGCCAACGCGGCGATCGGCATCGGCGAGCTGGCGAGCGGCCTGCGCATCACACCTCTCGTCGCCGGCGGCGTCGCCATCGACGACGACTGGCGTTCGACAGCCCTGCTCGGCCACCCTCTCGCCAATGCCTGCCTCACCGGAAGCTACCTGCTCATGCTGGCTTTGGGCGGCGGACGTGACCTGCCCGGATGGCTTCGCCCCGCGCTCTTCCTGCTCAACGCTGGTGCCATGGCCGCTTTCGGCGGACGCGCCGCGAGCGTGCTGCTGCTCGTGACGCTCCTGCTCATCGCCGCGACGAGGCTCACCGCCATACTGCGCGGCGGCACTTTCTCGACCGTCTCGGTGCTCAAGGCGCTCGTCGTTGCGCCGGTACTGGCGCTCGCCACCACCGTGCTCCTGGAGCGCGGCTCCTTCGACCTGTTCATCGAACGCTTCGTCGACGACAAGGGCAGTGCCGAAACGCGCATCGAGATGTTCGAACTGCTCCGTCGCATCCCCTTCGGCGAGCTGCTGCTGGGGCCGGACGCCGGACAGGTAGCCACATTGCAGCACATGCACGGTCTCGAGTTCGGCATCGAAAGCTTCTGGGTCTCGTTCGTGCTCTCCTACGGCCTCGTACCCTCTGTCGTGTTCTTTGCGGCGCTCGCCTGGTTCACCGCCGACATGTTGCGCCACATGCAGGGCCGCGCGGCGTGGGTCGTCGGCTTCTTCTATGCCGTCGCCTCGACGTCGCTCAGCCTCTCGGCCAAGAGCCCGCTGCTCGCGGTGTTGACCCTGATGCTGCTGGTGCTCATGCGCCCGCTGCCCACCAGGGCCCACGCGATGGGCCCATCATCCACGAGGCGCCGATCCTCACCGGCCCTGATGATGGGATCAGCACCCGACGCGCGACGGGCCTAGAGCCCGCGCGCTACCGGATCGCGGTGTCGTCCGTGGCCGGACGGAGCGCCGATACTTACCCGCGGAATCCGGCCCGCTTCCACGCATGACGAGCAACCTGGATAATTCTCCGCCAGCACAGTAAGAGTCTTGCATTGGTGTGAGCCCCATAACCTTGCGTACCAAGATGGCACAAGAATCATCGACCGGCGCCTCTTGCGACGACCTGGAGCCACTGGCCCGCGTCGACGGCTGGGGCATCAACGTCGCGACGCTGGACGGGGCCATCGCGGCAGTCGTCGAAGCGGCCAGCCGCTCCGAGCCGGCGGCCTTGTTCACGCTGAACCTCGATCACCTCGTCAAGCTGCGCAACGACCGGTGCTTCTGCCGGGCCTACGCGCGGGCGCGCTTCATCACGGCGGACGGCGCCCCCATCGCCCAGCTCGCGCGGACCCAATCGCCCATCATCGAGCGGACGACAGGCGCAGACCTCGTCGTGCCCCTGGCGGCAGCGGCGGCCGAGCGGGGCCTGCCACTCTATCTGTTCGGCTCCGCT
>CALMPK010000079.1 GCA_937873575.1 uncultured Hyphomicrobiaceae bacterium
GGAGAGCCTCGGCAAGAACGGCGAGGGGACGAGCCCTATCGCAGCGCTCGGACCGCTCGACCAGCACAGCCAGCTCCAGCTTTTCATGGATGGCCCGCGCGAGCACTACATGACGGTGATCCGTGTCGCGAGCGAAGGCACCGGCCCCGTTATAGACGCTGAACTCGCTGCGAAGGCGCGGCTCGGCTTCATGGGGGGGCGCGCGGTCGGCGACGTGGTGGCGGCGCAGGCGCAGGCCATCACCGAGGCGCTGGCCGAGGCCGGACGTCCGGTGCGCACGATCGATCTCGACAGCCTCGACGAGAGGAACGTCGGTGCGCTGCTGATGCACTTCATGATCGAGACGATTCTCGCCGGGCGCATGCTCGGCCTCGATCCATTCGACCAGCCGGCGGTGGAGCTCGCCAAGGTGCTGACCAAGAAGCACCTGAGCAAGGGGGCAGCCGGCTGACCGCCGATCGAAGTTGAATGAGCGCCGCCGCGACGGCGCGGTCGGCAATGATGGAAACGCTTTTGCAATCCATCATTGCCGTGAGGTGATAGCTCGATGGGGCGCGGCCTGTCGGTGAGGTGCCACAGCGCAGCTCCTTCTCATCCAACTTTGAGTTTGAGAGCGGCCCGGGATCGAGCGCGCAGCATGTGCGGGCTCAAGCCGCCTTGCCGGTCATCGCGCCTTTCAGGACGCGCGCGTAGTTCTCGATCGCGATCTTGCGGACGCGAGCCTCCGGCACGTTCCGCCGCAGCATCAGCTCGATGGCACGACGGTGGTCGGCAAAGCTTGCCAGCGCGGGTTTAGCCAGCGCGTTCATGTCGCTGCCGAAGGCGACGTGATCTTCGCCGAGCCAGTCGGCCATCTGGAGCAGGCGATCTGTGTAGCTCTCGACGCTTGTGCCGACGTCGCCGCCGAGTGCCCACAGGCCAACGACGCCGCCCTGCGCCGCGATCTGCTTGGCGAAGTCGAGCTTGAGCTGGCGGGCCTTCACTGTCGGCATCGTCCAATCCGGCGTCGAACGCGTCACCGAGCCGTGCGACCACACCAGCGGCAGCTTGGCGACAGAAAGCGCGTCCTCGACCGCCCTCGGCGTGCAGTGCGCGAGGTCGACGAGAATGCCGCGTTTCTGGCAGTCGCGAACCACTTGCTTGCCGGCTTCGGTCAAGCCGTTGTGCTGGGGCTTCTCGGTTTGGAAATCGCCGAGCGGATTGCGGATGTAGTGCACGAGCTGGAGCGAGCGGATGCCGAGGCCGTGGGCCAGATCGATCTCGGCCGGGTTGCCTTCCGCGAACGTCGCGCCTTCGATGGAAAGCACGACGTGGGGCTCGCCCTTGAGCGCGGCATCGACGTCGGCGGGGGTGCGGGCGACACCGAGACCCTGCTCGCGGATGTGGCGCATCACGCGGCCGAGTTCTTCCGCCAGCCATGTCTTTGGTTCGTCGGGCCGGGGAGATCCCTTCTGCTTGAACCCGCCGCGTGCGGGGGCGAGCCACGGCATATCGCCGACGATCGACCAAGTCGCGAGCGTCGCGCCGCCCGACGCCATGTTTCGGGCGAGCGGTTGGGTGTGGGCCGGGCGTGGACCGACGAAGAAGAGATGGAAGTGCATGTCGCCGATCGGGATGCGATCCTTGGCGAGCGTGCTGCGCGACAAGGCGAACGGCGCCGCGAGGCCCGCGATCAGGAATTTGCGTCGGTCCATACGGAAGAAATCCTCGTAGTTCGTCAGGTGCGGCGGCTATGCGGCGCCGGCTACTCGATGACGACCGTGGCGACGTAGTCCATCACCCGGTTGTTGTTGTCGTTCGGCAGCATCGTGTTCAGCAGGAACGATGTTGGCGAATAGTTCTGCGGCACGGAGTAATTGAAGATCGCGCGCGACAGGCGGGCCTTCGTCCTCTGCAGCGCGTTGCCGTTGCTCACGCCGATGTAGTAGTCGCGCAGCTTCTCGAACTTCGGCTGCATGCTGGCAGCGACCTTGCGATGCCCTTCCGACATCTTCGACTGCGCGGCGGCGTTCTCCACGAACACCGATTGCAGCAGTTCGCCACGCGCCGCCTTGTCGATCTTGAGACCGTTGATGACGGTGAGAGGCCCATCCACGAGGCCGATTTCGGCAGAGCGGCCGCCACTGGTCAGGCTATTCCCCGTCGCCTCGAGCGGCTCCATGATTTGCTGGACGCACGAGGGCACGCGATTGCCCTTGAACTCGTCGGCGGTCTTGGCTGGATCACAGCGGCGAAGCGCCAGCACGGACCAGGCGAACTCGGAGCAATAGACGTCGAGCGTGCCCGATGGATTCTGGCCGAGCGCGATCTGCCCGAGGTGCTTGACGAAGTCGAGCGACTTGCGCGGCCTGAATTTCGGCGCGTTGTAGTCGTCGTTGAACTTGATCTGGCTCGGGTAGACTTTGTTGGCGATGGCGTTGAGGCGCGTCGCCCAGGCCGAGATGTTGGCGCGCTCCTGATCGGTCAATCCGCGCGGGCGCACGATGTGGAGCAGGCTGAGCGTCTGGTAGTGCGAGCTGGTGAGGTCCGCGCGCAGGCCGCGGCCGAGATATTCCTCGTTGAGCGGCATGTCGAGGTTGAGCACCTTGCCGTCTTTCACGTAGGCGAGGCCGGTGTGGCTGATGCCGAGCTGGATGTTGGGATAGGCGCCGGCGCCGCCCCATTCGCCGCGGAACGTGAGCAGTAGGTCGCCGGTTTGCACCAGTCCGCTCTTGGCGAGCCGCGCGGAGAGCCCCGAGCGCGGGCTGACGATCATCCTGAGCCCGGCGTCACTGTCCGTCTTGATCGCGTCGGGGTGCCTGTAGTCGACGAGCACGTCGGAGGTGTTGAATGGCCCGCTGATCGGCGCCCGCGTGCTCGACGGCAGCATGAAATAGATCGGCAGCTTCAACTTCTTCGACAGGCGCTCGTTGGCCTTCTCGCTGAAGGTGAAGTCTTTGCCGGCAGCAGTTGCGGGGGAAGCGGCGGAGAGCGCGAGCGTGAGGGCCGAGGCGAATGCGGCGGCGGGACGTGTAAACCGGTTGGTCAACATCTGAAACGCTCCACTCTGAACAAGGACATATCGTTTAGCACGGTGCAGGGCAGCCCTCAATTTCCGAGCGGCTTCGCTGGAATTGGGCGTCGGCACCGTGCCGAATTTGTTCGGCAGACCCGATTCGGGAGGAAACCGCCCGGGGGCGTCGCCGAACCTGTGGGCAGTCGCTGCAGTGGGCCGGTCCGGATTTGGCCGTGCCCCGCGAACTCGCCTAGACTCGCGCTTCCAAGAGAATCGCCGCAGCCAGCGAGGACCGCGCACCGTGCCCATTCGCCAGCTTTCGCCCGAGACGGTGAACCGCATCGCGGCGGGCGAGGTGATCGAGCGCCCGGCGAGCGTCGTCAAGGAACTGGTCGAGAACGCCATCGACGCCGGTGCCACGGCCATAGAAATCGTAACGGCGGGGGGCGGGCTGTCGCTCGTGCGCGTCACCGACAACGGCTCGGGCATGTCGTCCGCCGATCTCGCCATGGCGGTCGAGCGGCACCCCACCCCCAAGCCCCACGAGGAGGATTTGTTCGACATTCGCACCCTTGGCTTCCGCGGTGAGGCGCTGCCGTCGATCGGCTCCGTGGCGCACCTCGAGATCGCGTCACGGCAGAAGGGGGCGGCGTCGGCCTTCTCAGTAGCGGTTGATCGCGGCAGCAAATCGGCGATCCGGCCAGCGGCGGCCAACACCGGTACGCGCGTCGAGGTCCGCGATCTCTTCTCCGCTACGCCCGCGCGGCTCAAGTTCCTCAAGTCGGAGCGCGCCGAGAGCATGGCGGTGACGGAAGCCGTCAAGCGCATCGCCATGGCGAACCCGGCCTGCGCCTTCACCGTGACGACGGGCGAGCGCGCCGGGCTGAAGCTTCCCGCTTCCGCCGCAACGCCCGAGGGACTGCTGGCGCGGCTCGGGCGCATCATGGGACGCGAGTTCCTCGACGATGCCTTGGCGATCAGCGGCGAGAGGGATGGCGTGCGCCTCGAGGGCTTCGCCGGACTGCCGACGCTGCATCGCGCCGACCAGTCGCAGCAGTACCTGTTCGTCAACGGGCGCACCGTCAAGGACAGGCTGCTGGTGGGAGCGGTGCGGGCCGCCTACGGCGATCTGATCCCGAAGGGGCGCTTTCCGCTGCTTGCCATTTTCGTGACGCTCGATCCGCGCGATGTCGACGTCAACGTGCATCCGACCAAGGCGGAGGTGCGCTTCCGCGATGCCGGGCGTGTGCGCTCGCTGCTGATCGGCGCGGTGCGCTCCGCGCTGGAAGCGGCGGGACATCGTGCGTCGGCGCAGGGTGGCGCGCACACGATCGAGGCGCTGGTCGCGTCGCTCGCCGAGCAGGGCACGCGCGAGCCGGTCGATGGCGCTGCCTGGGGCGATACGGCCAAGGGCGCCACTGCTTCGGGTAACGCGGCCTGGGGCAATGCGGGCGGAGGCCGCGCGAGTGGGGCGGGGATATTCCCCGCGCGCACGATGGAGCGAGGCTTCGGCGAGGCGATGCAGGCGCCGTTCGCGGCCTTCTCGGCCACGAGCGCCGACACGGCTCCCGGCTCGGAGCCACCGCCGCCCGATCTGCTCGACAGGCCGCTCGGCGCCGCCCGCGCGCAGCTCCACGAGACGTATATCGTTGCTCAGACGCGCGCTTCCGTCGTGATCGTCGATCAGCACGCGGCCCACGAGCGGCTCGTCTACGAGCGCATGAAGCGCATGCTCTCGGAAGGCGGCGTCGCGCGCCAGGGCCTGCTCATCCCCGAGATCGTCGAGGCCGGCGAGGCAGAAGCGGAGATCATGGCTGAACGTGCGGGGGAGCTCGCCGAGCTCGGCCTCGTGGTCGAGCCGTTCGGTCAGGGGGCCGTGGCGGTGCGCGAGGTGCCGGCGCTGATCGGCCGCGGCGACGTGAAGGGGCTCGTGCGCGATCTCGCGGCCGAGCTGCTGGCGGAGGGACAGGGCTTCGCGCTCAAGGATCGCCTGGAGGCGGTCGCGTCGCGCATGGCATGTCACGGTAGTGTGCGCGCCGGGCGCCGGCTGACAGGCGAGGAGATGAATGCACTGCTGCGCGAGATGGAGGCGACGCCCTACTCGGGGCAGTGCAACCATGGCCGGCCGACTTACGTCGAGCTGCGGCTGAGCGACATCGAGCGCCTGTTCGGGCGGCGATGACGCGGGAGCGGTCACCCCTTCCGAGCTGATGACGGCTCATTGAAACGAAAAGGCGAGGCTCCGCGGCCTCGCCTTTGCAATTTCCAGGATGCGATCAGTTGAGATGGAAGCGCGCCGCGCTTTCATCGTGGGTGCTTGCGACCGATCGCACCCTCTGCGTCGACCGAACGTCAAGCGTAGACGCGCTGCTTCAGTTCGCGGAACGGCACGAGACGGTGGGCATCCTCATCCCACAGCTTCAGCACGCACTCCTTGAACCCTTCGAGGAAGCGGATGCGGCGGATGCTGCCGAGCTCGGGATAATCGCGAAGCACCTCGGGCAACCGGTAGTACGGGATGCGGCTGTAGAGGTGGTGGACGTTGTGTATGCCGATGTTGGCGGTGAGCCACTGGAGCGGCTTGGGCATCTCGTAATAGGAGCTGCCGAGTAGTGCCGCAGTCTGATGGGACCACTCGCCACTGTGGGCCCAGTAGGTGTCCTCGAACTGGTGCTGAATGTAGAACAGCCAGATGCCCAAGGTCGCGGCGGCGAGAACGATGGGAATGTGCACGGCGAGGAACGGGCCGATCCCGACGAACCACGCCATGCCGCCGAAGGTGGCGGCGATGCCGAGGTTGGTACCCATGGCACTGAGCCATGGCTTCCACTCGCGCATCTGGCCAAACGGCAGGCGCTGGTGGAGCAGGAAGATGAAAGCCGGACCGAAGCCGAACAACACGACGGGATGGCGATACAAGCGATAGCGCCACTGCTGCCAGCGCGACATGGACATGAACTCGCGCACCGTCATGGTGTCGATATCGCCGACGCCGCGCTTGTCGAGATTGCCGCTGGTGGCGTGATGTGCGGCATGGCTGCGGCGCCAGACCTCGTACGGTGTCAGCGTCAGCACGCCGATAACGCGGCCGACCCAGTCGTTGGTCGCGCGCTTCTTGAAGAACGCTCCGTGTCCGCAATCGTGCTGAATGAGGAACAGCCGCGTCAAGAAACCGCCGGCCGGAACGGCCACCAGCAGGGCAAGCCAGAAGCTCACCTGATAGGCCGCGTAAGTCGCCGCCCAGAGCAGCGCAAACGGAACCGCCGTGACGATGATCTCGCCGACGCTGCGCTTGATATCGGGATGGCGGTATGCGCCGACGATCGAAAGCCAGTCGCGCGCGACGACAGTCTCAGGCACCTGCGGAGCGGGCGTCTCTATCATAGGCTCACGCCTTCCATGGATGTGCATGCGATTCCGGGCCCCCTCCCGGCTGGCCGGCGACACTTGCAGCTTGCTGCCCGCAACGCAAGTGGTTCGGGACTCTTAGTTACGCAAAAATCCGTGTCGTTGCAGCGAGGATTGTCGCGGATCAGTGTGACTTCCCAATCGGGGCCGTGGTGCGCGAGGCCTATTGCGGCGCAAACTGAAGGAATGTCGCCTCCGTGTCGCCCCACGATCTCCGGTCAAGCGTGATGTAGCCCGGCGGAACGGCGATGCTGGTCCCCGCGCGCTCCTCGAGCACGCAAATCGCCCCCCGTTCCAGCCACCCGTTCGCCGCGAGCGATTCCAATGCCTTTTCGCCCAATCCCTTGCCGTAAGGCGGATCGAGCAGGGCAAGGCCGAACGGGGTCATGTTGCCGGCGGGCCCCAGGTCGGTGGCGTCGCGCCGCCAGATTTTCGTGACGCCGGTCAGCCCCATCGACTCGATGTTGCGGCGGATGAGCGCGCGCGCGTCCGGCCCGTCCTCGACGAGCAGGCAATAGCGCGCCCCGCGCGAGAGCGCCTCGATGCCGAGAGCGCCGGTGCCGGCGAACAGATCGATCACCCGGCAACCGTCGATCTCGAGGCCGTCTACTCCATGGGCCAGGATATTGAACACGCTCTCGCGCACGCGGTCCGAGGTGGGCCTGAGGCCCGCGTGCTCAGGCGCGGCGAGTGGACGCCCGCGCAAGCTGCCGCCGACGACTCGCATCACCTGTCACCGCGGCGCTTGTCGCGCGGATGCGGGCGGGAGGCATGTTTCGCGGGAGCGGACTTCCCCCGACCGGGCGGAGCGTCCGTGAAGCGCCGCTTCGGCCCCCCCTTGTGCGCGCCGCCCTTGTTCGTGTCGCTCTTGCTATCGCCGCCCGTGCTCGCGGGCCCCCTGTCGCCGGTTGTGCCGTGGGGACGTCGATCGCGCTCCTGTGGCGGACGACCGGCTTCCGCGCGTTCCGGGCGACCGCCGCCGGGCTTGCCCGGAGCTGAGCCCCAGCCCTTGGGCCCGCTACCCCGAGGCGCATCCTTGGGTCCGCTGCCTCTTTGAGCGTGGCCTCTTTGAGCGTCGCCTCTGGGAGTGTCGCCCCGAGAGCCGGGACGGCCGGGCTGCGCCGGGCGCCGCTCGTCGTCGAAATCCCGGGCCGGCCGGGCGCGCGGGGGGCGCGTCTTTGCCACCGGCTGCTCGATGGGTTTACCGAGGCGAACCGCCGCACTTTCCGCGCGCCAGCGATGCGTTGTCTGCAAGTCCGGTTCCGGGCCGGTCAGCCCCAGTTCGTCGGCGATCGCGGTGCCGAGCTGATCGGCGAGCACGCGCCGTTTGACCTGCTCGGTTTCGCCGGGTTTCAGCTCGAGGAGCTGGAACGGCCCGTAGGAGACGCGGATGAGGCGGTTCACCTCGAGGCCGAGCGATTCGAGAATGCGGCGCACCTCGCGGTTCTTGCCCTCGCGCAGCGCCAGCGTCAGCCAGATGTTGGCGCCTTGCAGGCTGTCCAACATGGCCTCGACCGGGCCATAGCGCACGCCGTCGATCTCGATGCCGTCCTTGAGCTTGTCGAGGTCCGCCTGGGTGATGCGGCCGTGCGCCCGCACACGGTAGCGGCGCAACCAGCCCGTCGCCGGAAGCTCGAGGTGGCGGGCGAGGGCGCCGTCGTTGGTCAGCAGCAGAAGGCCTTCGGTGTTGAAGTCGAGCCGGCCGATGGAAATGACGCGCGGCAAGTCGTCAGGCAGGCTTTCGAACACGGTCGGCCGCCCCTCGGGGTCGGCGTGGGTCGTCACGAGCCCGCGGGGCTTGTGGTAGCGCCACAGCTTGACCGGTTCCGCCATCGGCAGCGGCCGCCCGTCCACCAGCACTTTGTCCTTCGGCGAGATCTCGACCGCGGGTGTTTTCAGCACCGTGCCATTGACGTTGACACGGCCGTCTGCGATCCAGCGCTCGGCCTCCCGGCGCGAGCAGAGGCCGGCACGGGCCATCGCCTTGGCAATGCGCATCGGCTCGTCGGGTCGCTGGCTCGCCTCCTGGCGGGCGACGGCTCTAGATTTGCGCCCGGCGTGAGATGCCGGATGGTCCATTGGTGCCAGAGCGGCGTGACTCGGCCTGCCGGATGGGTGACGGTCGGCGGTCTGTTGGCCCGCGGATCTCGGGCCAACAGATTTGGGGCCTCCGGTCTTCGGGCCTCCAGTCTTCGGGCCGCCGGCCTTGAAGCCGCCTTGGCCCGGCTTTGACGGTCGGCCGCCGGCGGACGGCGGGCCCTTGCGGCCGCCAGGTTCGAATGGTTTGCGCATGTGTGCGAGACTTCCCTGAAGGATTGGCGTTCCTTATGACACCGCGAGCCCCGAACGGCCATATGGCGCGTGCACTGGCGGAAGCCGCCGCGGCGGCGGAGCGCGGCGAGGTGCCGGTCGGCGCTGTCGTGATCTCGGCGGACGGCACTGTGCTGGGGAGCGCCGGGAACCGCACCCGCGAAACATGCGATCCGACCGCCCACGCCGAAATCCTGGCGATACGTGAAGCATGCCGGCGGCTCGGGTCGGAGAGGCTCGTCGGCTGCGATCTCTATGTCACGCTCGAGCCCTGCCCGATGTGTGCCGCGGCCATCTCCTTCGCTCGTATCCGCAGGCTCTACT
>CALMPK010000080.1 GCA_937873575.1 uncultured Hyphomicrobiaceae bacterium
TTTCCTGATCGATCTTGCCGCCGTCCTCGAGAATGCCGATCTGGCGGCGCGCCTCGACCTCGACGGCCTGGCCGATGAAGCGGATCGAGTTGACGTTCTTGATCTCGCAGCGCGTGCCGAGCTTGTCGCCGGGCTTGCGCACCGAGACGTTGACGTCGGCGCGCAGGTTGCCCTTCTCCATGTCGCCGTCGCAGGTGCCGAGATAGCGCAGGATGGTGCGCAGCTTGGTGACGTAGGCCTGCGCCTCCTTCGACGAGCGCAGGTCCGGCTTCGACACGATCTCCATCAGCGCCACGCCCGAGCGATTGAGGTCGACGTAGGAGGCGTTCGGCGCGATGTCGTGGATCGACTTGCCGGCGTCCTGCTCGAGATGCAGCCGCTCGATGCCGACCTTCAGCGTCTCGCCGTCGACGTCGATCTCGATCTCGCCCTCGCCGACGATCGGCTGCTTGTACTGGCTGATCTGGTAGCCCTGCGGCAGGTCCGGGTAGAAGTAGTTCTTGCGATCGAAGATGCTGCGCAGGTTGATTTCGGCCTTGAGGCCGAGGCCGGTGCGAATGGCCTGCGCCACACACTCTTCATTGATGACGGGCAGCATGCCGGGCATGGCCGCATCGACGAGGCTGACATGATCGTTGGGGTTGGCGCCGAACTCGGTCGAGGCCCCGGAGAACAGCTTCGCGCGCGAGTTCACCTGCGCATGGACCTCCATGCCGACGATCACCTCCCAGTCGCCCGTGGCGCCCGGAATGAGGTTGCTTTTCTCGGCTCGTGTGGCCTTGCTCTGCATGGTGTCTTCCGTGTGCTAGTCATTGAGACGGCGGGGGCCCTCGGGCTCTGGTAGGCCGGGCGGGAAACGAGGTCAAGCACCGCCAGCGAATGCGGCGAGGCGGGCCACCGGCCGATTGGACCGGGAGCGCGACCAGGACGGAGAGGTGGGAAATGAGGGCTGGCAAGCGGGCCATCGCGGCCATCGTGGCAGTGACGGGCGTCGTGGCGCTCGGCGGGTGCATCGACCAGATTTACGGCTGGCATTACGACCGCACCAAAACCGGTGAACTCAAGGGCACCCTCCGCGTCACATGGATCGGCCAGGACAGCTTCCTCTACGAGCCCGATCCCGTGAACCCGCTCTATTTCAAGCGGTCGGACGGTACCGTAATCCAGCCCGCCACCATGTATACCGACGGCGGCACGATCCCGATGGCGCTGCGTGCCATCAAATCCTATTCGCCGTGGGGATATGCGCCGGCCTTCATCATTCACGACTGGCTGTTCGTGATGAAGCAGTGCCAGCTTCCGGGCTACGAGAAATTCAATCTCGAGGCCGCCGCAGAGGTGATGTCCGAGGCCGTGAAGTCGCTGATGGAGAACCCCAAGGTCGGCGCGCCGAACAAGCTCGTGCACTACTCGATGTACGAAGGCGTGCTCTCGTCGACCGCGCGAGACTATTGGGAGCATGGCAAGTGCAATCCGCCAGGGGCAGCGCTGGAGCGCGCCCCCTCCCCTGCCAAGACGCGCTCGATCGAGGCTCCCAGCACCCTCGGCGGGCCACCGGTGCCGAAAGCCGCGCTGCCGAGCTTCACCATCACACTCGATTGAGTGCGCCCGAGCGACGGCTGGCGGCTTACTTGCAAGCCAAGTCGTAACGCGACCCTTGCCGACTTCGATGGATCGCTCGGGCAAATATTCACGTTCGTTGGCAAGCCGGCGTCGGCTGGCTCGTCGCCGGACGAAATGCGCGCGATGAAAATGCTCGCGCACAGACAAGTTGCATACCCACCACGATCGATCACCGATCGCGGGCCATTTGTTTAACCAACCTCGATCAGAATGGAGGAAATCCCGGCCCGCAGAGGCCGGAGACCCTGGCTGAAACAGCGGATCACGACATGACGATGACCTCGCCGGAGACCATTGGCCTCGCCGGCACCGCGCCGCGCCACACGGTAGCTCGGACCTATGGCAACTCGGGCTCTCTCGCCTTCCGCTGCCGCGCCAACCGTTTCGCGCACATCCGCCCGCTGATCGAGCGCATCGTTGCCGAAAATGGCCGCTGCCGCATCCTGGACCTCGGCGGCACCGAGTACTACTGGGACATCTTCGGCAGCTACGTCGCCGACAATCCCGTCGAGATCGACCTCGTGAACCTCGAGGCAGGCACCACCAGGAGTTCCAAGATCCGCTCGCTGGCCGGCGATGCGACGGACCTCGGTGCCTTCGACGACATGAGCTACGACCTCGTGCATTCGAACTCGGTGATCGAGCACGTCGGAACGTGGAAACAGATGATGGCCATGGCCGCCAACGTGCGGCGGCTCGCACCGGCCTACTACGTCCAGACGCCGTATTTCTGGTTTCCGGTCGAGCCGCACTTCCGCGTGCCGGCCTTCCAGTGGATGCCCGAGCAGGTGCGCGCGCGGCTGCTGATGCGTTTCAATCTGGGCTTCGGAGGCCGCCGGCACACTCTCGACGCCGCCATGCGGGCAGTGCAATCAGCCGTGCTGCTCGACCGCCGGCAGATGATCGAGCTGTTCCCCGACGCGCGCATCGAGGCCGAGCGCTTTTACGGCCTCACCAAATCGCTGATGGCGATCCGCGACAGTGCTATTCGCTGAGGTGGAAGCGCCCCTGGTCCGGTCGCGGACGACGGCCCGCGAAGCAATCGCCGAGGCATAGACCCACCGCTCACGCGAACCCGTCGTCGTCCGGGTCCATCGGGACTTGGCACGCAAGCCGTTACGGGGGAGCGTGAAACCATCTCCCCCGTCCCTTTCCGGCTCAGGGCTGCGCTGCGACGAGCGCCGGCTTTTCGAGACCGGGCGCCCACTTGCGCACCGGCAGCCCCGACTTCACCCAGCCGGTGCCGTTGCGGCCGCCGGCCATGCCTTCCGCGACGTTGATGACGTTCTTGTAGCCGGCCTGCTCGAGCGGCCCGGCGAGGGTCGTGGTGCGGTTACCCGTCCGGCAGATGATGGCAAGCGGCTTCGAACGGTCGCCGCCGAGAACCTGATCGAGCTGTTTGAGGAGTTCGGGGCCCTGCTGGTGCATGGTGACGGTATAGGCGGACGCCGGCACCCCGGTCTGCTTCCACTCCTCGGGCGTGCGAACATCGACCAGCGTGATCTCGCCCTTGAGGGCCTTGGCGTGGGCCTCCGTCGCGGTCATGACTTCGCCTGCGGCGGCGGCACCCGGCCCCATCAACCGAACGACCGACAGAATGAAGATGGCAAGCGCGGCCACCATCACCGCCTTGCCCCAGAACCCGCTGCTGAGGACGTTCTCGAAAGCCATGCTTCACCTCTCCCGCATAGATATTCGCCGCCGCTGATATGGAACGCAGCGTGCGCACCCACAAGGTGCGGAATGTCTCATTAGGCGTGGTCGCGGTCTGTGACCGTCGTTACCGGCCGGCGCTGAAGCGCGCCAGAGCGTAGCCCGCCGTGGCCCAGCCGAGACCGAACACAGCCTGCAGCGCGGCGATGCCTGCCCCCCCGCCGATCCCTTCCATGCGGATGATGCCGAGAAGCACGAAGGCAAGATACAGCAAGAAGCCGGCGAGCGCCGCCGCCAGTGCGGCGACGATGATCTTCTGCCACTGGTCCGCCTTGAGGCCCATCCAGAACGCGACGGCGATGACCGCCGGATTGAGCGCGGCGACGAGGACCAACATTGCCGGATCGAAGGCCTTGAGCGTGATCATGTGCGTTCCATCAGGTTGGGAGATCGCCGGGCCCGGCGCACAGGGCACGCCCTTTCCTCACGGCGAAGAGCGGATTTCGCGGCCTTCATGGATCGCCAGCGCTGGTCCGTCAAAGCCAATTGAAAACGAGCGGCCCGGCCCCTCATGGCACGCCGCTCGACACGACGCACCGCGCGGTTCGCCACATCCCGGTCGGCAGCGCCGTCAATTGAGCTTGTGATCCCAGCCGGGCGTGATGAGCTGGCATACGGTCCGCGCGTTCTCGACCTTCCGGCCCGTCGCGCTCAGCGTGTAGATTCCCGTGCAGCGCGCGGCGACCGTCTCGCCGGTCGCCAGCATCTTGAGATCGAACTCGCACACCGCCGCAACCTCGCGTCCGGCCCGGATGGCGCTGTGCACCTCCACATGACCAATCTGAACGTGCGCGAAGTTGACCTCGAAATGCTGCGCGATCCGCAGATTGCCGCGTGAGCGCAGCGGCAGATCCGCCTTGTGGTCTCCACCGAACAGCCGCGCGAGCCGCGCGTCGACGTGCGCCGTCATAACCGCGTGGCGCTCGAATACCTCACCGATCGTGAATGGATCTCCGGCCCCGAACGCATCGAACGCGCGGCGCAGAATGCTGGGCATGGTTGGCCGGATAATATGTGTCAAGAATATCACCCCATGCACAAACGGTGTTGCATGGCTATCTTGAATTGCGACTGGCGTCGAGGTGCGGCAGCAACTTGCGCGCTCGACGCAAAGATCGCGTACCCTGGAAAACACACGTACTACAACTATATTTTGACTGAGTTTTTCGTCTTTAATACAAACTGAGCATAGCATTCTGACGCACAGCGCCGTCTCATCGCACGGCCACGACGACCGCACTCCGATCGGCCGGCCCACTGAATAAACCCGGGCATCTGGCCGTCGCTCACCATGGAGGCGCCAAGCGCTCCCACCGCTGACGATGCCATCCTAGGCCACGCTACCGTCGCCATTGCCGCGCGGGTCGCCGCCCTCGCCATTCTGGCGGAGCTGTTCCTCTTCGTACTGCACGAACCAGCCGATCATCGTCTTCCACTGCGCCCCGACCATGTCGACGATGTCGGGCGGCAAGCCGCGGTCGCGGGCCCGCCCCTTCACCTTGTCGATGACCTGCTGGATGCGCCACGGCACGTGCGCGCCCTCGGGCGTGTTGCGCTTGAGCTGCCAGGCGCGGTCGACGAAACCGAAGCGCTCGGCGATCAGATCGACCAGGGCGGCATCGATGCGGTCGATCTCGGCGCGCACCTCGCTCATGTCGCTGCATTCCGGCGCCGTCTTCGCGGCTGGCTGGCGGTCCATCGTCATCCCGTCACCTCGATCCATCCCACGGTCCGGCGTCCGAACCGTCAACTCAGGCGAGCCACCAGCGCTCCGGCGGCACGAAGCGTCCCGCGGCATCCTCGATCACCTTGGCGGCGCGGAACAGCGTGCCTTCGTCGAATGGCTTGCCGATGAGCTGGAGACCGAGCGGCGTACCCTCGTAGGAAACGCCCGCGGGCACCGAGATGCCGGGCAGGCCCGCCATGTTGACGGTCACCGTGAAGATGTCCTCGAGGTACATGGCGATCGGATCGCCAGATTTTTCTCCGAACGCAAACGCGGGGCTCGGCGTGGTCGGCGTCAGCACGACGTCGATGTTGCGGAACGCCTCGTCGAAGTCGCGCTTGATGAGCGAGCGCACCTTCTGCGCCTTGAGATAGTAGGCGTCGTAATATCCGGCCGAGAGCACGTAGGTGCCGATGAGCACGCGCCGCTTCACCTCGTTGCCGAAGCCCGCCGCGCGGGTCTGCTCGTAGGTGTCGATGAGGTCCTTGCCCGGAACGCGCAGGCCGTAGCGCACGCCGTCGTAGCGCGCGAGGTTCGACGACGCCTCGGCGGGCGCGACGATGTAGTAGGCGGGAAGCGCATACTTGGTGTGCGGCAGTGAAATTTCATGGATGGTGGCGCCGGCCGCCTTGAGCCAGGCGACGCCCTCCTCCCAGAGCTGGCCGATCTCCGCCGACATGCCATCGACGCGATACTCCTTCGGCACGCCGACGCGCAGCCCCTTCACGCTCGCCTTCATCTGCGCGACGTAATCGGGCACCGGCAGATCGACCGAGGTCGTATCCTTGGGATCGTGGCTCGCCATGGCCCCGAGCATGATGGCGCAGTCCTCGACCGTCTTGGCGATCGGCCCCGCCTGATCGAGCGAGGAGGCGAACGCGACGATGCCCCAGCGCGAGCAGCGTCCATAGGTCGGCTTGATGCCGACGGTACCGGTGAGCGCCGCCGGCTGGCGGATCGAACCGCCGGTGTCGGTGGCGGTGGCGGCGAGGCAAAGGTCGGCGGCGACCGCGGCCGAGGAGCCGCCGGACGAGCCGCCGGGCACGAGCCGCGCGTTCGAGCCCTTGCGCCGCCACGGGCTCACCACCGGGCCGAACGCGCTCGTCTCGTTGGACGAGCCCATCGCGAACTCGTCGTTGTTGAGTTTGCCGAGCATCAGGGCGCCGGCGTTCCAGAGGTTCTGCGTTACGGTCGATTCGTAGGTCGGCGTGAAATCATCGAGGATTTTCGAGCACGCGGTCGTGCGCACATCCTTCGTGCAGAACAGGTCCTTGATGCCGAGCGGCAGGCCCTCGAGCGCGCCGGCTTCGCCCTTGGCGATACGCGCGTCGCTCGCGGATGCTTGCTCCAGCGCCAGCTCGGGCGTCGCCAGCACGAAGGCGTTGATAGCCGTGTTCGCCTTCTCGATGGCGGCGATGTGCGCTTCCGTCAGCTCCTTCGACGTGAAGTCCTTGGCGGCGAGGCCCCTGCGGGCCTCGGCGAGCGTCAACTTGGTGAGCTCAGTCACGTCACTTCTTCTCCTCGGCGGGCTTCGTAGCGGCGCCGGCCTCACAGCGGCGGAATTCCTCGGGCTCGTCTGAACCGCCACCCGAGACATCGAACGAGTCGGGGCCGGTCTTGGTGAAGGCGTACGTGGCGACGTTCATGCTCGCGCCTTCGACGCAGTACATCAGTCCAACCCACACCTGCCCCGGCTCGTGCTCGAAGACCTTCGTGAACTCGCAGGAGCCCTCCCAGCCGACGAACCCATCGGCGGTCAGCACCTCCGGAACGGTTTCGACGTTGCGCGGCTTGCCGCCGGCGATGGCCTCGAGCTTCTTGCAGCCCTTCTCCGTAGCGAACGTACCGTCGATGAAGGTGCCGCGCTCCTTGGCGGCCAGCGGCGCGGCAAGCATCCCCGAGACGGCGAGCATGGCTGCAGCGCAAAGCAGCGACGTGCGCATGCGGCTCACTCCACGACCTTGGGCACGACGAAGTAATGGTCCTCGGTCATCGGCGCATTGCGCACGATGTCGTCGGCGATCGCGCCGTCGTTGACGACATCGACGCGCTTCTTCATCTCCTGCGCGACGACGCGCGTCATCGGCTCCACGGCGCTGGTGTCGACCTGCTTCAACTGTTCGACCCAGTCGAGGATGACAGAGATCTCGTTCTCGAGGCTCTTGGCTTCCTCATCGGTAATCTTCAACCGGGCGAGGCGTGCCACGCGCCGGACCGTACCTTGATCGACGTGCATGATTCCCCTGGGGACTTGAGGCGGAAAACGCGGAAATCTGGTCAGGCCGCACTCTTAGCGGCGTTGTCGGGGCCGCGCAACCGGCACCGCCGCGAGCAGGATTACTGTTGCCGGGACGGAAGGCCGGGATAGATTACCTGCGCCTGGACTGTTGGAGACCGCGATGCCCGCTCCCCGCCTGCCGACCGCCGTACTCACCGCCGCCCTGATCGCCTCCGCCTCGCTCGTGATGCCCGGTCCCGTGTGGGCGCAAGGCGTTCCCATCGGCGGCAGCTATTCCGCCCATGGCACCAATGCAAACGGCTCAACCTACACTGGCAGTGTGGTCATCAAACAGGACAACGGCCGCTACCGCTTCAGTTGGCTGATCGCGAACGGCGATACGTTCAAAGGCACAGGGACGAGGGACGGCGACACGGTCGTCGTTGCCTGGGGCAGCAAGTATCCGGTGATCTATCAGGTCGGAGCGGATGGCGTCCTGCATGGCAAGTGGGACAACGGCCGGGCCAGAGAGACGCTGGTGCCGAAGAAGTAATCTCCCCCGACACCTCGCCCGAGGGTTCAGACCGTGACGGCCTTGCCGATCGGCGGCACGACGACGTTCTGCCCCGCCATCTCCGCGACGAACGCATCGGCGTTCGCGTCGAGCAGGCCGAACGTGGCGTAATGGCAGGGAATGACGGTCTTGAACTTGAAGTAGGTGCGGCACGCATAGGCCGCTGTCCGCGCGCCCATCGTGAACCGGTCGCCGATCGGCACGATGCCGATCTCCGGCTTCCATAACGTATCGATCAGCGCCATGTCGGAAAAGACGTCCGTATCGCCCATGTGCAGCAGAACCGGGCCGCTGTTCGGCGTCAGCACCACGCCGTTGGCATTCCCGAGCGGATAGCCGACGTCCATCTCGACCAGGGCCGCGGAATGGTCGGCGCGGACCAGCGTGACCTTGAAATCGCCCTGGTCGGTCGTGCCACCGGTGTTCATAGGATCGAAGTTCGACACGCCCTGCTTGGCGAGCCACATGCACAGATCGTAGTTGGTGACGACCTTGGCGCCAGTTTCCTTGGCGATTTCGACCGTGTCGCCGACGTGGTCGCCATGCCCGTGCGTGATGACGACGTGGGTCGCGCCGCGGATCGCATCCGCGAAGGCGACACGAGAGCCGGTGAAGCTCGGGTTGCTTTTGAGGAACGGGTCGAAAAGCACGACGCTCGCGCCGGTTTCGACGCGGAAGGCGGAATGGCCGAGCCAGGTGATCTTCATGTGTCTCGTCAGCTATGATCGCAGTGAGGCGACGGGGCTTCGCATGGCGCACCGCCGCCATGGCGGTGCGGTCGCAGTATAGGCAGCCCTCTGCAACGGGCAACGGGAGACGACCTCGTGAATTCCAACAATCCGCCCGCAGGAACGCCGGATGCCGCAGCGGCCGCTCCTCCGGCCCGCACCACCATCGTGACCGACGCGAGCGAGTTCCTCGGCCTTGCCGGACCCTGCGGCCGCCTTCTCGGCCTCGACGTTGGCACGAAGACGATCGGCCTCGCCCTGTCCGACGTCCTGCGCATGGTCGCGACCGGTACCGACACGATCCGCCGCACCAAGTTCCGCGACGACGCGCGCCAGCTTCTCGACCTCGCGACCAGCCAGCAAGTCGCCGGCTTCGTCATCGGCCTGCCGCTCGACATGATCGGTACATCCGGTCCACGTGTGCAGGCGACGCGCGCGTTCGCCCGCAATCTCGCGGCGTTGACCCGGCTACCGATGCTGTTGTGGGACGAGCGGCTGACGACAGCCGCCGCCGAGCGCATGCTGATCGAGGCCGATCGGAGCCGCAAGCGCCGCGCCGAGGTGATCGACAAGGTTGCGGCGACGCTGATTTTGCAGGGAGCGCTCGATCGCCTGCGCACCGCGGGCCCCGGCGAAACATCAAACATGCCTTAGAGGCAGGGCCAAAATGGATGGATCGCCTGCGGTGCATTCCTGGCGGTTGCAAGGTGCAACCAGTCGAGACGTGATGCGCTCCGAGGTGTCATCGCAATCCTGCGTCGCAACCCAACCTCGAGGCCGAGAGCACTCCCACCGCAATCATGAATCGCGAGCGTGGCTTCACCACAAGCAGTAGACCTTGAACGCAGCGGCGAGAGCGCGGCCAGTCGCCTGTCACGCCGTTGCGTTATGCCTCCCCCTTCCACACCCGTCGCCCTGCCGCTACCGTCGTCCTCGAAGGCGAATCTCCCGCTCAATCCTCTCACGCGATCGCGACGCGCCCTGTCCCAGACAGTGACCGCGACACGACGATCCGAACCGGCTGGACCCCATGACTCTGCTCGACATCATCTCACTCGTCTGGTTCGCGGGCACGCTCGGGCTGTTCGAGCTTGCATTGCGGATCGAACGCTTGGCGGCACGTAGCCTCACGGCTTCCGTCCAGGAGCAGCGCCGCCGCTGGATCGCCAACATGGCAAAGCGCGATCAGCGCCAGTACGACGCCATACTGATGTCCAACCTGACGCAGAGCCTCGCGTTCTTCGCCTCGACCAGCGTGCTCGGCATCGGCGGGCTCGCCGCGATCCTCGGCTACGGCGATCAGGCCCAGCAGCTTCTCGAGCAGATCCCTTACGTTTCCCGCGCCACACCGGCCGTCTGGGAAATCAAGATTCTCTTCCTGATGGGTATTCTGATCTATGCATTCTTCAAGTTCGCATGGGCGTTCCGGCTTTCGCACTACACGGTCATAACGTTCGGAGCGATGCCGCCCTCCGACCACCCGGATACGTTGGAACGCACCCGCTATGTCGAACAGATCGCCCGTCTGCTCGGTCTTGTCGGCGATCACGCCAACGCGGGCCTGCGGTCGTTCTACTATGCGTTCGCAGCCATCGCCTGGTTCTTCCATCCGCTGCTGTTCATCGCCTCGGCGACGCTGGTGACGCTGGTGTTGCTCCGGCGCGAATTCTTGTCGCGGGCCTCGCGCATCCTGCGCCAGGTGCACGCGCCGAGTTGACCGTTTGGCGTGGGTGGTCCGCCCCCCTTCGGACGTGAAATCCCCGTTCACGCGAAATTGTACGGCGGCGCCGGCATCGGCCGCCGGCCATCCTATTTCGAGCGGGTCGTCCCTGGGGACTTCTGATCCGCCTCAGGAATTCAAAGTGAAAGGCACAGCACCCGCTGATGATCGATGCCCGGCTGATTGGGGCCGCAGGTCGGCGCGACCAAATTGTGGGATGCCACGTACAAGTCCGCTTGCATAATCCGCCGAAATCGAAATACTGTCTTTCCGTTGGCGGGAAGATATCCGGCTCTCGCGCTCGCTGCGCCGCATCGCCGTTGCTCCGCACCATCGACGACCCGTGCGGTCGCCCCAAAAAACCCGACAACGTACCTCAGGGTACCAGCCTCGCTAGAGCCCAATCCACAGCCAGGGAAGCACTGGACTATGAACACGAACAGCAGACCCCAGGTGCCGTCTTCGGCTCTCCACCTCCTGCATCGCGCAGGCCAGATTGCCGACGAGTTGTTCACCCTCAAGACCGGGGGCAGCGATCTCACACCCAGACAATTCGAGGTGCTCCGCGCCATTTCCATGTCGGAAGAACCGAGCCAGACGGTTCTCGTCGAGATGACCGGCATCGACCGCTCGACGCTTGCCGATATCGTGCGCCGCCTCGTCGATCGTGGGCTCGTCAGCCGCAAGCGCACGCGCCACGACGCGCGGATGTACGCCCTCCGCCTCAGCGAGAAGGGCGAGGCCGCCATCCGCGCCGCGACGCCCGCCGTCGAGCAGACGGACGAAGCACTGCTGAGCCCCCTCGCCCAGCGCGACCGCGAGGCGTTCCTCAAGGGGCTCGAGCGCGTCGTCGAGGAATACTCGAGCCGCCAAGCGGGCGACCCCCAGGCACAGCAGCAGCCGTCGCCGCCGCAACAGTAACGGACCGCGGCGACAGGCGACCGCGGGGCGTCCGAACTCGGAGAGCCGAGCGGTCGGGAAATTCAGCCCGAAACCCGGGACGACGCCGCGACGGGGCCATCCACCACCACCGCCCCGCCCGGCGGTTCACAGTGCATAGTCGTCCCGTCGGTTGCACCTCCGGCGGACCTTGGGAAGCGTCACGTAACCATAAGGTCCTTGCCACCGCGGTGCGCGCGGAGGCCACCTTGCCTTGTCGGCGAATTGAGCCTATGAGGCGGCTTCGATGAAAACTCCTGCCGCGAAATCACCCCGGTTCACCCACCGGCACCTGCTCTCCTGCGAGCAGTTGTCTGCGCCCGATATCGAGCATCTCCTCGACATCGCCGACAAGGCGGCCGAAACCAACCGGTCGAAGAACCGCAAGACGGACGTTCTCGCGGGTCGCTCCCTCATCAATCTGTTCTTCGAAGCCTCGACGCGGACGCAGGCGTCGTTCGAGATGGCCGCCAAGCGGCTCGGCGCCGACGTTCTCAACATGAACGTCTCGACGTCGTCGGTGCAGAAGGGCGAGACGCTGGTCGATACCGCCGTCACGCTCAATGCCATGCGGCCGGACATCATCGTCGTGCGCCATCACTCGGCCGGTGCGGTCGCCCTGCTCTCGCAGAAGGTCGACTGCTCGGTCGTCAATGCCGGCGACGGCGCGCACCAGCATCCGACCCAGGCGCTGCTCGACGCGCTCACCATCCGCCGGGCCAAAGGTCGCGTCGGCGGGCTCACCGTCGCCATCTGCGGCGACATCCAGCACAGCCGCGTCGCCCGCTCCAACATCACGCTTCTCAATACACTCGGAGCGAATGTCCGGATCGTGGCACCATCGACGCTGCTTCCGGCAGCCGCCGACCGGCTCGGGGCCGAGGTCTTCACCGACATGCGCGACGGCATCGCCGGCGCCGACGTCGTCATGATGCTCAGGCTCCAGAACGAGCGCATGGAGGGGTCCTTCGTCCCCTCGACCCGCGAATTCTTCCATTTCTTCGGTCTCGACCAGGAAAAGCTCGGCCTCGCCAAGCCCGACGCGCTCATCATGCATCCCGGCCCCATGAACCGCGGTGTCGAGATCGCCTCGACCGTCGCCGACCATTCCCGCAGCGTCATCCGCGAGCAGGTCGAAATGGGCGTCGCCGTGCGCATGGCCGTGCTCGAGGCGCTGGCGAGCAACCTGCCGAGCTGAGCGACCGCGTTCGCTAGCAATGATTATGACAACGAGCGAGGAGCCGATGGCCGCCACCACACCGAGGTCGTCAGCAGCCGGCAAGGGCGCTCGCAGCACAGCGCAGCCGGGACCGCCGCGCACCGTGTTCCTCAATGCACGTCTCGTCGATCCCGCCAGCGGTCGCGACGAGCAGGGCGGGCTCCTGGTCGAGGGCTCGGCGATCGCCGATCTCGGTCCACATCTGCGGCGTAACGCACCCCCCGGTGCGGAGGTCGTCGATTGCCGGGGATGCGTGCTGGCGCCGGGACTGATCGACGCGCAGGTGTTCGTCGGCGAACCCGGCGCGGAGCACCGCGAAACCCTCAAGACCGCCTCGCACGCGGCCGCGGCTGGCGGCGTCACCACCATCGTCGTGATGCCGGACACCAAGCCCGTGATCGATCAGGTGGCCCTCGTCGACTTCATCCAGCGCCGCGCGCGCGACAACGCGGTCGTCCACGTCGCCACCATGGCGGCGGCAACCAAGGGGCTCGGCGGCGAGGAAATGGCCGAGATCGGCCTGCTCAAGCGGGCCGGCGCCGTCGCCTTCTCCAACGGCAAGGAGAGCATCGCCAACACGCGCGTCATGCGCAACGTGCTCAACTACGCCAAGGATTTCGGCGCGCTCATCGTCCATCACACCGAAGACCCCTACCTGTCGCGCAACGCCGCGATGAACTCGGGGGAGACGGCGACGCGGCTCGGCCTCTCGGGCGTTTCGAAGGTCGCCGAGATCCTGGTGCTCGAGCGCGACCTGCGGCTCGTCGAGGTGACGCGCTCGCGCTATCACCCCGCGATCCTCACCTGCCCGGGGAGCCCGGAGGCCGTGCGCCAGGCCAAGGCCCGCGGGCTCGCCGTCACCTGCGGCACGTCGATCAATCACCTGACGCTCAACGAAGGCGACATCGGCTCCTACCGCACCTTCTTCAAGATGCGCCCGCCGCTGCGCAGCGAGGACGACCGGCGCGCTATGGTCGAAGCGCTCGCCGCCGGTGAAATCGACGTCATCGTCTCGAGCCACGACCCGCAGGACGCCGACGTCAAGCGCCGCCCGTTCGCCGAAGCCGCCGATGGCGCGGTGGGTCTCGAAACGCTGCTGGCCGCTGGCCTGCGGCTGGTCCACGGCGGCCACGTCACGCTGAACCAGATCCTCGCGCCCATGACCGTCAATCCAGCGCGATTGCTCGGCTTGCCGGGCGGCCAACTCGCCAAGGGATCACCCGCCGACCTCGTGCTGTTCGACCCTAACGAGCCATGGGTGGTGAACAAGGACCTGCTGCGCTCGCGCTCCAAGAATTCGCCCTTCGACGACGCGCGGCTGCAAGGACGGGTGCTCCGGACCCTTGTTGCCCGCGAGACGGTCTATCAGTACGCTGGCGTCGAGCGGACCTGAGACGCTCCATCACGCGATCACAACAGCCGTTGGCGGGGGACTGAGCCCGATGGATCTCATTCTGAGCCCCTGGAGCCTCGCCGCCATCGCGCTCGGCTACCTGCTCGGCTCCATCCCCTTCGGCCTTCTGCTCACACGCGCCGCCGGCATGGGCGACGCGCTCTAGATCGGCTCCGGGAACAACAGCGCCACCAACGTTCTGCGCACCGGCAACAAGAAGCTCGCCGCGCTGACACTCCTGCACGACGCGCTCAAGGGAACAGCCGCAGTGTACGCCGGCCATTGGCTCGGAGCGCACGGCGGAGTTGCCATTCTGGCATCGCTGCTCGCCGGGCTCGCCGCTTTCCTCGGCCATGTCTTCCCGGTCTGGCTCGGCTTCAAAGGCGGCAAGGGTGTCGCCACCTACATCGGCGTTCTGCTCGGCGCCGCCTGGAAGCTGGCGCTGGTCTTCTGCGGCGTCTGGCTGCTGACCGCCGTCGTCACCCGCTATTCCTCTCTGTCGGCGCTGGTTGCGGCGATCACGGTTCCGGTTGCCGCCTGGTTCATCGATTCACCCGCCATCGCCCTGCTCGCCGCGATCCTGAGCCTGCTGCTCATCTGGAAGCACGACGCCAACATCCGCCGCCTGCTGGCGGGCGACGAGCCGCGCATCGGATCTGCCAAGAAAGCCTGAGCGTGGACCTGTTCGCGGCGGCGCCGCTGCCCATCGCCGTGCTCGACCACGAACAGCGCATCGCCTGCCTGCGGCTCATCCGCTCGGACAATGTCGGCCCGGTCACGTTCCGAGAGCTCGTCAATCATTATGGTGGTGCGGAGGGCGCACTCGCCGCGCTCCCCGAGCTCGTTCGTCGCGGTGGCGGCAAGGGCCGCGCCCGTGTCACCTCGCGCGCAGAGGCCGAACGCGAGCTTGAGCGTGCGGCCCGCACCGGCGCCGTACCGCTGTTCACGATCGAACCCGGCTACCCACGCGCGCTCGCAGCCATCGAGGCGCCGCCCCCCCTTGTTTACGTGCATGGCGACACGGCGTTGCTCGAGCGCTCTGCCATCGCGGTAGTCGGCTCGCGCGAAGCATCGGCGGCTGGCCTCAAGCTGACGCGGCTGCTGACCCACGACATCGCCGCGGCCGGTTACGCGATCGTCTCCGGCCTCGCGCGAGGTGTCGACGCGGTGGCGCACGAGACCGCGCTTGCAACAGGAACCATCGCCGTGGTCGCGGGCGGCGTCGATGTGATCTACCCGCCGGAGAACGACGCGCTGCAGAGGGCCATCGCCGAGCGCGGTGTCCTCGTCTCGGAAATGCCGCCGGGGTTCCAGCCGCGCGCCAAGGATTTCCCCCGCCGGAACCGGCTGATCGCCGCGTTATCGCTCGGCGTGCTCGTCGTCGAGGCCGCGCGCCGTTCCGGGACGCTCGTCACCGCGCGCCTCGCCGCCGAGCTTGGACGCGAGGTCTTCGCAGTCCCCGGACATCCGCTCGATCCCCGCGCCGAGGGGACCAATCATCTGTTGAAGCTTGGTGCGACGCTCGCCACCTGCGCCGACGACGTGATCGATGCGCTGCGCCCCATCTCGGGCCTGCCCTCGGGGGCGTTCGGAGAAGATCATCCTCCAGAAGCGCCGCTCCCTCCACCGTTGCCACCACCGGAGATTCGCGACGATGACCGTGCCCGGGTGCTCGCCGCGCTCGGTCCCGCTCCCTGCGATCTCGACGCGCTGGCCCGCGCCTCCGGCCTACCCGCCCGGGCCATCGGCATCGTTCTGATGGAACTGGAACTCGCCGGCCGGGTCACCCGCCACGGCGGCCAGCTCTTCTCCCGGATCGATTAGCGGCGCGAAATTGGCGTCAAAGAGAGCGTATCCAAGGGGGCGTCCGTCCCGCCGCACGCAGCGTGTCGCTCAGCGCATGCGGGCCGCTTGCTGGCGCGCCTCCGCATAGGCGAGGTCGAGGATGCCGGCGAGCGTCCGCAGCTCCGCCCGCAGCGACATGTCGCGCAGCTCGTGCACCATGTCGGCGACGTAGTCGAGCTGGTCGGCGAGGGCCGAGCCACAGGTGTGTGGGGCCGCCACTTCCTCGGACGAAGGCCCCGTCTCCCTCGGGTTATTGCTCACGATGCCCTCCCGCGCCGCAGACTGGAACGCCGCCGAATCCAACACACAACCATTGCGGGCAATATGCTACCGTTAATTGAATTCGTCAAACAGGCTCCACCCACCACGGTTTGACACGAAGCGGCACTTCGCGGATGTTGCCCCGCCGTAACCAGGAAAGCCGGACCGTCCCTAGCCCGTATGCGCCGCATTCCGGGCGCCACATGCTATTCACGGCCAGATGTGGCGCTCACCGCCCGGGCCCGACCAGAAAGACGCCTGATGAACGTCGTTATCGTCGAATCCGCCGCCAAGGCGAAGACCATCAACAAATATCTGGGTCCGAGCTACAAGGTCATCGCGTCTTTCGGCCATGTCCGCGACCTGCCGAGCAAGGACGGCTCGGTCGAGCCGGACCAGGACTTCAAGATGCACTGGGACGTCGACAGCAAGTCCCAGAAAATCCTCAAAGAGATCACCGAGGCGGTAAAGCGCGCCGACAAGCTGATCCTGGCGACCGACCCCGATCGCGAAGGCGAGGCGATCTCCTGGCACATCCTCGAGGTGCTGCGCGCCAAGAAGGCGCTCGGCAAGGACCTCGAAATCGAGCGCGTCGCCTTCAACGCCGTGACCAAGCAGTCGATCCTGGCCGCTCTCAAGGCGCCGCGCGAGCTCGACCAGCCGCTGGTCGAAGCCTACCTCGCCCGCCGCGCGCTCGATTATCTGGTCGGTTTCACGCTCTCTCCGGTGCTCTGGCGCAAGCTGCCGGGCGCACGCTCGGCGGGCCGAGTGCAGTCGGTGGCGCTGCGCCTCATCTGCGACCGCGAGCTCGAGATCGAGACGTTCCGCACCGACGAGTACTGGACCATCGAGGCGCTGCTGGCGACGGCGAAGAACGAAGAGGTGCGCGCGCGTCTTTCAGCGATCGCCGGCACGACGCTGAAGAAACTCGACATCAAGACCGAAGCCGAAGCGAGCGCCATCAAGGCCGCGATTACCGCGCGCGACTACACGATCGCGTCGGTCGAGAAGAAGTCGGTACGCCGCAACCCGTTCCCGCCCTTCACCACCTCGACGCTGCAGCAGGAAGCGAGCCGCAAGCTCGGCTTCTCGGCGAAGGAGACGATGGCAGTCGCCCAGCGCCTCTATGAAGGTGTCGACATAGGCGGCGAGACGGTCGGCCTCATCACCTATATGCGAACCGATGGCGTGACCATCGTGCCCGAGGCGGTGGCCGAGATCCGCAAGGAGATCGAGCGCAGCTACTCCAAGCGCTTCGTCGCTCCGTTCATTCGCGAGTACACGGCAAAGGCGAAGAACGCCCAGGAAGCGCACGAGGCCATTCGGCCGACCGACATCACCCGCCTGCCGGCCAACGTCCGCAAGACTCTGAAGAAGGAAGAAGCGGCGCTTTACGAGCTCATCTGGAAGCGCACGCTGGCGAGCCAGATGGCCTCGGCCGAACTCGAGCAGACGACCGCGGAGATCGAAGTGCCCGGCCGCGACGGCAAGACCTACGGGCTGCGCGCCACGGGCTCCGTCATGCAATTCGAAGGCTTCCTGAAGCTCTATTCGGAAAGCCGAGACGACGACCCCGAGGACGACGAGAGCCGCCGCCTGCCGCCGCTGGCGCAGGGCGACAAGCTCGCCGAGCGCGGCCTCGATGCACGCCAGCACTTCACCGAGCCGCCACCGCGCTTTTCCGAGGCGAGCCTCGTCAAGCGCATGGAAGAGCTCGGCATCGGCCGCCCGTCGACCTACGCCTCGACGCTCGCCGTGCTGCGTGACCGAGATTATGTGCGCCTCGACAAGAAGCGCCTCGTGCCAGAGGACAAGGGCCGCCTCGTCATCGCCTTCCTGGAGAGCTTCTTCAAGCGCTACGTCGAGTACGATTTCACCGCCGACCTCGAGGAGAAGCTCGACCTCATCTCCGACCACAAGCTCGAGTGGCGCGAGGTTCTGCGCGACTTCTGGCGTGACTTCATGGCCGCCGTCGACGGCATCAAGGAGCTGCGTGTCGGCGACGTGATGGAGGCGCTGAACGAGCTGCTCGGCCCCCACATCTTCCCTCAACGCGAGGATGGCGGCGACCCGCGGCAGTGCCCGGCGTGCGGCACCGGCCGCCTCAGCCTCAAGCCGAGCCGCTTCGGCCCGTTCATCGGCTGCTCGAACTACGCCGAGGGCAAGTGCAACTACACGCGCCAGCTCTCGCAGAGCGCAGACGACCCCAACGCCGGTTTGGACGGCAAGGTGCTCGGCTACAGCGACGACGGCGAGCCGGTGACGCTGAAGCTCGGCCGCTTCGGCGCCTACGTGCAGCTCGGCGAAGGCAGCGACGACGAGAAGCCGAAGCGCTCGAGCCTGCCGAAGGGCGTCGATGCCGCCAACGTCGATCTCGACTATGCCCTGAAACTGCTGAGCCTGCCGCGCTACGTCGGCGAGCACCCGGAAGGCGGCACCATCACCGCCGGGCTCGGGCGCTATGGACCATTCATCCTGCACGAGAACGGTGACGCGAAGACCTACGCCAACCTCGAGAGCATCGAGGACGTCTTCACGGTCGGCCCGAACCGCGCCGTGACGGTGCTCGCGGAGAAGAAGGCGGGGGCCGGCAAGGGCCGCTTCCAGCGTTCGGGGCCAAAGGTGCTGAAAGACCTCGGCGCGCATCCGAGCGAGGCCGGGAACGTGCAGGTGCTCGACGGCCGCTATGGCCCCTACATCGCGCACAACAAGGTGTATGCCAACGTGCCGAAGGGCACCGAGCCTACCGCCGTGACACTCGATCAGGCGCTCTCTCTGCTCGCCGAGCGCATCGCCAAGGGCGGCGTCAAGAAGCCCGCGAAGAAGGCTGCCGCGAAGCCGAAGGCGAAGGCCGAGAACGACACTGCCGCCAAGGTCCCCGCAAAGAAGGCTCCCGCCAAGAAAGTTGCGGCCAAGAAGGCCGCACCGGCGAAGAAGAAGGCGACTGGGTAATCCCCGAGAGGCCGCAGGACGTCCGCGACGTGGGTTGAGGAGCGAAGCATGTCGAAGGACTTGAGGCGGCCGCGCAAACTCGCGGGCAAACCGTCGGCGCGCAAGGAGCGCGACATCGATGGCGGCCTGCCAACGCGCGAACAGATCCTCGAGTTCGTCCGGCGCTCGCCCTCGAAGGTCGGCAAGCGCGAAATCGCGCGCGCCTTCGGCGTCAAGGGTGGCGACCGGATCGCGCTGAAGCAGCTCCTCGCCGAGATGGCGGACGAGGGCCTGCTGACCGATTCCAAGAAGGCCATCCGCCAGCCCGGACATCTACCGCCCGTCGCCGTCCTCGAAGTGTGTGCCCGCGATGACGACGGCGATCTCGTCGCCGAGCCCGTGGTGTGGGACGACGAGGAGGGGCCGCGACCGCGGGTGCTCATTCTGCCGACGCACCGCGCGGATACGGAGGACACCGCCAACATCGGCATCGGCGACCGCGTGCTCGCGCGCATCGAGGCGCTGACCGAAGCCGACATCGAGGGCTATCGCTTCGAGGCCGAGCCCATCCGCAAGCTGCCGCGCGACCAACGCCGGCTGCTCGGCATCTTCCGCGCCCACCCGAAGGGCGGCGGCTCGATCGAGCCCATCGACCGTAAGGCGCTGCGCTCCTGGTCGATCCAGAAATCGGATCAGGGTGACGCCCGCGACGGCGACCTCGTCCGTTTCGACCTCGCCAAGCGCGGCCGCTTCGCGGTGCCGCAGGCGCGCATACTCGAGGTGCTCGGCAATCCCGACGACCAGCGCCAGATCTCGCTCATCGCCATTCACGGGCACGGGCTACCCGACGGCTTTCCCGAGAGTGTGCTGATCGAATCGGAAAGCCTGCCCGCGCCAAAGCTCCACGGCCGCGAGGATCTCCGCGACATCCCGCTGCTGACCATCGACCCCGCCGACGCACGCGACCATGACGACGCCGTCTACGCGGAGCCCGATGCGTCACCCGACAACGAGGGCGGCTTCGTCGTGCTCGTCGCAATCGCCGACGTCGCCCACTATGTCCGCCCCGGCAGCCGGCTGGACCGCGAGGCGCGGGTGCGCGGCAACTCGGTCTATTTTCCCGATCGCGTCGTGCCGATGCTGCCCGAGCGCATCTCCAACGATCTGTGCTCCCTGCGCGAAGGCGAGGACCGCCCTTGCCTCGTCGCCCGCATGGTGTTCGACAAGCGCGGCGAGAAGCGGTCGCAGAAGTTCTTCCGCGCCATGATGCGCTCGGCAGCCAAGCTCTCCTACCAGGAGGCGCAGGCGGCGTTCGACGGCAATCCGGGCGAGAAGGCCGCACCGCTGATGGAGCCGGCGCTGATCCCGCTGTGGACCGCCTATCAGGCGCTCGCCGCAGCGCGCGACCGGCGCGGGCCGCTCGATCTCGATCTGCCCGAAAAGAAGATCAAGCTCGACAAGGAAGGTCGGGTCGAGCGCGTCGTGGTGCCGGAGCGCCTCGCCGCACACCGGCTGATCGAAGAGTTCATGATCCAGGCGAACGTCGCCGCCGCCGAGGCCCTCGAAGCGCGCAAGTCGCCGGTCGTCTATCGCGCGCACGCCGCGCCCTCGAAGGAGAAGCTCAAGAGCTTGCGCGAATTCCTCGAAACGCTCGACCTGAAGCTGCCCGCAGACGCCTCGCTGAAGCCGGCCGACTTCAACCGCGTGCTCGAGCGCGCCAAGGACCTGCCGGTGCCCGAGCTCGTCAACGAGGTCGTCCTGCGATCGCAGGCGCAGGCCGAGTATGCGATCGAGAACTACGGCCACTTCGGCCTTCACCTCAGCCGCTACGCACACTTCACTTCGCCGATCCGCCGCTATGCCGACCTGCTGGTGCATCGCTCGCTGGTGCGTGCGCTCCAGCTCGGCGAAGGCGGCCTCGCCGACGAGGAGACGCCACGTCTCGCCGAGACCGCCAAGATGATTTCGGAAGCGGAGCGGCGCGCCATGGCGGCCGAGCGCGAGACGATCGACCGGCTGACCGCGCCGCATCTGGCCGATCGCGTCGGAGCGAGCTTCAACGGGCGCATCGCCGGCGTCACGCGCTCCGGCCTCTTCGTCAAGCTCGACGACACGGGTGCCGACGGATTCGTGCCCGTGTCGAGCTTGATCAACGATTTCTACAATCACATCGAGGAAGCCCACGCGCTGCTCGGCGCGAGATCCAACGCCGCCTACCGGCTCGGAATGAGTGTCGAGGTACGTCTCGTCGAGGCGATCCCTTCGGCGGGCGCGCTGCGCTTCGAGATGCTGACACCGCCGGAGAAGGGCGCCCTCGGACCGATCAAAGGCGGCAAACGCCTCAACGTCCGCCGCGTCCGTCCACAGCACGGCCGCCGGCGCTGATCTCGCCTGCCCGCCGAAGGAAAAGCCGACTGCCCCGCGTCAGTTTCACCGCTTGATCTTTGCCGCCCAAAGAGCGACCAAGGACACATGATCGAACAACAGACTGCGGCGAGCGCCGCCACCGAAACGCCCCGTGACGTGCAAACCGCCATGCTGCGCGGCGCGGCGCAACGTTGCCCGGCCTGCGGCAAGGGCGAGCTGTACCGCGCCTTCCTCAAGGTCCGCGACACCTGCCCGTCGTGCGGCGAGGAGTTACACCACCATCGCGCGGACGATGCACCGCCCTACTTCACCATGCTCATCACGGGCCACGTGGTCGTCGGCGCGCTGATGACCGTCGAATCCGCCTACGCCCCGCCGATCTGGGTGCATGCCGTCCTCTGGGGGCCGGCAGTGGTGATCCTCAGCCTCCTGCTGCTGCCACGTATCAAGGGCGCCTTGATCGGCATGCAGTGGGCGCTGCGCATGCACGGCTTCGGCGGCAAGGCCGACGACATCGAGGTGGCGCCCGAGGCACGCGCGGGACGGGCCTGATCGTTAGGCGGGCCTGATCGTCAGACGGGCCTGATCGTCACCTGAAGCGAAGGGTTCGGTTGCCATGGCCGACAATCCCGCCGCCTCGCCGCCCTCGCCGGGCGAGGCCAAGGTACCGGGCGCGCGCCGCCTGCGCCCGCGCGACGCCGCGACGCTCGTCCTCGTCGACCGCTCGGGCAGCGAGCCCCGCGTCCTGATGGGGCGGCGGCGTTCCACCCAGGTGTTCCTGCCGAACAAGTTCGTGTTTCCGGGCGGCCGGGTCGACCGCGCCGATCGCTTCGTCATGCCGGCCGACAATCTCGCCGCCGACGACGCCGGGTTGCTGCTGCACGACATGAAGGGCACGGTCAGCGCCACGCGCGCCCGGGCGCTCGCGCTCGCCGCCGTGCGCGAGACGTTCGAGGAAACGGGCCTCGTGATCGGCCTAGTGATCGGCAGGACCGCGGGAGCACCCGCGGCAGGCACGCCGCCCGCCGCATGGCGGCCGTTCCTCGACACCGGCCACGCACCCTCGCTCGCCGGCCTCACCTACTTCGCCCGCGCCATCACCCCGCCCTCACGCCCGCGCCGCTACGACACGCGCTTCTTTCTGGCCGACGCCCGCCTCGTGGCAGCGACGGCGAAACCCGCCGACGACGAGCTCGGCGAAGTCGGCTGGTTCACGTTGTCTGAAATGCGCGCACTCGATCTGCCGAACATCACCCGGGCAATCGTCGAGGATCTGGCGATGCACCTCGAGCGGCCGGCACACGAACGATGCGTGCCCTACTACTGCTTTCGGCACGGGTCGTTCCGTCGCGATCTGATCGTCCCCTCACGAGCTTGACAGCGCACCGCCCGCGAGTATGTTGCGCCCTCCGGATTTCACGAAACCCCGTCGAAGGCAATCATGGCAAAGCCAGTCGTTCAGAAAATCAAGCTGCTGTCGTCGGCAGGAACCGGCTTCTTCTACGTGACCAAGAAGAATCCGCGCAACACGACCGAGAAGCTGGTGATGAAGAAGTACGATCCCGTCGTGCGCAAGCACGTCGAGTTCAAGGAAACCAAGATCAAGTAGCGTTTCCGCCGCTTCACGTTCGACTGCGGCTGCCCGCTGGGCACCGCCTCTCGCATATCGATAATGCAGCCACGGATCGCTTCGCCGCGAACCGTGGGCGTTGCTCTCTGTCCGCAGCGCTGCCGAGATGGCGTCCGGGAATGGGCGAACTAGCACGGCTGGTACCGCAGAGCCGACGACGCGAGCCCACGGCACCGCGCATTGGCGCGGCCGGTTATAGAGATGCTGATATCAGGGAAGTAGAGGGGCGGCCAGGAGCTGAAACATGTCTCGGCAGCGGGGTATGTTCCGAGTAGGTCCCAGCTCCTGGCACTCCCAAACGGTCAGCCAAAGAGGGCGTTGGCCTTCCGCAGGGTCCGCGCGTTCGGTGCAGAATGCAGCAACGTTGAGGAGGCTCTCCTGCTGCTACCTGAACCGACCGCTTTTCCCGCTGCACCAGGAGATGCGGCGAACCTAGTGGCGGGAACTCTTCTTTCGTAACGATCGACCTGGACCAATCCACAACCGAATCAAGGCGATCAATACGATATAATCTGTACTGTCAAGCTGAATGCCGTCTTCAACTTATGAGATCGCGCAGAGGAACGCAAGATGCGCCCGGAAGTCACGGGCGATCCGGCAAGTCCATTGGGCTAACGGATGCTGCCCCAAGCATCCCCATGCAGTCCTCGACTGAAAAGCCGCCGTCCGAAGCGCCGTCTCGGCTTCGCATGAAACGCCATTATTTATAATAGATTATTACCGCGGCGAGATAATCCGTCGAGGCCGAGCTGACGACACGCCCCGCTGATCTGCGACAGGCTGTCACATCTATTTTGCCACATTGGATCGTGTGGCGGCGGAGCGACCGCCACAACCTGAGTGGGTGACCTCGAAGAAGTATATCGCGCCCGATAGGGGCGACCGACACCACAACACTATCACGCCGCGGCGGCGTTGACCCGGTTGCGGCCCGAACGCTTGGCGGCATAGAGCGCCTGGTCCGCGCGCTTGAACACCGTCTGCGGAGTATCGTCGGAATGCTCGAGCGTCGCGATGCCGACACTCGTCGTCACGCGGATCGACACGTCGGCGGAAATGCGGAACGGCTCCGCGGCGATCGTCGCACGCAGACGCTCGCCCACCTGATAGGCGCGGGCAATCTCGGTGTCCGGCATGATGATGACGAACTCCTCGCCGCCGAGCCGGCACGCGAGATCAATGCCGCGCGTGTTGCGCTTGAGGCGGGCCGCGAACTCGCGCAGCACCTCGTCACCGGCGTCGTGGCCGTAGGTGTCGTTGACCTTCTTGAAGTAGTCGATGTCGGCGACGAGCATCGAGAGATGGCGGCCACTGCGCAGCGCCTCGCGCACCAGTGTCTCGAGGTGGCTTTCCATATAGCGGCGATTGTGCAGGCCGGTGAGCGCGTCCGTAATGGCCTGCTCGACCGTCTCCTCGAGACGGTTGCGGAGGTAGTCCGAGTGACGCTTGCGCTTGATCTGTGTCCGCACACGGGCAAGCAACTCGTGCTTGTCGATCGGGCGGATCAAGTAATCGTTGACGCCCATGTCGAGGCCGCGCAGCAGGCGGGCCTCTTCGCCCGGCTCCACCAGGATGATGATCGGCAGATGCCGGGTGCGCTCGAGCGAGCGAAGCTGCGAGCAGAGCCTCAAACCATCCGACCGCGCCAAGCTGAGACTGATGATGGCGACGTCGAAGTCGTACTCGGCGAGCGTGATGAGGGCCCGATTGGGGTCCTGCTCGATGAACGTGTCGTGCACCTTCGCCAGTGCTTCGAGCAGGCGAACGCCGGAGCGCGGATGGTCCTCGATGACGAGAACACGCCCGGAGCGGCCGGACAAAGCCTTGTCGAGCGCCTCGTTGTCGGTGATTCCGAGCTGCCGGCTGGTCGAAGCCCGCATCAACATCTCGTCGTTGAGCGTCTTCAGGCGCGCCAGGTTCTTCACCCGCGTTACGAGCGCGATATCGTCGACCGGCTTGGTCAGGAAATCGTCGGCACCGTTCTCGAGGCCCTGGATCTTGTCGGAGGGCTGGTCGAGCGCCGTCACCATGATGACGGGGATGTGGTGCGTGTTGGGATCTGACTTGATGCGGCGGCAGCACTCGAAGCCGTCCATGCCCGGCATCATGACGTCGAGAAGCACGACATCCACCCGCTCGCGTGCGCAGACCTCGAGGGCCTCGCGGCCGCTATAGGCGGTCAGCACCTCGAAATACTCCGCCGCCAGCCGCGCCTCGAGCAGCTTGACGTTGGCCAGGATGTCGTCGACGACCAGAACGCGGGCGGTCATTTCTCATGCCTTGCGCATCGAGCGGATGGCCGTCGCCCTCATGGCTTCGGCTGGCCGCGAGTAGGAAACCTGTTGTCGTCACGCATCCCCGAGGAAGCGTCGCACCGTTTCGAGGAACGTGACGACCGAGATCGGCTTGGAGATGTAGGCCTCGCAGCCGCCCGAGCGGATGCGCTCCTCGTCTCCCTTCATGGCGAAGGCGGTGACGGCGATCACGGGAATGGACCGCAGCACGTCGTCGTCCTTCAGCCACTTGGTGACTTGCAGCCCGGAAACCTCGGGCAGTTGGATATCCATCAGGATGAGATCGGGCCGGTGCGCGCGCGCAAGCTCCAGCACGTCCAGTCCGTTGCGGGTCTGCACGGTGCGGTAGCCGTTCACGTCCAGAAGGTCGTGGAAGAGCTTCATATTGAGCTCGTTATCCTCGACAATCAGCACGGTCTTCGCTAACCGCCTTGAAGGGCGGTAGCCCTGCTCAGCCGCCATACTGGTCTCTTGGTAGGTCATCACGTGCGAAAACCTGCTCGAAGTTTCCCGCAGTTGTGCACCGATTCTGCGATCTGAACTCCGGGATACATTGCAGGCGGAGCCGTAACCAACAGTTTAAGCTCTCGAAGAATTCCGCCCGAATCGCCGGTTCGAACCCTGTCGGGATCGCTGGCCCGATCGCTGACTGGGTGACATTGGAACGTCGGCGGGACGCGGGGGCCGATCACTGCCCCGGTGGCCGGCCGCGCGACCGACCTGATCGATCGCCAGATCGTTGGCGAGTAGACAGGCCAGATAACCGGCCCGAACACTGGAACACCAACGATGAAAACCCGCCTCGGGCAGCCCGACCGCGACGCCGCTGAAACCCTCGCCATCCGCGCGCTCGGCTTCCTGGCGCGCGATGGCGACCGGCTTGGCCGCTTCCTGTCGCTCACCGGCATCGGACCGGGAGAACTGCGCGGCCTCGCGAGCGATCCCGCTCTGCTCGGCGGCGTGCTCGAGCACTTGCTCGGCGACGAGACGCTGCTGCTGGTGTTCGCGACGGAGGAGGCCGTGCCACCGGCCGACGTTGCGCTCGCCCATGCCGCGCTTACGGCCCCCCGTGCCGGTGCACCGCGGCGGTTCTGAGACGCGGGAGACGAGGCCATGGCCGTAACCGGGGAACCTGGCGAACCGCCTTCAGACACAAACCGGGTGGACGCAAGCATCGCGACCGGGGACCGCGGGGCTCTCGTGGCCGGGTCCGATACGCCGCCGACAATCGGCATCGACCTCGGCGGAACCAAGATCGAAGGCATCGTGCTGACCGCCGACGGCCGCACACTGGTAAAGCGCCGCATCCCCTCGCCCCGCGAGAACTATCGCGCCACGATCGAAGCCATCGCCGGCCTCGTCGGCTGGCTCCGGGCGGCAGCGGGGAGCCAGATGCCCGGCCCGGCGCGCGTCGGCATCGCCATTCCCGGCTCCGTCGCGCCCTCGACGGGCCGAGTTCAGAACGCCAACTCGACCTGGCTCAACGGCCAGCCGCTGCAATCAGATCTCGCAGCCCACCTCGGCACGCCGCCACGCCTCGCCAATGACGCCAACTGCTTTGCGCTGTCCGAAGCGGAGGATGGTGCAGCGGCGGGGGCAGGTTCGGTGTTCGGGGGGATCCCCGGCACGGGCCGCGGCGGGGGCAACGTGGTCGGCGGCCGGCCGGTCGACGGCCCCCGCCGGGGCGGCGGCGGAAGGGGGCCCCACCCCCCGCC
>CALMPK010000081.1 GCA_937873575.1 uncultured Hyphomicrobiaceae bacterium
CATTGCTGATGCCAAGGTCATACTGCCATCCGGCATTTCCGGGGTCGGCTTTGGCCAGATGCGAGAGGACCGCAATGGAGGCGGCGATCAACGTACTGCGATCGGCGAGATTGCACACATGTTCTAATGCATCGGCCGCGATGGCCGCCGAGACGCCGAGAACGTAGGTCGCGTTGTTCGCCGGGGCATGGCGGGCGAGGGACGAGATGTGAGGCGCTAGCGAAACGCAACGGAGACGTGTCTCGGGTGAGGGTTCCGGGAACGCCGCGAGCATCAGTTCCACCGCGTGACCCGCCCATGCGGCCTGGCTGCCACCAAGCCCGTCACGGGCCGCGGCCTGCACGAGGCGATGGACGGAGAGAAATTTGCCCTCCGTGTCGAGTTCGATGAGCGAAAGGTCGTCGAGGATGTCCAGCACGGATCTCAGGAGCGTAGGCTTCTCGATGACGCGAGCGAGCGTCGGTGGAAGCCCTGATGGCGCTCGCTCGAAGATGGCCAATGGAATGCCGTCCGGCTCGAGGAAAGCTGCGATCGCCATGATGGCCGCCGCACCGGGGGCTTCGGCTTCCGCATCACGTAGCGCCGCCTGGAACGTAGCGTAGACCGGGCGGCGGTAGGCGGCATCCTTGGGAACGAGATCGTCATCCTTCATGTAGACCTCGAGATCGGCGAGGTAGTCTGCGACGGTGAAGAGCTTCCGGCGGCGGCGCAGAAACGCGGCCGCGTGCGAAAGTGCCAACGGCAGGTGGCCGAGCTCTGTCGCAAGGCGATCGCAGTCGGCGTCGGAGAGGTCGTCGCGCCCGCTCTCGCGCTGCAGGTAGGTGCGCGCTTCTGGCGGCGACCATGCGTCGACCTCGACGGATGTGACGCCGCCGCGCCAACCGCCGATCCGGCTGGTGACGAGCACATGGGCGTTGCCGTGCGGCTGCCACTCGCTGAGCACGCCGGGATCGTCGACGTTGTCGTAGACGAGCAGCCAGGGCTTTGCGAAGCCACCGTGCGCTATGAGGTTCAGCGTAAAGCGCGCTGCACCTTGGAGGTCGTCGGCGTCGGCGAGGCTCGGGATGAAGGTCGCGCCGAGGTCGACGAGACCGCGGGCCAGCGCCTCCCAGCCGAGCCCGTCGCCCGAGCCCGAGGCGTCGAGCCACCAAACCCCCGCGTATCCCTCCTGCGCGCGCCAGGCGTATTCGCGCGCCAGCGTCGATTTGCCGATACCGCCGAGGCCGGTGACGGCGGCCGGCTGCGTAATGGCGGCGATAGGGCCGCCGGACCACAGGGCGCTGTCGATGTCGAGCAGGTGGCGCTCGCGTCCAGTGAAGCTTGCTGTCGCGTGGATGGCGTTGCCCGGGCCGATGAGCGGCTTCGGTTCGCGCCAATGGGGATGGTCGGGCGCGATGCGACGGCGCTCGGCGTCGGGTAAGAGGGCGAGGGCGACGAGATCGGAGAGCCGCGCGTCGTCGCCGGGCCCTAGCACCGGGACGAGGTTCCATGAAGCGATGTTGCGCAGGAGGCCCTTCGGCTCGACCGGTGCAGCACGCATGACGACGAGGCGTCCGCGCGTGTTGAGCAGATCGCCTTGCAGCGGATGCATCCACTCGGCGAGGCAGTTTTCGCTGGCAAGATACTCGGGCGAGAGGATTGCGATGACGCGAGCGCCGCTGGCGAGTGCGGTATCCATGCGCTCGACGAAATTGCTGTTCTTGAGGTCCCAGTCCTGCAGCCAGACGCGCTTGCCCTGCCGTTCAATGATGGCGCCGACGCGCTTGGCCAGCGCCACGTCAGCCGGGTTCTTACCAGCGCGGCTGATGAAATAGTCGGGGAGGGGCTCGTTGCCGGCTAGGGCGGCTTCGTTTGGGGAAATCGGTACGCCGCTATCCGTCAGCCGTACCTGTCAAAGACATGCCACAAGCTGAAACATCGGTGCACGCGATGGCTCTGGAAATAACGAGCAGTGCACGCGTCAACCTATCCGCCTAAGTGGCAGGTGCAAAGAGCTTCGCTGCGCTTGCGCAGGAAGCGTGGTGGCTAAGGCAAGTCATAATTTGCGCGAGTTGGAACCAGGGAGCGGCGTCGTCGACCTATGTCTGCGCCGAGGCCAATCGCACTACCGCACTTGGTCAACTCGTGAACGCGTGCATCTTTGGCTTCCGCCTCGGGTAGCTACTCCCGATAGTGTCCCTTTTACGGGACCAGAAACGTGATTGCGAGAGGAAGCGGATACAACGATACCGCGCGCGATTTGCTAGGAACGGAGAAACCTCCGCCGAGCTGGGCTTCTGCGCAGGCGCGGCGTGTCATCTCAGCACGACGCCCACGGCCGGTCACTCCGCGTCGGGCCACTTCCAATTGTCCAAAGGCAGGTGCGCCGCCATTGCGGCAGCGAATCCGAACGCGAGCAGGTGTGTCTCCCAAGAAAGCAGACTAGCAGGCCTGTCCAGTGCGCATAGGGCCAGCGTGCCGATGCTCGTGCAGGCAAAAAATCGAACCGCAACTGGCACTCGGCGGAGCCGATTGAACGCTAGGCGCCCGCCGGCGGCGAGGCGCTGGGCGATTGTCGGCCGCACCTCCTGGTATTCGACGTCGATCGCATCCGCCCGGCGTTCAATGCGCTTCATGATGGCCCCTCGCCTCGGCGAGGCTTACGGCCGTGAGCCCGCCCAGCCCCATCTCGGATTGCCGGCCGTCGCGCTTGCGCCGGTAGATGAAAACCGAGCGCTTGCCGAGGTGCTTCGAGCCGTCGTCGCCGGGCTTGGCTTCGACGACGAGATAGAGCCCGCCGCCGTCGCCGTGCCGCCCCGGCTTGGCCGCCGTCTGCCCCCCGCGCGCCGTGAGCTTGTGCATCGCTCGCGCCATCGGTTCCCCCTTCCGCCATGCTGGGGTGAGCCCGTCACACCCCAGCATTCACCCCAGCATTCACCCCAGCATCGTACAGCGCTTCGGTTGCAAAGGGGAACAACGCCATACACAAGGTGACGTAGAAAACATCAGCAATTTCGGCGCTTATGGGGTGAGAAGTAGTGCGGGGTGGAACCCGGTACACAAGCGACTGGCGGTGGAGGCAGTCGTGAGCGAGGCTGTCTCGGGCCGGAATTGCGCGGGAACAGGGTATTTCTTCGGATTCAGGGGGCATTTTGAGGGCAATAACGACGAATTGCTCAGTATTGACCGCCACTTAGTTGGCAGATTCCCGACCGACGGAACAGGGTATTTTGCAGGCCGAACAGGGAATTTTTTCGCGGGTGCAGGGAACTTCCACGGACGATCAGGGAACTACACTGCAGGCCGGCCCCTAACCGCCCTCGCCCGTCAAAAGAGCGAGTAGTCACCGACCATCAGGTTCCGCGCAATCCATGGTGTCTGCGTACCAACGTCAGTCCGCCCCTCCTTGGCCGCAACAGCTTCTCTTACGGCACGCCCATCGACAATCACTTTTTGCTTCACCCCGCGCAACAGCTCGCTGATCTCTATCATGCCGTTCTTGTCGAGATCGTGCTCCGCGCGCCGCCCTGCGATTACATCCGCGACAGCAAGGCTGAACAACCCGCCGCCCACGCTCGGGCTCTCGTAGGAGAACTCGCGGCCCTTTGAGGCCGCGAACAAGACCACGTGCGATGGCATCGCAGCCAATGCCTGCGTGGCGATGTCGTCGTTGCTCGCGAAGAACTGAGCCCCGGCCATACCGCTGTGACAGGCATCGAGCAGAACCACTATACGGCCCTTGAATTTGCGGAAGCTCTCGGCGAGATCCCACCACGAGATCGCTGTCCTTTCGAGATCGGTCAGTACCGTATCATGCATTGCGAGGTAAAACCGGCCCTTGTCGTCGCGGACGCCGTGCCCGGAGAACGACAAGACCAGCGTCTCACCTGGCTCAGCGCTGCTTGTCACGTCTTCGACTGCAGCGAGCACCGTAGATCTTGTGACGAGATTGTTCACGAGCGGTTTGACCTTGCCGACGGAACGTCCGGCGGCACTGGCCGACGTCTTGACCGCATCTACGAGTCGTCCGGCATCCGCAGCCGCGACATGAAGAGGCGCGAGGCCAGCGCCCGTGTAGGTATCGACGCCGATCGCGACTACCGAAATACGGCTTGGGGAAAGAGGCGCACCCAGGTCGCGTCCCATCGGCTGGCTTGCGAGACCCGCGCCGTCGATCGCAAGCAACGTGGCCCATCGCGCCCCTGGAAGCCGCGCAACATCGAGCGGCGCGTTGCGCGGATCGGCAATGGGCTCTATGCGGTCGGTCAGCACACCGTCTTGAAACACATGCACTGCACGCGCGCCATTCGGCGCATTTACGATCGCTTTGCCATTGATGCGTCCGGATTCGGCTGTCTCCAGCCTGCCGTCGAGTACTGGTGGCGTCTGGACGTCCGGCTTCGGCAACCGCTCACCCGCCAGAACTTTCCGCGCCAGGCCGGGCACCCGAAGCGTGCCCTCGAACTGGTGGAAGGCGTAGCTGCCGGACCGACCGGGAAGGCGGACGTTGACGAGTTGGGCGCCCTCGACAGAGGCGTCGTAGAGCGCGTCATCGGTCCAGACGACGATCTCGTCGTCCACAATGCGACCGCGCAAGCGAACCGTGCCATCGGAGACGCGATGGATGAAGAACGAGCCGTCGGCGTCGATCTGAAGTAGCAGTTTGCCAGTTGGATCAATCATCACCTCAGCGAGGCGCGCGGTGCCCGGCCACTGCGGCCACGAACGCACAGTCCGCTTCGCGGACCACTTGATCAGTTCGACGGCCCGGGTGACCTTGTTTACCGCAAGCAGCAGGTCGTCGCCGAACCACCAGACACCAACGTCGCCAGGAGCCAGGCGCTCGCTCTTATCCCGGTCAAAGGAACTGAAAAGACTCTTGCCGTAGACGGGCCCGTAGCTTCGCACCTCTCCAGGACCGACTGAATGGACATTGTTGTAAAATTCGATCGTCTCGGGGTCACCGCCAGAGCATTGCTGCCATATGAGAAACTCCTTGCCACTCCCTTGGCCGATCTCGAAGGCGCCGACCACGTTCTTGCCCAACGCGATCGGGTCACCAGCGCGCTCGTAGTGGATGCCTTCCCCCATCCCGCAGGGTTCATCGCCCGCTCCCGGCCGGCCGAGCGTCAAAGAAAGGCGGGTCGCTTCTCTAGGCCAACGGCTTGATATCGCGGCCAGCAATTCCGCTGGGTTGTTGAAGGACAACGACTTGGTTCTACCCGTGCTCCAGCCGACGCCCGTAATTTCGCTCAACTGCGACGTTGCCGATTGAGCGGTCGGATTGGCGTATCTTGCCGACGCGACAATCTTCTGGCCCGGACCACCGAGTTGCTGTGAAGCAACCCGTCTCGCGTCGGATGCCGACAGCAAAGTCGGCTCGCGGACACGACCGGCCACATGTTCGTGCGTTCCCAACCCTTGGACGATATTGAAGATCGCGTTTCCGTTCTCCAGCTCATAGTTGGCGACTACAGCGTTGGAGCTAGTCATCAGACCCGCAATCAGTGCCCGCAACCGTGATTCTTGACCGGCAGCATTCCACATTCCTTTCATGCATCGGATGAGCGGCAGGCGATAAATGTTCGTCTCGCCTTTGGATGCGTCCAACACCTCAAACACCGAGTTATCGAGGTCGAAGCGTGCGCCGCCACCCGGCTCAGTGAGCGGCTGATAGCCCACACCTCCGATACTGGCGCTGTCGCATGGGCTGCGGCCGTTCATGGCCGAGCTATGAACGTGGAAGCGCCCAAGAACGGTTCTGTCTGTCAGGAGGTAGCTGTCCTGCAGGTCCCATAGGATGGCGTGTCCGCGGACATGATTTAGGACTTTGCCATCGACGGTATCGGCGAATCCGAAAACCGACCACGGCACGCCCTGGTGCTCCGGTGGAATCTTGGTCGCCTCGAAAGCCACGAAACGTCCAGTGGGTGAGAAGCGCGGCTCCTTGCCGTCAATACGGGCGATCTCGGTCTCGCCGGGCATCTCGATCAACTGGAACCACGTCGGATGAACGCGAAGCAGGCGCGCCCCGTCACTCGACAGGATGAGCTTCGGTTCCGTTGAAATATCGGCGTCCGGCAATGCTAGGACGGACGGGCGGCCAGCTTGGACATCGAGCGCGAGTTCTCCGCGCGACACCCGGCGGGTTTCGCGGCACGGCTGCGCATGGCCGATCCCGATCGCACGGACCTGTTGTGGCCCCGCCGTCAGCAGCTCGATCGACAATTGTCCAGTGCGCGGAACGCCGCCGTAGAGCGGCACGACGATGCGCGTGCTCTGCTCCTCGACGGAGAGGCCGAACGGGAACCGCGCCTTGGGCAGCAGAACGATCGCGTGCTCAGTCGGGTCGACACGAATAGCGGCCGTGGCTGCTATGACAAGGTAGACCGGTGCTGGCCGCTGAGAGCCTTCCGTCGTCCAAGTGACGGTCACGCGCTCACCGACTGTGGCAGCGCCAGCACGAGGGCTCGATAGCTCGACGCGCGTCGCGTTCAGAACGCGATCAATCAGCGGAACCTGCTCGCTGCATGAAGTGGTCTCGGCCCAAGGCTTGTCTGCTTGTGCCGCCTTTGTCGATTTCCGCGAAAACTGGAGTCGAGAATGTGCTCCATCCGGTCGATGCCCAACGACCTGACATCCCCGCCAGACTGGCGTGGGCCCATTGAGTGTCAACGTCTCTTCGCCTGCGCTGCCCTCGACCGGGTACGCTGCCGGAGGACAGCCGCGCTTGAACACGTATGCCGTACCACTGATACGGCCGCCTGAGATGCGGCCCTCCAACAGCTTGGTGCCGGGAGAAATCGTTTCCCTCAGCCCGGCTCTTGGCTCCTCGTAGTAGATGAAGACTTCGCCCATCCCGGACCGCTCGACCTTCATCCGAGAGCCGTTGTGGTCCCATGTGCCGCTGAGGCTTGGCGAGGTCGTCGTCTGCGCGTGGACATTGCCCACCTGCATGACAGACATTGCTGCCAGAGCCGTCAGCCATGGCAGTCGGAATAGCCGGCGGCACGACAGGTTCCAGTCAAACATAAGGTCTCTCTATCTTGCTCGAGATGCTCAAAACAACGGCACTTCTCCAACCAACTGGTTCCTGGCGATCCACGGCGTCTGCCGGCCGCCGGTCACCTGCAAGACCTCGCGCTTCACTGCGCCGTAGAGTTCCGCCAGTTCGATCGCGCCGTTGCCGTTCGTGTCGGTCGACGCGTGGCCTGACGTGATCGCGCGCAGGATGGCGTTGGTGAAGCGACCGCCCTCGCCGCCTGCCCCCTCCTCGCTGTCCTGCCGGCCCTTCGACGCGGCGATCACCGTGATCGGTGTCTTCCGCGCGATCAGCGCGGACACCACGTCGTCGTTGGTCGAGGCTCGGCCGGCCGAGCCGGAACGACACGCATCTAGAAACACCACAACGCGCGCCTTGGAGCCTTCCAGCGCCCGGCCGATGTCGTCCCAGGCCAGCCCTGTGGTCTCGATGTCGTCGAGCGTCGATCGGCGCGACATAAGGTAGAACCTGCCATCCTTCCCCTGCGATCCGTGGCCGGCGGCGAAGATCATGATGGTATCCTCCGGGGCCGCGCCCTGCACCGCCTCGCGAATGCGCGCGGGCACGCTCGACCGCAGATCGATATCGTCGACCAGCACCTGCGGGATGACCTCCTTGTAGGCTTTTCCGATGAGGGTCTTGGACGCATACGTGAGGGATCGTGCGTCGCGCGCTGCGCCCGAGAGCTGGTACTTTGCCTCGAGGTTCTCGTAGCGATCGGTTCCAACGGAGATCAGGTGGAGGCGCCCCGCCGGCTTGCCCGCGCCTGGAAGCGGCTGCGCTTGTGGGATGCTATCGTAACCTTTGGCGTCGACTGCCACCGCCGAAATCCACCGCGCCTCCGGCGGCAAGGAGACATCGAGGTTCGTGTCGACGCTCGGACCGGTCGCCTCCAATTCCCGCACCAGCCGGCCGTCGACGAACACGTCGAGCCTTGCAAGGCCAACTTCCGACGTGGCCTTGAAATTGATCTTGGCGGAACGCGCGGTATCGGACTGCGAGATCGCGGCGGTCATATCAAGCCGTGGCGGCGGCGTCAGATCGGGTCGCGGCGGCGAGGGCTTACCGCGTAAAATGTCGCGGATAGCCTCGGGGCGATCCAGTGTCCGGGCGAACTGTTGCACCGTGACGTAGCCCGGGCTGCCCGGAAACCTGACATGGACGAAGTGCGCTCCCTCAGGCGTCGACAGGTAGTAACCGTCGTCGTTGTGCAGGATGAGTTCGTCGTCGATGAAGTAGCCGCCGAGAACTCGTGTTCCGGACTTGACGTTGAAAATGCCGATTCGGCCGCCCTCGGTCATCATGACCAGCCGCGAGCGGTCGCTGGTGAGCCGAATGTCCGCCGCGAACTCCGTCCCTTCGACTTCCCGCAACAGTGCGAGACGTTTCCCGGACTTTATGTCGTGCAGGATGATCGTGCGATTGGGCAGGGCGACGATCAGCACCTCGTCGTCGGTGATCCAGCCCCTCGCGAGCTTGGCGCTGTTCAGACCGTACTGCTCGACGTGGTCCTGGCGATCCCCGGTAAGCGAGACGAACACCGGTGTCGATCCGGCGCGCTTCGTCAGAAAGCCGAGTTGCACGCTGCGCCAGCCGCTGCCGCCCCAGCAGTCCTGCTGGATGAGCCAGTAGCGATCAGGTCCATTCTGCCAGCCGGTGCGCCCCATTATCCGCCGCGGCGACACGAACGTGCCGAACGAGCCTTCTGGCGTGTAGTACTGACAGGCGAAATCCGCCGGCACATCCGGCAGGTTCGACCGCTTGCCTGGGTTTGTTTCGCCGATTTCGACAAACATCTTGGCAAGCGCCTGCTGATACGCGCGGCTTCGAACATGCTCGGTCAACGCATCCTCGAGCTCGGCATCCGGGCTCGTATCGCCGTCGAGCGGGACGACATAGGGCTCCTTGATCAGTGGTCCGCGGACATGGGACCTGGGCAGCGGCTTCTTGAGTGACAGGCCCGACAGCCGCGACAATCGCTCCGCGAATTGCCCGAAGACGTCGTTGCTCACGGCATTCGCATTGCGGACGGCCGCTCTGACTTGGCTCAGTCGTGAAGTGGACGCCACGTCGAAAGTGCCGGGATTGAAGCCCTCAGCTTGTTTGTGCCTTACCCGCCGCGCATCCAAATACTCGTATTCCTTCAAATCCCGAGCGAACTGCTCCCTCACTCCCCGGAGCGCCTGCTCCCGCGCGTCCCGCGTGGCAAACGCCATCTTTTCCTCTTGCGCCAAACGCTGGTTCAAGTTCGGCGGGATATACGGAACGTTCGTGAAATTCACTCGCCCACCGATCTGCCATGGATAGTCCTGACCTAGCGTCAGTAGCGCCGGGATTGGCGTGGCGTACCGCGGTGACTGCATGCCGGACCCGACCAGAGAGGCCCATTTAAGCTCGGCCTGGTTGTCGGCGAGATCCTCTTTGAAAGCCACTCCATAATTCTCAAGATCTACTGCAATGGCAGTGGTTCGGATCGTGGATCCTTTGCTGCCCAACAGCGTCAACGCTACCGGACTTCGATCTATGAGGGTGCCATACATCCGACCATCGCCATTGTTCGGCCCCATGAGGACCACACTGTCAGCAATGCCCCAAGCCACGGGAAGAACACCCCGCCCGACGTAGCTTCCAAGTTCCTCGCTCCGAAATCCACCGATAGACGTCCGTGAAACAAGGTCGACGATCTCGATCGAGTGCTTGTCCTCCAGGAGCGCGGATAGGAACCGTGCCGTCGGCGAGAATTCTGGATCCGTGCCGACACGCTGGACGATCAGCTCACCGCTCTGGCGATCAAGGACACGGTAGTAGTTCGAGAACTCCTGCAGAGTGTAACGGCCGTTCGCGGACTGGATCGTGCGTGCCGGCGTCTCGAGCGTGAACTGGTCCTGCACCACGATCTGCGGCCGGCTCGGCCGAACCGCGAAGGACAGCTCGCTATTCTCTATTGCCGCGATGACAGCCTTGTCGCCGGCAAGGTCTGCGACGCTCCGTGGCTCGGACGACCACGTCGGAACCTCGATGAGGGCGGCACGGATCTTCCAAGGCCCCTCCACGAACGGCTTCAGGGTCAGCTTGCCTCGGCGCTCGGAGAGATTGTCGTGGAGAGGCACGTAGACCCGCACCTGATCGATGTCGTGCGCGATGCGGAAGGGGGCGGCTGCGCCCGGCATCAGGGCCAGGAATCCATCACCCGCGAAGCGGACATCCGGCGGAACCGACAGCACCAGGAACAGCGGTGTGTTGCATGTCGCCTGTAATGGCGTGGCGAGGGACCATGACAACTCTACGGGGTCGCCGGCCGCGACTTTTCTATCGCCAGATGCAGAGACTTGCACCTTGATGCCCGCCGCAACGGACTCGATACGGTCGGGCGTCAAATGGCACGGACGCGGATTGTCGAAGCGCTGCGCGACCGGGCTGGCAGGGGCAGGCCCACCCGCAAACATCATCGAGTTGACGATCGATCGGGCGGCAGTTGCAAGCGATGCTGGGCCGGATGTCGGATAGACGACGGAGACGCCCTTCTTCGTACCGTCGCCCTGCGCTTCTATTTTGATGATGAAGCTGGCCTTGCCGCCATCCGTGCCCTCGAGCGCGAGAAGTCGCGGCGTAAACTCTTCGCGGTTGATCTGCCGCCCGGGAATCGACTTGAGCTTGTCGCGGATGCTGTCGAGCGAGCGCTCCGGCGGGAATCGCAGCGTATCGACGTTGAGTCGGCCATCGACGCTCCGCCAGTTCATCCCGTGTGTCGCCTGCGTGGACTTGCCCAGCAGTTCAGCGGGAACCTGCAGCTCGACGCCTGTCACGGGATCGCGCAGTTTGGCCGCGTCGGCGGCGCTGGCACAGTCGGGTGCGGCGCCGAGAGCGCCGAACATGAGGAACGCAAGCAGCAGTAGATACGATAGCATCGACAGCTCTCCGGCAATTCCGGCTGGGTCAATGACCCTGCTCGCTCGTCAAAACACCGCGAAGTCCCCCACCATGTCCTGACGTACGAGCCACGGTGTCTGCTGGCCATTGGTTGCTCGTGTGACCGCATCTTTCAGCGCGCCAAAAACCTCGCTCACCTCGAGCACGCCGTTACGGTTAAGATCCTGCTCGTCGCGACCCCGCGTGATCAATCCCGCTAGAGCCTGAGTGAAGACGCCGCCGCCCGCCCCCGGTAGCTCCTTGCTCTCCTGTCGCCCCTTGGATGCGGCGAAAACCAGCATCGGGCTGCGCGACGCTCCTGAAATGGCCGCCACCGCATCGTCGTTAGTGGCTTGCAGCTGGGCACCTGCCTGCCCCGAGTGACAAGCATCGAGGAGGACAATCACTCGGGCCTTGGTTCTGCCCAGCACCTTGGCAAGGCGCGACCACTCGAGCGCCGTACCATCGAGATCCTCTGCGCGCGTCGTGGATGTCGTCATGAAGAACCGGCCGTCCGGCGACCTAGCCCCGTGGCCGGCGAAGAACAGCATCAGCGTGTCGCCGGCCCGCGCCTCCGATGCCTTAGCTTCAAGGGACTTCAGGATCTGGTCCGCGGTCGCCTCGCGGTCCTTGAGAAGCGTTGCCTGGACGTCTGCGTAGTAGCTTCCTTTGACTACCCGTGATGCACCGGTGATTGTCTCGGCGTCGACTTTCGCAAATGCCAGCCGGCTCAGGTGTTCGTACTCGTCCACACCTACCGCAAGCAGATGCAGGGTGTTGGCGGCGCGCTGCGGGGCTTCGATAGGCGCGGTAACCGGCCCGCTGGTCAGCCCAGCCGTATCGACTGCAACTACGGTCAGCCATCGGGCCTGTGGCTCCCGATCGACGGTGATAGCCCCCTTGAAGTTGGCTCCCGATGCCGGAATGATGCGGGTCGGTTTCCCGTCCTGATAAACGCGGAACTCTTTTAGTATCGCACTGGCGTTGGCGGTCACCGTCAGCTCGATTTGAGTGTCGCCAAACTTGTTCAAAGCGACCTCAAGTTCCGGAGGCGCCTGAAGTTGCGGGTTCGGCGGTGTGCCTGCCGTCCCGGTCAACGCCGCTTTCACAATGTCGGGCCTGTTCAACATGCGTGCGAACTGCTGAAGGCTGTAGAGACCGTCGCGCCCTGCAAAGCGAGCATGAACATAGTGCGCGCCTTCGTAGCTCGACCAGTAGTAGCCCTCCGGCGTGTAGAAGATGATCTCGTCGTCGATGTAGCGGCCCGACACCACGAGCTTGCCGGACGGGATCTCATAGATATGGAAGCGGCCATCCGTGTTGAGCTGGACGAGCCGTCGGCCATCGTGCGAGCGCAGCAGGTAGCGGGTGTCGTGCACATCCTTGAGGCCGTACATGAATGTCGGCGTGTCAGGTCGCTGTAGATCGACAATGGCGGCGGAACTTCCCGCTGGCGCGGCGATCAGGAGCCATCGGTCGTCGTAGAGAAACGGGCGCACGCGCACGAGCGGGTCCGACTTCTCTCCTAGGAAGGCCTTGTGAAGGCCGTCCTGGTCGTCACTGTTGCGATCCGCGGCGGACAGATTGATGATCTGACCTCCCTTGGGACCAGCCAAATACATAACGACGGACGAGGCGTTGAAGCCACCGCGCCATCCATAGACCTGCTGGGTCAGCCAATTGGTCCGGCCGTCAACAGACCACCGCCATAGTCCGTTGACGCCGCTATAGCCTTCCGGTTCCTCTGTAAGCCGGAAGCGAACGCGCCGGTCGCGGCGGTCGCTGTTATCAGGGAATTCGTGCCAGCCTAAATCCTCGTCGGGTGTAGCAATGCTTTTGCGCGCCGCGGGAACGTCACGCACGATCTCGCGTTGCAATTCCGAAGCGGGTTTGGTGAATTTTGCGACGTGGTCCCAATTTATGAAGTTTGAGTTCCTCTCGAACGTGCTCGAGGCGACGTAGTTCTCTACTGGGTTGCGCCTCGGGATACCCTTGCACGCCGCATCGACACAGACGCCGAATTCGCTCAGGCGCTCGGCAAATCGCGACAAGTCGTTGTCGACTCCCACAGGCCGCACAGAACGGGTGGACCTCGATCGCCAATCTGCCGAGACAACGATCGCACTCTTTGAACCGCCGGAAGCGGCGCTAGCTGAAGCGGTGCCAGCATGACGGACGAGACGTGAACTCGGAAGTATCGTGCCCTTGAACCGCTCCTCATTGCCGGCGACGCCGAACTCTACGGCCTCATCAATGTGACTGAGCCGAACCGGGCCATCGGCCTGCCAGCCGTCGAAGCCTGTGAAGGATGTCACGCCTTCTTTGAGCAGAGCATCGCGAACGTTCTGCAACTTGACGCTTGTTCCAAGTTCAGCAAGCTCCTGTCCCGCCCCGGTTGGTCTGAAGGACGCCAGATCGAATATTTGTGTCTCCAACCCGCTGATTGCGATTCGCGCAAGTTCGGGGAAGAGGCTGATATTAAAACGGCTCCAAGCGTAGCCCTTGGCATGTTCGACCTCGATGTGGGGTGATGTCCCAACGGCATCTGGCGGACCATGATCATCAATGAGAGTGCGATAGACCCTCACCTTCACCTCGTTGAACGGTGCCGTTCCGTCAAACAGCACTCCATCTTTGAGCGCCCATCCGACTGTAGGTCCGAACGCAATCATTCCCGGAACTGGGAGGAGCGCAACAAGGTCAAATAGTTCAAGCCTCCGGCCAGATCTTCCGTCGAGGCCCACAAAAGCGCCAACAAACCGCGCCTCCGGCGAGAAGTTCGGCTCGATGCCCACCCGATCCGCGATCTTGACACCGGTTGCGACATCGAACACGCGGTAGCTGCCTGGGAACACCTCGAGCCGATAGCGACCGTTGTTCGAGATGATCGTCCCCTCAGACTTCTCCAGGGTGAAGAAGTCCTGCATCACGATCTCCGGCGCACCGGCGTCGACCAAGACCTCCGGCAACTGACCGGACTTGACGACTGTCTCGCCACAGGATGACTTGGCGAGCAGGGCATACTCGATGCGCAACGGTCCCGCCCGATAGGCCTTGACCGCGATCTCATCCGCGCGCGGCGCGTGCGCCGAGGTCAACGGCAGCACGACGCGCATCTTGTCCAGGCCATGCTTCAGGCTGGCGGGGGCTGGCGCGCCGGGCGGAAGGGGCAGAAGGTATTTGCCACTGAAGCGAACCCATTCTGGCAGCACCAGCATGAGATGGACCGAGGTTGCGTCAGGTAGATTCCAGTTGTCCCGACGCCAGGACACACGGATCGGCTGTCCCGCCTTGACGCCGCCTGGATCGTGCAGCTTGACGGCTACCGAGCCCGCGGCGCGCGCCAGCATCGCAGCGTCGGAGCTGCACAAGGCCGCGGACTTCACTGCTGGAGGAGGAACGGCAGGAGCCGGTCCAAGCACATTCTCCAATTCGGCGATCCGATCTCGCATTGCCCGCGAGATGCAGTCTCCGTCGGACCCGCAGCTGTTTCTCTTGGCAACCCAGGCTCGTTGCGCAGTCTTCAGCTGGTCGACGCCCTGTACGCCGACGCGTTCGAGAGCGTTCTTGTAGGACTCGACCAGCTCGCGATCCGACCGAGCCAGGACTTCATCGCCGCAGATGGCTTTCTCGACGTCCTTGCTACGCTCGGTACAGGTGAAGCTCGGCTTGAATAGGGTCCACGACGGCACCCTTTTTCGCATCTCATCAAGCTTGCGTCCGAGGGCCAGACGGCGTTCGGGCATCACTGTAAGCAGGCAGCCGATATCAGCGCCGCAGGCATTCCTTTGCTGCAGCCACGCCCGCTGCTCGCTCTTGAGCTCGCCCTTATCCGCCTCGGTCGCAAGGCTCATGATCTCGCTGAATTGGCTTGCGATCTGAGCATCCATGTCGCCGAGATTGATGACGCGGCAGATCGTCAGCTCAGCGGGCAAGCGCGCCGTACCGCAGTCGAAGCTGGGCTTGGCATAGGCCGGCGCAGCGATAAACAATATGAGCAGCGCAACAATTGAAGAAAGGAACCGCATAAAGGTACTCCCGACGAAAACTCCCAATTCCAAGGCCCACGACACAACTTCAATTCAAAAGCGATCCGCCGGACCTGCCAACGATGGCATTGTCTTCGCCTCAACCGGCCCCGCCTTCGCCCACCACCACGAATGGCGCCCATACAGACGGGTGCGCAGCCCAAGGGCGATCCTTGTCGTTGATAAGCGACACCATCGCGCGGCGGAAGGCTTCGGCGCGGCCTATCTTAGGGTCGCGCTTCAATTCCGCGAATGTCGTGCTGGTCAGCATGGTCGCGGCATACGAGTTCACCGGCCAGTGCGACACCAGCAGCGCCCGGGCGCCGGCGTAGAAGAACGCCTTGGCGAGGCCCGAGAGTGCCTCGGCCCCGGATGCGCCGCCAGCAGCCGTGTTGCACGCCGACATGACGACCCAGTCGGCATCGAGCTTCAGTGTCGTGATTTCGCTGGCGGTCAGGAGCCCGTCGTCCTCATCACTGGCGACCTTGGGAGGCGTGAAGACCAGCGCGGGCTCGGCCTTGCCCTTGGCCATCGCGGACATCTCGCCGGCGAGCAGGCCGTGCGTGGCGAAGTGCAGGACCCGATAGCGCTCGAGTTTGGCGCGGCGCACGGCGGGCTCCGTCATCGCCGGGCCGATCACCATGCTGTCGGCCCCGGCACCGAGGCTCTTGGCGACGCACGACAGCTCGTGCGCGCTATCGGGCAGCGGGCAGAGCTTGCGGACGCTCTCGACATCGGCCTGGCCGCTGCGGTTGAAGTAGGCCGTCACCGTGTTGAGGCTCGCGACGAGGCGACCCAGCATGCGCGAAGCCGCCTCGGTAGCGGGCGCGGGATCGTTCGGGCAGCGATCCGGGATGGTGATCTTGCCGCAGTTCGGATTGCCGGCGAGCACGGGATTGCCGAAGCCGATGAACGGCTCGCTCGCCCGGCTGGGCTTGGCATCGCCGCGCAGCGACTTGAGGCTCGCGGCTGACGGCAGCACGGTGATCGGCTGGCGTGCGCCGAGAAAAGCGATGTCCTTGAGCGCGGTGTCCGTGGAAGGCGGCTCCGTCACCAGCACCTGCAACGGCAATTGCGTCAGCGGGCCGGACGGCACGACCAGCAGGTGCTTGCCGCGGATCATATCCTCGACCTCACCGAAGAGGCCCTTGTAGAGCTTGTGTGCGCGGGCGGCGTCGAACGGCGGCAGCACATCGTCGGAGACGGTGACGCCGGTCGCCTTGATGCAGCCCTCACGGCGGGCCTGCTGCGCCTGCTTGCGTTGACGATCCTCGTCGGTCTTCTCGCTCCATTTCGACGGATCGGCCCATGCACTCGGATCAAGGCCGCAGCGCAGTGCCGTGACCTCGCGCTGGAGCGCCCCCGTGCCCAGATCGGAGCGCACCCACTTCATGTCGGTCTTGGTCACGACCCAGACGAAGGTCTCCTCGGGGAGCGGCTTGAAGCGGTCATCGGTATCGAGGAACAAGACCAGCGCCTCGCCCTCGCGCAGGCTCGCTTGTGCGTCAGCAGCCGAGATCGGCTTGGGGTTCGTCAGGGCCGTGTAGTCGGGAAACTCCTTGGTGAGGCGGGCATCGATCTCACCGAGCCGCGTTTCGATTGCGGCGAGACGATCGCTAAGCGCTTTCTCCGTAGCTGAGTTGCGCTTGGCAGGAAGTTCGCTCTTTGCTGCGATCAGCAGCTTGTCCTTCCCGTGCCACTCAGCGACGAGGTCCTGCCGCTCGCGCACCAATGTGGCGAGTTGCGGTGATCCGCCAGCCGAGCGGGCGGACATCTGTGCAAGCGATGCCGCTGCCTCGGAACCGACACCCCACTGCGCGGACTCGAACATCTCCGAATTGCGCTGCGAGGCCTCGTCGCGTTCTGTGGAGCTGAAACGATGCGTTGCTTTGACAAGACCTACGAAGGCGAACGCGTTTGCCTGCGCTTCTGACGCCTGGATCGCATTTGAAGTACTTCTGTGACCACGCTCGACACGTCGTTTCAATATCTCCGTAGATTCCCGAAAGGCCTCGGCCGCAAGAACCGCGCTCCGCGGCAGCAGAGAAAACGCGAGATTGCTGTATGATGTAAAAACATGCGGATGGTCGGCTCCCCACTCCCGGACGAAGATGACCAGTGCTTGCCGCTGAAGATGTTCGGCCTCAACGAAACGGCGTTGCGCAAGATCAAGTTCAGCCAAGTTATTGATTGATTCGGCAACATCAAGACTGTCGCCCCCCGACGATTTTACCCGAATTTCTAAAGACCGCCGATACAGTCGCCGCGCGTCATCAAGACGAAGCTGCCCGCGATAGACCGCTGCCAAGTTGTTGTACGACTGCCCCACCAGCGCATGTTCGCCACCTAATTTGGAATGCCTAATTGCTAAGCTTCGCTCGAGTAGCGCTTCTGCCTCGACGTAGCGCCCCTGCAAACGTAGCATTTCGCCGAGGTTGTTGATGCTCTCGGCGACTTTGATATCGCCGCTCCCGAGGGACCGCTCGCGGATAGCAAGACTTCTACGGTGCAATAGCTCGGCTTCCTGAAAACGCTCCTGAAAGCCATAGACCATGGCGAGCCAATTCAGAGAGTGGGCTGCATCGACATGCTCGACACCTGACGCACTTTCGAGCAATGCGAGACTGCGTTTTAGGATGGACTCACCCTCCGCAAAGCGACCCAACGTGACAAAGACGCTCCCGAGCAAAGTCAGCACTTCGGCGGCGTCTTCGGGCTTCGAAGTCTGAAATCGCTCCTGGAGAGCTATGGCCCGCCTCAACAATCCTTCCGCCTCGTGAAAACGGCGTTGGTTCACGTATAGCTCGGCGAGAGTATAGAGAGGCGCCAAAAGGTCCGCCCGCTCGTTATATCCAGACGCCTCGTCAGCTCTAGCTATCGCGCGCTTCAAGTGGATCTCGGCATCATCGAAGCGATCATTCAATCGGTGGACTTGAGCTAGATCTGTGAGAGCAGCGATGGCCTCGGCGTGCGCCAAGCCTCGCGCCTTTTCGATTATATCGAGCGCTCGTTCATAGAGCGGCACGGCTTCCACATACTTGAGCTGTCTTCGATGCAGAAACGCAAGAAATGCGACCAGCCTTCCAACTTCTTCATGATCAGGTCCAAGAGACGCTTCAAAAGAGGTCACCACCTGTTGCGCCAAGGAAATTGCTTTGTCGTGCTCGCCCGCCTCATAGAGTCGGATCACCTCGGCGTTGAGCTGGTCGGCCTCGGCCAAGGTCTGCGCCACTGCCGGCTCGGACAGTGCAAACCCCAGCGCACACATCAGCATGAGATTCCAGGCTATCCACCGACCACGCATGCCCCCTCGCTATCGCCGAAGCTCTCTCTCGTCCTTCAGTTCTGCGGCTTGACCGCACCCCTCGTCCCGCCCACCGGCAGCTGGTCGCCCGCCGACTTGGTCTTGCAGTAGGCGTGGGTGAAGGCGACCCAGCCGTTGCAGTCCTTGTTGAACTTCTCGAGCGTGCCCTTGAAGGGGCCGCGCATCTCAAACTGCGCGCCCGATGGCGTGCGCAGCAGCTTCATCTCGGCCCCCTCGGGCAGATCGAAGGTGTGGTCGTCCGGGAACTTGGCGCCGACCTCGATGCCGGGCGCCTTGGTGATCGTCGACACGACGAGCTCCGCCTGTGCGCTGGTCGCTGCCGCGAGCAGGAGGGTCGACAGCGCGACGAGCAGAGTTCCAACTCGGGCGGGCAATCTGCAATTGGCATCACTGGACATTCGTACCTCCAACCTTCGAAGAGCCCGCGGGACGGCTCCCTCAACACGAAAAATCGGCGCTACCTGACCCTCGGCATTCGTCCGCGCAGGATCGAGCGGGTCCAGCGCAGTCCGTTGTGGCCGATCACGATACTCGCCAGCGCGGCATAGAACATGGTGTCCGACGGCAGGATGACGCCATAAAGGCTGAACGCCGCACCGCCGACCAGCACGAGGATGATGGTCAGGAGCGCATAGTCGCCGAGCCCGCCCTGCATGCGCCGCCGATATCCGAGCACCAAGCCGACGAACGCGATGGCCCCGAGCAGGACCGCCTCCTGGCGCCACTCCAGGCCGGTGAGCCGGCGACCGTCCTTCAGCTGCGCCGTGATATGCGCGTGGACCTCTGCCGCAGTCATGCGCGCCCCGTCCCAGGCCGAGAACGGCGTGAGGTGGCGGTCGAAATCCTGGAATGCCCCGCCGACGATGACGATCCGGTCGGCGAGAACCGCTTGCAGCGGCTTCGGAATGAGCGGCTCTGTCGCACTGCCAGCCGCGGAAGGCGGCACCTCGATGCGTGTGAATGTGTCCGAGCCGTCCGCGGCCTTGGGCGCCAGCCACGCGATGTGCGGCCCGACCTCACCGTTCTTGGCGACGACCGATTGCCCGACGTCGTGGACGGTCGCACCGAAAGCCTCGAGAAGCGCCTCGCCGAAGCTGGTTTGGACCTCCGCACTGTTTCCGGTCCGGCGGGCGATGAACCGCACGGCGAGGTCGGGCTGGCCGAAGCCCTGCTTCTTGCGGTCGAAATAGAGATGCCCGGTGCGCGGATTGCCGGCCAGCGCCAGAAACTCACGTTGGAAGGCGAGCGCATTTTCGGGCGCGCCGGATCGCGCATCGATGACGCCGACGACGACGCGGCCTCCCGCCGCCCGTATCGCCGCGGCCAGCGCCGCGTCCTTTGCGGGCTCCGTGGCGCGGTCGAAACGGAGGTCGAGCCCGATGACGCGCGCGCCGCCGACCGTCAACTCGGTGACGAGCCGGGCGAGCAGCCCCCGGTCGATGGGCTGGATGGCGGGGTAGCCGGCGATCGAGCGGTCGGTCAACGAAACGACGGCCAGCTCGGGCCGTGCCGTGGCGGGAGACCGCGCCAGCCAGACATGGCGGAGGTCGTAGAAATAGCGATCCGGCGCCTCGAGACCCGGCAGACCACTGCGCGCCCAGCCGAGCAGAGCGACGGCAATCGCCGCGGCCAGTGCCAGCACGACAAGGAACTGGGCGACTAGGCGGCCGGCCGCCTGCCCGCGGTGTCCCGGCTCTGCTGCCGCGTGAGCTGCAACCGTCCCACCGCCCTGCGTCTGCTCCCCGATGTCCATCGCCGCCGCCACGCCGATTGCCCTTACCCGTCCAGCATATCTGAGCCAGAGTGTCCGTGAAATGACAAGTGCCTCACGCATCCGAGTGGGCTGACAACAATCAGCCTTGAATTGTGACAGCACCATCGACGGTCCGCGTGCATTCGATGTTGTCGCGCGCCATTGGCCTGGATATCGTCAGGGCAGTCGAAGTCGAGCGGGCACGGGGCAAGATGCGGAAGTGGGGTGGGTCCGCGGATGAGGGCCAAGGCAACGCAGCCGTACCGCTCAAGATCGCGACGGCGCTCGCCGTGCTCGTAGCGCTGGCCCTGGTCGGCATGGCGCACTTCGCCAACCTGTCCGACTGGATGCGGTCGCCCGACGCCTGGACCTACGACTGGCGCACGGCGCACTTCGCCGGCCGGCCGGACAAGCCACGCACTGACATCACGGTCGTCACCATCGACGAGACGAGCCTCGACCGCTACGCCTCGCTCTCGCCGGTCAGCCGCGCGCTGCAAGCTCAACTGATATCGGCACTCGAGGCCGCGGGCGCCAAAGCGATCGGCCTCGACTTCCTTTACGACCGCGCGACCGTGCCTGACGACGACAAGGCCCTCATCGCGGCGCTCAAGAACACGAAAATTCCGGTCGTGATCGGGGCGATCGACAAGCGGTCCGTGCTTCGCGACCGCGATCCGGAGCAGGCCCTCGCCTATCAGGAACGCTTCATCGCCGAGGCGGGGCAGCCGGCGGCGCATCTCTATTTCGTCAACGCGGAGGACCAGGGGCGCTTCATGATCGGCGACCAGGTGATCCGCCACCGCATGCCGCCATCGACGGAGAAGCCATTCCGAAAAGGCATCGCCGAAGCGCTCGCCGACGCCGCCAAACTGCGCAAATCCGCTCCTACGACCAAGGCCGAGCTGATCGACTGGCAGCGGCCGCCGGCGTCCGGGCTTGAATCGCATCCGGTGCCCGTTCTGCGCGTTGCCACCCACGACCCCGGCGCACCGGTCGCCGCGCTGTTCGGCACGGGCTGGGAGAACTACCTGCGCGGGCGCATCGTGCTCATCGGGGGCGCATTCGGCGATCGCGACCGGCACCTGACGCCGCTCTCGGTCAGCGATCGCAACAAGGTGCCGGGCGTGCTCATCCACGCGCAGATCCTCGCCCAACTCATCGACGGCCGAGAGGTGAAGACCTTGCCGATCTGGATCGAGGCTATTCTGCTCGTTGCGACGACGCTGCTCGGCTGGCTCATCGGGCGCCGTGCGCTGCGGGTTGCGTCGGTCTCCTACCGCGCGGAGGCCGGTGGATTAATCGAGAACCTGCTGGCAGGTGCCGCCGTATTCCTCGTCGGCATCGCCGTCTACGCGCTTAGCGGCCTGATCTTCCCCTCCGCGACGATCTTCTTCGCATTCATGGCCGGCCTGCTGCTCGGCAATCCGCCGGGGGCTGTGTCGTCGTTGTTGGCTCTGACTGCGCCCACAACGATCACGAGCAGTCACTCGACGTGATTTCTCCGGTAAGTCGGACACCATCCACGACTGCGCTGGAACGCGAGCATTGAAGTCGAACCCCACGTAGACACCGTATCCTGGATCAGTCGATTTCCATATCAAGCTCGAGGATCTCAGAAGATATCGCTTCAGGGCCGATCCGCATGCATACTCTTCTCGCGATGGACGAGCCGTCATGATGCTGAGATATTGATCCGGAGCATGCTTTGGCAATTTTGGCCGTGAGGGGCGTCAGAATGTGGTCGCGTAGAGCCTTTTTGCTTGTCGCAAGCGGCGGGATCGCCACGGCTTTGTCCAGTCGCCGGAGCAGGTCCGAAGCTACGACCACGTTCCAGCATCCACCCCGAAAGGGGCTCCAGGCTGGCGATTTTCTTTGGACGTCGCGACGCGATGCTTTCATCCCGTACGGCAGCGGCGATACCATGGCGGAGCAACAGGCTCGCTCGTGGGCCACTACTCGCGACGAACTGACCCGGCAACTTCTTGCTTCACCACACGCGGCCGAACGGCAAGGCGCAGTCGCACTGAGAGCGATGAGCCTTGAGGACTTCCGGACCATCTATTTCGAGGGCCGGCGGCCCACCGATCCCGTTCCCTACTCAGGCAGTCCATCTGTTGGCCACGTCGCGATCGTCGATGTGCAAAACGGGACATTGATGATCATAGAGGCACGCCCCACGTCGCAATCCTCGATCGACGTCGCATTCAGCTCTTTCAAGAATGGTGTCGTCGCTAGGCCCTATGACGAGTGGCTCAAGGACCACGATGACCACCTTATCTGGCAGGGCCGCCTCAGGAAATACGCCGACCCATCCGACAGGGCCCGCGTCGCAACGAAGGCACGCGAGTATGTCGGGCGTGACTACAATTTCAGGAATTTTGATCTGACCGATACAAGCGGATTTTATTGCTCCAAGCTAGTTTGGCTGGCAACATTCCAATCGCTTGGCATTCCGCTCGATGGCGACTCCAGCACGCGACGATCGCTCTGGGTTTCACCAAAGCAGCTGATCAACCGGAACCAAGAAATTCGTATGATCAATGTCCCCGGCGTATACGGGGGCGACTAGCCACACACCTCCCTGAAAACTATGCAATAGGTTCCCGTCATGTCTCCGCTTCGCGTTTTCAGCCTCTGGTTCGTTCCTGCGGCGATTCTCCTCATTCATCCCACACCAACGCCCGCGCAGGATTTCAGCGATATCGCCGCAGCAGCAAGAAAAGCGCGGCCGTCGATCGCAAAAATCAGCGTCTCATTCGAATCGAAGTCTGGCGAACACTGGAAATACTCGCCCCAAGGAACGGCCTTCGTTGTGACCACACAAGGCCATCTGCTGACTGCGGCCCATGTCATTAACGGCATCAGTCGCGATGAAAATGGCAAGCTCATAAAGCCCCCGGCCGACTATGCGCCGAATATTACTGTATATTTGGAGGGCACTCGAACCGGCTACCGCGCAGAACTCTTGAGGTACGGCATTCGAGACGTTGCACTCATCCAGATGATCAATGCTCCCCAGACTCAGCCCCTGCCAATCGCACCGAGCGCAGCCATTTCGGAGGGTGCTCAAGTTACATACGCCGGTTATCCCGGCGGAAAGTGGAGCTTCAAGTCCGGCGCGATCACGAACACCTCTGCCGGTGACGGAGCCTGGCTCTTGGAGCTTCCTGCCGGCGTCGGCGCGAGCGGCAGCCCCATGCTTGATCTTTGCGGTCGGGTCGTTGGAATCCTCGTCGGCACGCATTCGGGGCAACAGCGACAACAGTCGAGCATGCTGCCGGAGGCCGAGTTTTTCGGACTTGTTCAGACTCTCGTTAGAAAAGAGAGTGGAGAATGTGCCCACTCCTCAGTCGGCTCTCAACCTTGCCTGCTTTCCGGGAGCCAGACGCGTGATTTATGCATGCTGCTCGATACAGCGATAGCATACCTCGCTTATCACAACGGAAAATTCAGAAACAACCTGTCCATCGCGATTGCAGGCCAGTACAGTCGCGACGGAGTGTTTTTTAACCCCTATATCAAACCCTACCCCAAATCTCCGCTAAACCGGAGCGATCGTGCGGCGGTTGCCGAGTGTTACCTGTCCACGCTGACAAGTACTCAACAAAAATTGGAAAGCGGCTCCGCCGCTCAATTCGGGAGCGCCCTTGCAAGAGCAAAGCCCAGCACCTGCTCAAGATAGTTCGTATCGGCACACAGATATTTGGAGCACACTATGGCAAGTTGCCGCCACCTCATTCGTGCAGCCCTGCTGCTTCTGGCGCTGCCGCTCTTCAGCTATCCTAGCTATGCACAGGAACGGCCAGCATGGTGTGACCGCGCGAGTAGTGTCTCCGAGAGGATCATTTGTCGGCAGCAGGAGCTGTGGGTGCTCGATGCCTGCGAAGACCTCATGTTCGTTGCCGAACAGCAACGGCTCTCAGGGACAGGACGGTCGCGCGTGGAGGCAGATGAAGTGAACTGGATTGCCGCCCGCGACGCTTGCGGTGAAGAACTCGCGTGTCTGCGGAGTGCCTACCGCTCTCGCATCGTAGAACTCGAGCGGCAATCCGGTCGCAAGTGCATCAAGTCTACACCGCAGCCGGCCAGCGCAGCCGCCGATGGTCCGATTAAGCCACGCCCTCAGAGCTGGTGTGACAAGAACCCTGGGGCCTGCGCCATGGCCATTCTGGCCGGCATAGCGATTGTCGGCGGCCTTGCCTCTGGCGGCAGCAGCTCCAACGACGCCACAACGAAGCCGAAGAGGCAGTGCTGTCGGCGCAGCTGCACATCACAGTACAACTGCTTCATGGACTGCGGCTACTGCGGGGAGTAGCCGTTCGGGTCGAGCGCTAGCAGCGTTTCAACACGAGAGGAGATGACATGTTCGCTACCCTTTTGTTTTCTCTTGCGCTCCTTTTTTCCGTCCTCCCTACGCCCGCGTTTAGCTTCGACGCTCGGGAACAGCAATTTCGGCGGAATGGCGACGACATCGTTCGTGAGGCTGAGCGGCTCCGTGATCGTGATGAGCGCGAGGCCAGATCGCCACCTTCTGCAATGCCCAGAGCCGGACGCATTCTGCTGTCGAATGAGTGCAAAGACGACGTGGTCGTCTTAGTGGCCTATTTTGACGAGGCAAGCAGAAGTCGCCGTATAGCGGGCTGGTCGGTATTGCCTGGCTTCGTGAAGCCTGAGAAGGCTGGTGTTGGCTTCATGAAGATGCTGGCTGGCACCTACTTTCCATCAGCCACCGTGAAGAGCGGGCAGCGCGACGCTGTTCATATCAACTCGGAAGCAGTTTGCATTCACGTCGGTGCCACCAGGAGACCGGATTGGAAGTGGAGGGGAGACCAACCAATATTATTCGAAGGAAGGGAGTACCTATTCAAGGCTATTCGAGGGACTGTGCAGCCCGACGGGGCCACTGAGATTCCCATCTGGTGTAATTGATCCGGGAGTTGCGGAAGCGGATTAGAGGAGGCTTTGGGCGGACGGTCAAGAAGGCTCGAACGCTGGGTAGCCCCAATCCCTCGACTGCAACGCGCAAACTTAACTCGGAGGCTCGAAATGGTGAACCGTGCTTCTGTAGCATGTGCTTTTGCTGCACTGTTGCCGCTGACCTCTTTTTCGGCATTGGCTGATGAAGTGAAAGAGGGTTTTCGACTTGCGCAGCAGTCGTCTGCGCCTCGGTCGACTGCCGCGGACAGGTGCAATGCCGCCGCTGCCTCGCGGCTGGATCCGAGCAAACCGCGGAATGTTCCCGGCCTCGCTGATGACGACGTCACGCTCCATGTGGCTCTTGAAGCCTGTCGGGAAGCCGTGGAGAAGCATCCAGAAATTGCGCGACTTAGATTCCAGCTAGCCAGAGCAGTCGAGCTTTCCGGCAATCGTGACGAAGCTGCCAAACTCTACGCGCTGTCAGCGAACCAGGGGCATGCTCTCTCAATGTACTTCATTGCGGAGCGGTACGAAAGCGGGAGGCATCCGGCATCGGCCAACAGGAAGGAGCTGCCATCTGCGTTCAAATGGTACCAGGCCGCCGCAGCAGCCGACTTGCCCTTGGCCATGGCACGCATGGGTGAAATGCTGCTTTCTGGCGAAGGCACGCCGCGCGATGCGCCATCTGGCGTTTCTTGGCTTGAAAAGGCCGGCGAAAATGGCATCCGCAGGGTCCACGAGACACTGGCCGATGCTTGGTCGTCCTCCATAGCACCTGCTGGTCCGAACTGGCTGAAGACATACTTTCATTTTGTCAGATCGTCGAAGCAGGGCGTCATTCTTGAAAGAATTAAGGCCGCTGCGGCCAGCGGCCACCCCGAAGCGCTTTATGTCCTTGGCACCCTCCACACGAACCAGGAATTGGCTGACCATGATATCCTTCTCGGAAAGAAATACGTCGCCGAGGCACTGGCCAAGGGATACCGAGTGCAAGGCGATCCCGAGCAAGTCTCGCAAAGCGTGCCCGTCGCTCAAGGACCCCCAGCAGCAAAGCCCTTAGAAAGCGCAGCAGCCGCCGCGCTGCCTTCTCAAGCTTTCGAAGCATCGTGCGACCAGCTTGCTGCTTCTCCACTGGATGCTACGCGGCCAATCGGTGTTCCTGGCGTGCCGGTGGATGACTTGAAGGCGGCCGAAGCGATCGACGCCTGCAGCAAGGCGGTGGAAGCAAATCCAAGTATCCCGCGTCTTCGCTTTCAGCTCGGACGTGCATTGGACCGGGGCGATCGCAAGTTGGAGGCACTCGAGCAATACGAAATCGCGGCAGAAAGCGGTCAAGCTGTGGCAAGAAACAATCTTGCAGCCCTGTATATCGATGGCGTAGGGGCACGTTCGGATGCAACCGACAAGGCCATCGCTCTATACTCGCTCGCAGCGGGTCAGGGTCTTCACGTCGCAGCTTACAATCTTGGGCGCCTCCATAACGACGGCAAGCACGCCACAAGAGATGCCCAGAAGGCTGCCCAATGGTTTCGCCGAGCCGGAGAACTCGGCAATGCAGATGGAATGTTCAGATTTGCGGCGGCGCTATTGAAGGGAGACGGTATTCCGAAAAGCGTACCAAATGCACTCGCCTGGTATCGAAAGGCTGCCGACTCAGGTCACTTGATGGCGGCCAATGATCTCGGCGTACTCTACACTAGAGCCGAAGATGTTCCCAAAGACACGCGTGAGGCCGCCATTCAATTCAAGCGAGCGGCGGAAGGCGGCCTACCACGGGGAATGTTCAATTACAGCATCTTCCTGAGGGAAGGCATAGGAATTCCGAAGGACGAGAGAGCCGCTGATGACTTTTTGCGCCGCGCGGCCGACGCAGGCGATGACTTGGCTCAGAAGGACATTGCCGAGGCGAAGCAGAAGGTCCAAGAGCAGACCGCTGTCGCGCCAGCGGTGGAAGCGAAACCTCTTGCCGGCAGTGCTCCCCGCGCGGGCGTTTCACACACCAAGGCCGCAACAGCGGCATTCTATAGAGAAGCGGCAGAACGTGGTGACCCCGCATCCCAATACAAGCTTGGCGAAATCTACTACGCGGGCTCTGGCGTCGCACCGGACAAGTCTCAGGCCGTGGTCTGGTACCGCAAAGCTGCCGAGCAGGGATACGCTGCGGCCCAGTTCAATCTCGGCGTCATGCACGAGACTGGTGAGGGCATCGCACAGGACAAAGCCGCAGCCGTGAGCTGGTATCGCAAAGCCGCCGAGCAAGGCAATGCCGCAGCCCAGTTCAATCTCGGCGTCATGTACGACAATGGCAATGGCATCGCGCAGGACAAAGCCGCAGCCGTGACCTGGTATCGCAAGGCTGCCGAGCAAGGAAGCGCGGATGCTCAATTCAATCTCGGCAGCATGTACAGCAATGGTGAAGGCGTCGCGCAGGACAAAGCCGCAGCCGTGAGCTGGTATCGCAAAGCCGCCGAGCAAGGAAATGCGAAGGCTCAGTTCAATCTCGGCCTCATGTACGACAATGGTGACGGCATCGCGCAGGACAAAACCGTAGCAGTGACATGGTATCGGAATGCCGCCGAGCAAGGAAATGCGAAGGCTCAGTTCAATCTCGGCCACATGTACGACAATGGTGACGGCATCGCGCAGGACAAAGCCACCGCGGTGGCTTGGTATCGCAAAGCCGCCGAGCAAGGAAGCGCGAATGCTCAGTTCAATCTCGGCGTCATAAATGAGAATGGTAACGGCATCGCGCAAGACAGAGCCGCAGCAGTCGGCTGGTACCGTAAAGCGGCGGCTCAGGGACACGCCAAAGCGGAAGCTGCTGTCGCACGATTGGAGCAGACCTCGGCATCCAACAAGCCCGAGGATGCCGCCCTGTCAAAGCCATCGACAACAGGCACTCCAGGGGCACCGATGCCGTTGTCTGGCGCCATCAAGGCGTTAATCGCCGCGGCCGAGACCGGCAACGCAGCCTCCCAGTACGAGCTTGCAATTCGCTATGATCGCGGCGAGGGCGTACCGCCGAGCAAGACAGACGCATTCAGATGGCACAAGGCGGCCGCGGAGCAGGGTCACGCGAAGGCTCAGTTCAATGTCGGAAGCATGCTCGACTACGGCATCTCCGTTCCGCAAAATCAGGCAGAGGCTGCGACGTGGTATCGGAAGGCCGCCGAGCAGGGAGAGCCATTCGCCCAGGATCGACTTGGAACTCTCCTGTTGGAAGGCAAGGTCATCGCCGCGGCACCGCAGGAGGCAGTCATCTGGTTCCGCAAGGCGGCTGAGCAGGGACACCTTCCAAGCCAGTTCAACGTGGCGCTCGCGTATGAGAAGGGCACGGGTATCGAGAAGAATATCGACGAGGCACGCAGTTGGTATCAGAAATCCGCCGACCGGGGCTATTCGCCGTCAAAGCTGAAGCTGCAGGAGCTGAGCACCGCTGGCAGCCCGCCCTCGGCACCGCCAGCGGCTGTCACGACCGACAAGCTCATGTCGGAGGCCGAGCGTGGAGATGCGAAAGCTCAATACGAGATCGGCGTCCGGTTTGCTAACGGTCAGGGTGTGAAGAAAGACAACGCTACGGCTGTGCAATGGTTTCGAAAATCCGCCGCCCAGGGCAACGTTGACGCTCAGTTCAATCTCGGCATCCTGCTCCAGAAGGGTGACGGAGTTCCACAGAACAAGGCTGAAGCATTCAGTTGGCTTCTCAAGGCAGGCGAGAAAGGCGATGTGCAGGCCCAACACAATGTCGGCGTCATGTTTGCCGCCGGTGACGGTGTTGGCAAAGATCTCGCGGCAGCGCTTGCCTGGTACCTGAAGGCGGCCAAGCAGGGGGACGCGGCGTCGCAATTCAACGCCGCGGTCATGCTCTCGAGTGGCGAAGGCGTTGCGAAGGACAAGAAAGCCGCATTGGCCTGGTATCTGAAGGCGGCGGACCAGAACTATCCGGAAGCGCAGTTCAACCTTGGCGTCATGTATGCGAACGGCGACGGCGTGGCCAAGAACTCGGCCGAGGCGGCTTCTTGGTACCTCAAGGCGGCGAACCTCGGCTTTGCCAATGCGCAGCTCAATCTTGCGATTCTGTACGCGCTCGGCGACGGTGTGAAACAGGATCGGGCTCTGGCACTCGACTGGGCCCGAAAAGCCGCGGCACAGGGTACCGACGCTGCTGTCAAACTCTCCGCGAGACTGGAAGCTCAAGCAGGTGCCAAGCCGGAATCGCCGCGCGAGAGCGCCCAAAAACAGCCGCCCCCGGCACCAAACGAATCTTCTCTAGGTCATGAGCCACCGCTTGGGTTCACGGAAAGTAGTGGCGTTGCTTGGCTTGGGGTTGTGCTGGGCCAATCAGACAGACCGGGCAATGGCGCAAGAATTGCCGGAGTCATGCAGTTGGGTCCCTCGGCCGGAATACTAGAGCCGGGAATGCTTATCTCGACGGTCAACGGCAAAGCCATTTCAGACGGAGCCGATCTCGCGAAAGCGGTCGCTGACTTGAAGCCCGGCACTGCTGTTGAGCTTGTCGACACCAGTCGCGGCACGGACCCCAAGAAGCACCGCCGCTTGAAAGTCACAACCATCGCCCGTCCGCCCACGATCCGCCTTCCGGCGATCTGCCCTCCCGGGAAGAAGGAAACTGCCAAGACCGCTTCGATATTCGTCATTGAACCAAAGGGCGGACTGAACCCCGTCGACACCGAGCTGCTGGAGGCGAAGGCACGCGGCGATTGTGTGCCGACACCGGAATGGGTGTCGCTGCTGAGGGGCGCGCTGGAAAGTGCTAAGAAAAACGGCAGCAGCTTTGCCGGCGAGGTACGGAAGATTGCAGCAGAAAAACTGACTCCGGCGGGCAAATCTGCAATAGCCGCGGGCACCACTGCGCGGGCAACCGGTAGTTCTCCTCCGTCCGCTCGCAATGCGGCAGGGGAATCAGAAGACGCATCCTCCACACCGCGTGGAGCGGCGAAGCACTTCGCTGACCTATGGCGTGGGAAGTATCAACCCAAAGAAATTGCCATGGCCATCTCATACCTTGTCAATACCGACAACTGGCAACAGCTCGCAAAGGAACAACCTGACGCCCGAGCGTTCATAGTGGAAGCGGTAGTCCAAATTTGGGTCGAAGAATGCGCATCCCTTATTTTTGCAGACCAATGTGAGCAGGCCGAGAAAAAGCTTTTGCCACTTCGGGCTGCCGAGCAAGGACACGCGACGGCCCAGTTCTATCTCGGCGTCATGTACGACAATGGCGATGGCATCGCGCAGGACAAAGCCGCAGCCGTGACTTGGTATCGGAAAGCTGCTGAGCAAGGTCTCGCCGAAGCCCAAAACAATCTCGGTGTCATATACAGGAATGGCGATGGCATCGCGCAGGACAAAGCCGCAGCCGTGAGCTGGTATCGCAAGGCTGCCGAGCAAGGCAATGCCGCAGCCCAGTTCAATCTCGGCGTCATGCACGAGACTGGTGAGGGCATCGCGCAGGACAAAGCCGCAGCCGTGACCTGGTATCGCAAGGCTGCCGAGCAAGGAAGCGCGGATGCTCAATTCAATCTCGGCAGCATGTACAGCAATGGTGAAGGCGTCGCGCAGGACAAAGCCGCAGCCGTGAGCTGGTATCGCAAAGCCGCCGAGCAAGGCTATGCCCCAGCTCAATCCAATCTTGGCCACATGTACGCCAATGGCGATGGCATCGCGCAGGACAAGGCCGCAGCCGTGACCTGGTATCGCAAAGCTGCTGGGCAAGGAAACGCGAAGGCTCAACTCAATCTTGGCGTCATGTATAACAAAGGCAATGGCGTCGCGAAGGACAAGGCCGCCGCTGTCGATTGGCTCCGTAAGGCTGCCGAGCAAGGAGACGCGGACGCGCAGTTCAATCTGGCCCTCATGTACTGGAATGGTGACGGCATCGCGCAGGACAAAGCCGCAGCCGTGATCTGGTATCGGAAAGCTGCTGAGCAAGGTCTCGCCGAAGCGCAATACAATCTGGGCTTAACGTATGCGAAAGGCGAGGGCACTGAACGGAACCGGAGCGAGGCAGCGGTTTGGTTTCGCAAGGCTGCCGGCCAAGGGTTAGCATTGGCTCAGTACACCCTCGGCACGATGTACGAGGATGGAAGTGGTGTTCCCAAAGATATTTCACAAGCGCTCTACTGGTATCGTCGAGCCGCTGCCAGTGGCGACGTCGATGCTGAAAAGCGGCTAACTAGGCTTCGTCATAGACGCTGATTTGCAGAACTGTTCAATTCGGGGAGGGGCCGGACGCCATCCCTTCTACTGGGCGTCGTTCAACTTGATAGGAGGCTAGGCGAAATCGCATATTCCGCGTTATGGAATGCGGCCGACGTGTGCTCAGAGAGCACCCGGCACACGTCCTCAATGCACCGCCGGCCCCGCCCCGCTTCCCCCGCAACACTTCTTGTACTTCTTGCCCGACCCGCAGGGGCAGGGGTCGTTGCGGCCTACCTTGACTGAGCGAACCGGCGCCGGGCCCGGCGTCGCCACTGCGCTCGGGCGCCAGGCACTTGCACAGCGCAGGATGATGTCGGGCAGATCGTCGAGGATCTTCTGTAAGCGGTGCACCGCCCCCACGTTCTCTGAGCGGGGGTGACGGCCCATGATCGC
>CALMPK010000082.1 GCA_937873575.1 uncultured Hyphomicrobiaceae bacterium
GCCCCATTATGAAAAAAAACCTAACCCGCCGCGAAACTCTTTTTGGGTAGAATGGTAGCGGATTTCCGCTACTCACCGCCGCGAAGCCAAATGGACTTGCTCTAAAAGCGATTGAGCTCTCTCCTAGCGTAACCTCGACCAATCGGAAGCGCATCAGCCGCGCGATCGAGGCGACGATGATCTGCGGCGGCAGATTTGCCTCGGTTGCCAACGCCGCGATCGATTTCGACTGACGTGTGACTGCCCAAAGAAGCAGCTCGTCAATGACGCTCCACGCCCGTCCTCGATCTATCCCGACTCTGCAGGCCACTCGAAACACGGGAATCGCGATGAGGATGCTCATTGGCAAACCAGGTCGGCCGGATCGACAAAGGATGCCAAGGGAAGGTGATTCCTCTTGCGGGACGCCAGCGTATTAATCGCGTCGAGCATTTCCGCGAGGAAAGAAAGGTCGTGCGTCTCCGCGTCGGGCCTCACCCCTCGTACAGCCTCGCGCATGAACGCGAGGCTTCCGACAACAATCAGCTGAGACTTGGCCCGACTGAGAGCCACGTTCATCCGCCTTCGATCGCGCAGGAAGCCAAGCGCGCGGCCCCCCGTCTTCGCATTGTTGCGAACTAAGGACAGAATCACAACGTCGGCCTCGCTGCCTTGAAAGGAGTCGACGGTGCCGACGAAAGCCCCATTGCTGCGCACCGCCTTAAAGTCATCGAGATGCTTTAGGTGGCGCCTTCGTTCCGAAGCTATGCGTTCGTGGATCTTATCAACCTGCGCCTTGTACGGCGACAGGATCGCAAGGCTCGGGCGCTTACCGACGTCACGGGCTCGCAGCAGACGAAGAACGTCTACGACGGCGTCAACTTCGCACGGATTATGCCAGCGAGGCTTGGCTCGTTCGAATGGCTCCGGTCGGCCTGTGGAGCTGACATGTGGAAACTCGACGACCACGACAGGTGAGCTGGGCAAGGCGCCGCTGCACACGACCGGGGAAAGAGACTCCTCGGCAGCTTTGGCGCGCTTATCCTCCGTAGTCAGCTGGCCCCTATAGAAAGCTTTTGATACGATCTCAGCGATCGCCGGGTCCATCCGACGCTGTTCGGTCAGGGTTGCTGCGATTGATCGATGGGCCGGATTGGCGAGCGCCCGCCGCTCGTCGTCTTCGACTACGGTTCGGAAAGGCTCCAACAAACGTAGCGCGATCGAGGACATGTCGCGCAATTTATCGGCGTTACCGATGAAATTGTCGAGTTCATCGAGTTCCCCGTCACGCAGGAGCGGTCCGATCATCCTCGCGGCAATTCCCAGCGCGCTTTCGACGAGACCATGATCGCTGAGGATCTTCACTAGCCGGTCGGCCTCGAACGGCGGCAGCTGGTGATGGTCGCCAATCAGGAGGCGGCGACCCGAAAGCATGAGAGGTCCGACGAGTTCCGGCCCGATCGCCTTCGCGGCCTCTTCGATGATGACCCAATCGAACTGCTCGCGCGCCTCGACGAGTCGTTCGATATCGGGCGAGTTCGCGGTCGAGATGACAATGTTTGCTGCGTCGAGAATGAGATAGGAGACTGCACCGAGGCCGGAGCGGTGATCTCGATCTACCGAGGCCTTGTCCGTCTCGAACCGGCCAGCCGCCAATTTCAGCGCGGCCACACGCTCACGGAAAGGAGCCGGCGCGTCTCGTGCGAGCGCGCTTTGCGACAACCGGTCTAAGTAGTCGAACCCGCCACGATGAACTTCCTCGTCGCTGGTCGGACGCTGGTCATTTGTCGTAGAGCGCACGATCAGAACGTCGTCGCGTTCGGCGTCGGCCAACGTTTCCTTGATCTTCTGCTGAAGATTATCGAGCGCATCGTGGCCTTGCGCGCTCACCAACATGCGAGTCGAGCGGTCAGCAACGAAGCGCCGACGAACTACCTCCGTCACGAGCTTTGTCTTGCCAACGCCGGGCGGCCCAACAACGAAGTAAGCAGGAAGGATAGCCCAGAGGCCTAAGAGCGCGTTCTGCTTTGGACCATCGAGGTCGAGAAAGGCCGCGTCCCCACGGTCCTCCTCGCTCAAGGCTTCGCGACTCGATCGGCGAACCCGCCAAGGGTCGGCGAGCATTTCCGCCAGATCCACGCGCGTATCTAGGGCCTTTATGTTGCGCAGCCGCCGAGCGATCACCTGCTCCGTGCCAGAGTCGCGCTCTGTGCGGAGAAAAAAGCGGTCGCCGCTCGGGAGCTCCTCGTCGATCTCGAATCGATAGGCTCGTCGCCCCCGGTACTCGAACACGTCCACAAATGTCGCGTTTATGTCGCCTGATCGCGTTGCGCCCAGACTAGCGGATTGACTGATGCGCCACTTAGCTTCGGCGTCCTGATGTTCCTCCTCGAACAAGCGCCTCAGAGCGTTGGCGCTCTCGAGCAGGCCGACGTTCTTGGCCAATGCATCACGCTCGTTGTTCGGCTCCGCCCTCAACATCACGAAGCGCCGCCCTTGCGCGAGTCCGGTCTTGAGGATTTCAATCGGATAGACTTCGAGCGCCTTCACGACGGCTTCGACTATCTGCACCAGCATGAGCGCGCGACGGATGGCGACGGTTTCACTATCCGTGTCGGTCGTGGGCACCCGATTGGCGAACCCACTCCAGTCCAGCGCATCCGGCCCGAGCCGTCCTCTTGTCTCCTGCGCCTCTCGGACATTGGCTGTGACAATGACATCTTGGGGGAGCGCATGCTCCTCGGCGTCGCCGAGGCCGAACCTACTGCCTCTGATCTCGGCCACTTGGACCACCGCGATGTCCCAGAACGTGGCGCCGGCATCCCTAAAGGCTCGGACACGATAGACCATGTTGTCCGTGACCAGCCGCAGCTGCGATCTGGTAGGATCGAAGTCTCGCGGCACGAGCAGCGTTGCTCCCGCGTCGAGGTCTGCCTGAACCCAGTCCAATTGCCGGCGATATTCGTCGGTGGCAATTTCGCCTTTGGAAGCATCATAAACTGCTTCTCCAAGCCTCGCGGCGTGGTCGATGGTCAGGACAAAGGCGCCTGCACGAGTAGTAGTCGAACGTCCGACACTGACTATCAGATCATCAATGGCGCGCCCGATCGACTCTACGTCGTGTTGATCCATGCGACCCGGGGCAACGAGGCGCTTAAGAAGTACACGTTCAGGCACCTGCAACTCTGGAGCATTTTCGACGCGGGCCCGCGGCACGATATCGCCTGATGCGCGGACCTCCGCGTCGAGACATTCGACAGCCAGGAGCCCGAGAGCTCTCCAATCCTCCGCGAAGGAGTACTTTTCCGACCGGACCGCAGCCGCCGCCGGTGTCACCCGTGCATGCGAGAGCTCGGTGAGATCGGCGCTAAGCCATAGGCTCCACTCGAACCCCCCAAGCTGAAAGTCGGGTTCGTCAACTCCCTCCGTCATAATGACGTCGCCTGACAAACGGCCATGCACGAGGCCTTGAGAATGCACGATGCCGAGCGCCGTCACGACACGCTTCATATTCCGCCAAAACAATATGCGAGACCTGGGCGCGCTCAGGTTCCGCAGCCAATGCGACCGCGGTAAGCGCCGGCGGAGCTCGGCGAGGGGGTGGCCAACCCTTTCCAACACGACTCCGAAGTCTTCGTCATCTTCAACGAACTCAAGCACGTCCACGATAACGTCCCGTGCCCCCGCGTACGCCATGATTCGTTGCACTTGGCGCATCTCGTGCTGCCAGAGTTGACGCAGATCCCCGTCGACCGCTGTTCCTGTCTTGCGCCAAAGTTTCAGTGTTCGCTCGAGCCCGGTGTTCCGATCCTCCACCTCGAACATGGCCGAGCGAAGGGTCTCACGGTTGGCCGGTGCGACAGCATCGCCCACGAATACGAAACGGTCTTCCAACCTCTGTTTGCCGCGTTTCGATTTTCTTGTGGTCGCCATTTGTGAAATTTGACCCGGATCCAGCCTGATACGCCGCAAGGATATGTTGAGATGTCACCTCTGCGAAATCCGGTGCGCGCGGCGCCTATTCTTGCGCACAGACTTCGCGGATTCACTCGAATTCATCCGGTCGGTCCTCGGGCTCGTCGACGAGGCCAAAGACGTCATCGATATCTGAATTGCGAGGAAGCACGACCCCATCGTCCTCGAGCTTTTCGATGTTGGGGAGATCTCGCAGCGATCCGAGCCCGAAAACCTCCAAAAACTTTCGCGTCGTAACATAGGCCAAAGGCGCGCCCAGTTCGGGCGCCCGCAGCGCGCCGTCGACCAGACCATGTCGCTTCAACGAGGCGATCACGTCGCGGCTGATTTCGCGGCATGCGAGACGCGAGATTTGGGCGCGCGTCGCAGGCTGGATGTAAGCAAGGGCCGTTACCGTCAGCAACTCGGTTGGCGTCAGTTCGGGTGGCCCCGCGTAGCGGACGGATTCGCCGTTCGCCGCTCTGACAGCTTCCGCATATCGCGGCTTTGTTCGCAGCTGATAGCCGCCTGCGACGAAAACAAGATCGTAGGGGCGCGCGCGCAGCTCCTCGACGATGTCGGCAATCAGATTGTCGAGGTGGCACGTAGGCCCGACGAGCCGCGCTAAAATTTCGCGCGGAATTGGTTCGCGCGCCGCAAAGATCGCCGCCTCAACCCGACCCATCCATTCACGCCACCGCAACGCCGTCGGCAGATCGGCAAGGTCCGGATCGAGCGATTTTACTCGTGCGCTTGCGCGGCTCATGCGGCCTCACAATCCGTAGAGCCGAAAGCTCGGACGGCCCGAGATTTCCTGAACAGCCTGGAGTTCGACCAGGCGATCGAATAAGCGGCGCGCCGCCCGGTCAGACAGGCCGGCAAGTCGCGCGGCACGCGCCGACGACACACAATCATCGGCAAGCAACAGATCGACGACCCGCGCCGCGCCCTTGGCACGCAATTTTGGTTGGACGGCGATGAGCTTTTCCACGCGCCGTCCGAGCTGGCTCGCGAGCCTGTAGGCGTTGGTAGCCGCCGATGCGTACGCGCGCGCAGCGTCCTCAACCCATTTCACATCGCCCGGGCGTGGCCGCCTGCCGTCCTCGCCACGGCGCAGAGCCGGCTCGAGCACGCGTGTCATCAAAAGGGGGACCGGCCGCTTCCAGCCGAGCCGGGCGGCGAGCACGCGATCGGCGATCCAAAACGCCAAAACCTCGCCTTCGGGAGTTTGGCGCGATGAATAGACCGTGGCGGCCGCCATGGCGGCTGCGCTGACGGGGTCCGCCGCCGGATCGTGGCCGCTAATGCGCTCGGCAATCGCCCTCCCCTCGCCCGCATCGGCGAGATCGAGGAGGTTAAGCGCTTCGTTGAGCGACGCAGCGACCGCTTGCACGTTCAGATCGATGAGCCGGCGCCAAAGCTGGTGCAGCCGGCCGGCAGGCCCGGTCTGTTCCCCGATCGACAGGCGCATGGCGTCGCGCAGCGCGCCTTCGTCTTCGCGCAGCCGCATGATTTTGGCGCTGGCTGCCGCCGCGCTGAGGGCGAGCCGGTGGCCCAGCGCGCCTGCGAATGGGATGTCCTGGCGAAGGATTCCATCGAGCAGGACGAGGCTTGCGCCGGCCGTCAAGAACGCGCCGGGCGATCCATCCTGCATATTGCGACGCGCCCAAGACGGAAGCAGTTGAAATTCGTAAGCTTCTTGCGGAACCGGATCCGCGCGGCGGCGCTTCGCGCGTGCTTTCACAGCCGGCGTTTGCGGGGTAGCGCTCCGGCCGAGGCCGGTGTCTGAGAGCTCGAATCGCACGCATGAATCGTGGCTGAGTCGCGGCGCTTTGTCAGCAAATTTTACCTAAAAACCGCCGCACTTGTCGGCGCAATTTAATGTCCGATAAGATTACATTATCGGACATGATTCGGAGCCCCAGCCATGGCGGGCGAAAACACCCGGGACGACCCTGTTGAAACCTCCCCCAGGCGTCTGAAAAACCAGACCGAAATCGGCCCCCCCTCCCCCGCCGGGCCGCCAGCGCTCGCGCAGACAGCTCCAGACGGGCTCGAAGGCCTGGCGGAAACAGCCAGGGCCTATGCCCGCGCGTCCCAGGCCGAAAACACCCGGCGGGCCTATGGCGCGGATTGGCGGCACTTTTCGTCCTGGCTCCGGCGGCGGGGTCTGCCAGATCTCCCCTGCGATCCCCCAACCATCGGGCTCTATCTGGCCGATTGCGCCGACAATTCCCGACGCGGCGCCGACCCCTGCAGCGTCGCCACGCTCGAACGACGCCTGTCGGGGATCAGCTGGCATTACCGCAATCTTGGCGAAGCCCTCGATCTGCGCGACCGGCATATTTCCAGCGTTTTGGCCGGCATCCGCCGCCGCCATGCCCGTCCGCCCGCCCAAAAGGCCGCCATCTACGCTGATGAGCTCCTGGACATGCTGGCGAGCCTCGAAATGGACCTGCGGGGCATCCGCGACCGCGCCATTCTGGCGATCGGTTTTGCCGGAGCGCTGCGACGCTCGGAAATCGTCGGGCTGGACTGCGGTCCGGACCAGAGCGAGGACGGTTCTGGCTGGATCGACATCCAGACGGACGGCGCCTTGCTGACGATCCAGGGCAAGACCGGCTGGCGCGAAGTGGAGATTGGACGTGGGTCTCGGGTGGAAACCTGCCCGGTCGCCCTGCTGGAAAGCTGGCTTCGGCTCGGACGGGTCGCCCATGGCCCCGTGTTTCGGCCAATTGCCCGAAAAAATGGAGGGGTCGGGGCGGAACGCCTTTCAGACAAGCACGTCGCCCGTCTCGTCCAGAAAACGGCTCTGAAGGCCGGAATCCGGGGGGATTTGACCGAGGGCGAACGGAAGATCGCCTTTGGCGGTCATTCACTCCGTGCGGGGCTAGCGTCTTCTGCGCAAATCGAGGAAGCCCACGTCCAGAAACACCTGGGGCATGCAAGCGCCGAAATGACCCGTCGCTACCGCAGAAAGCGCGATCGCTTCCAAGTCAACATGACGAAGGCTGCCGGATTATAAACGACAGAAACTCAACTATTTTCAATCGACTGTATGGATGCAAATTGAAGGTTTAAGCTAAAATCGCGTACTGGATTTTAGCTAAATGCTTCAAATTGAAGTTTTTAAGTAAAAGCGACAAGCGGCGCGGCGATCAGCGGCCATGGTATCTCGGCCGGAGTCCAAACAGCCATGCTCGATCTATCTGAAACGATACAGTCTTTTATCGATTAGTGAAGCTATCAGATATTTCACTTCCGTACTAGGGGATTGCTAAATCGTTGCGATTTTCGGTCAAATTTGACCCATCCAAAAGCTCTTCAAGCGGAACAGTTGTATTTTCAATGACTTATGGCGGCTTTGGCGGCCACCTGCCACGTGGCTTCAGAGCGTCCGGGAGCCAGAAATCGGGCTCAGATCGGGCTGAAAGCCGCCAAACGCATACCCTTCTGGGGTATTAGCGGCGTGTACAAACGAACAGTTCGAGATATCTTCCGAGTCTGTACAAAGGGCGATTTTCAGGGTCGATATGTCGACAAAATCGCGTTTCATCGACACGTCAGGGCGTCATGTCGATGTCGTCGACATTTCCGGGCACATACGGCTCTGGAGTTCCGATAGTTTCTCGGCTTTCCATCCCAGACTGTTGGAACTCAACCTTGCAAATCCGGAGTAGCATTCCGGATTTGCAAGGTTGAGGAGATCCGTCCTCCTGCATTCAGGCCAGTTTGTCGGCTGGATCGAAATGCAAGACCAGACTCTGTCGAGCGGCCAGTTTCTCATCAAAGCCGGTTCCGCTCGGCACGGCCGAGGCTCCAATCGCCAAAACGGCTAAACGAAGGGCGTCGAGCGGGCTGTCTTCGAGCCCGATCGCACCTCGCGAGAGCGCACGACGCCAATTAGGGCCGCGCCCGAAAGCTTCGATCCAGGCAAGGCCGACGTCGGCCCCCCTACCCTGCTGGACGAGACCCTCGATCAAGGTCGCGGACTGTGACAGATCTTTGCCGCTCTTGGCCCGGTTTTGACGTCGGATCGTCACGATCAGCTTGTGA
>CALMPK010000083.1 GCA_937873575.1 uncultured Hyphomicrobiaceae bacterium
GCCACCCCAGTGGACGTGACTGACGCGGTTGGCGTGCGGCAGGTGCCTGGAAACGGTCGTGATCTCTTTTTCGAGCGCAGCCAGGTAACGGGCGATCGGCTCGTGGCGTTGCGTCACCTTGGTCGAGCAGCCGCAGTACCAGCACATCTCCTTGCAGAACGGAACGTGGGCGTAGAGCGAGAGCGGGGTGTCGGCCGAGGTCGTGCGCAGCCAATCGGCGTAGGTTTCGGCATCGACCTTCGGCGAGAAGTGGGGCGCCGTCGGATAGCTGGTATAGCGCGGAACCGGGGCCGCGTATTTCTTCAGCATTTCGGGTCGCATCAACCGTTCTCCGAGGCTCGACGGCGTTTGTGGGGATGCCCGGCAATTTGCCGCCGGGTGGTGGAACAGCGAAGGCCGCCGCCCGCTCGCGGGGGCGTCGGAGTGCCATTCACGGGCCGGAACTCTAGGAACGGAGAGGACGCGAATGAATGATTTTCGTCAACATCGGCGAGGGGCGTCGAAATGTCGTCGCCCCAAAAGTCTGATGTCACGCCTCCGGAATCCGGGGCCGTCCGAGGCTCGGGGCCTCGGTGCCGGTTGCCGGCCCAGGAGAGCCAATGGTCTATATGGCGTCGATCTCGTGATCCCGCTCAATCGGAAAGTGCGCTCACAAACATGAGCTTGGCCGGCGTCTTAGGCCGTCGACGGAAGCGCGGGGCGCTGCAATCGCGAGCGGTCCGAGCCGAGCAACCGGGGTGGCCGTTTCGGGCGCACCGGGCCGACCAGCTTCGCTTTGCGCTTGCTGGCGCCGTAGCCCTGCAGGGCGCGCAGGTCGATGGTGATGCGCGCTGCCACTGGCGGCGCCGGGTCTGCCGACACCGGCCGCAGGATGCGCGCGCCGCGACGGTCGGGTGCCAGAAGAACGACCTGACGAAGCAAAATGGGACGGCGGTCGCGGACGATCCGTGCGGGGCGGGCGGGGCGCGGAAGAGGGCTGGCCAGCAGGCCGACGACCACGCCGAGCAGCAGGTAGAAGTGTCGCCAGTGGTCGGTGTCGATGATGGCGCCCTCGAAGATGATGGCCGCCAGCGACGCGAGCGCCACCAGCAGCAGTCCTCCGGTCGGATCGGTGCGAAAGCTGCGAGCGAAGCCGAGCACCAGGACGCCCGCGACGAGGGCGAGATAGCCGGAGCCGCCTATCCAGCCAGCATTGAGATACATGCTGAGGTAGACGTTGTGCACGTCCTCGGGATGATGCCCCTTCGGGAACTCGCCGGCTCCGATGCCGAACGGGTTCTCGGCGATGAGATCGAGCGCTTTCCTCTGGCCGCCGAAGCGGCCCTCCGGTCCGACGTCGTAACTCTGGGTGAGGCTGGCGCGCTCGGCGAAGAGTTCACCGACGCCGTCGGAGCTGACGGCGAAAGCGACTAGGGGAATGAGTGCGAGGATGCCGGCGAGGCCGAGTCCGATGATGCGTACCCGGTCGCCGTTGCGGTTGGACGTGACGAATGCGACGTAGAGATAGATCGCGGCCGCGATTGCCGCGATCGCCCATGCGCCGCGAGAGAACGTGAGCAGCAGCGCCAGTGACAGAACCGCGAGGGCGGCGGCGTAGCCGAGCCCCTTGTGCAGCGGCCGGTTCATCCAAAGGTGCAGCGCGTAGACGATGGCCGGGACGAGGAACGAGCCGAGCACGTTCGGGTCTTTGAACGTTCCGCTCGCCCGCCCGAAGCGTGTGAGAAGATCGCTGCCGCCGGGTACGAGATCGAAATAGCCGGCGATGCCGGCGGCCGCAGCGATCAACGCTCCAGCAAGCTGGGCACCGAGCAGCAGGCGCGTCGCCTCGACCGGCCGTCGCGCGACGAAAGCGGCGATCACGACGGCTGCAAGCGAGAGATAGAGAGAAACGGCAGTGTGCTTGGTCGCATCGGAGTAATCGACGACGCCGATCGTCGCCACGTAGCCGAAGGCGTTGATGACGAGCAGCAATGCCGCGAAGGCGATGATCGCCGGATTGAACCTGACCATTCCGACCACGGGCAGCAGCACGATGAGGCCGAGCATCAGCGCGTCGGTCGGTGCGGGCTCGCTGAACACGATGGCGCTGGTCGCGACGGCGAGCCACACGGCGGCGAGCGACAGCTTGTGCGTCAGGCTTTTCGGCCGCGCGCGCCCGGGCGTCTCGAGACCGCGCGGGAGCGCCGGGCGCCCCGACGTGAACTCGGACTTGCGGGCCATGGCGTTCAAGCTTCAGCCTCTCGGAGCGCTGCAGGAATGCGGTGCGGCGGGGGGCTTCGCGCCCGGGCGCGGCGAGGACGCGCGCGCGATGGCCGCGCGAGGCGCGGCGAGGATTCGATCGCGACGAAGGCGAGGCGGGCGTCCTCGGGCGCGATCGTCCCCTCCTCGACGAGGAAGTCGAGCGCGCGCCGGTCGATCGGCGTCGCGTCGGCGC
>CALMPK010000084.1 GCA_937873575.1 uncultured Hyphomicrobiaceae bacterium
AGTGATTCCGCCGGCGCGGCCCTTCACGCCCGCCTCGTAGTTGGTGACCCGGTCCGGCTCGTAGACCTGCCAGCGCGGGTCCTCGGCGAAGAACCCCGCGAGCGGCACGGCGTTCGAACCACCGCGCCGGAAGCCCTGCGAGACCGTACCGTAGACGAGATTGTCCTCGGCGAACGTCCAGGAGGCGTTCAGCTTGAATAGCGTTCCAGTGTCGCTCGATTCGAAGAAGGCATTCGTGGGGTTCGACAGCGATGTATAGAGCGGTATATCGATCAGCGTCGTATTGTCTGACTCGTTGTCGAAGTAGCGAAGTCCTCCGGTGATCTGGAGCGTGTCGGTGACGTGCCAGGTCAGCTCGCCGTAGAGCGCCCGCTCGGTGAAGTTCTCGTCGCGGCGATAGATGAAGTCCTGGTCGCCCGAAACGGCGCTGGTCGCGAAGGGAAGGGCCAAATCCCACCAGCGCTTGAAGCCGCGCAGGAAGCTGTCCTGCGAGGCGAACCGGCTCTGCTGCTGGTAGTAGGCACCGAGGATATAGTCGATCGTCGTGCCGGGCTTCGAGACCAGCCGCAACTCCTGGATGAACGCCTCGTCGGCATAGGTGCGCACTGCCGAGGCCATCGGCCTGGGATAGTTGTAGTAGAAGGACAGGAAGCCGGATTGAGCGTAGAAGCCCGTATTCTCGCTGGTGCTGTCGCCCTCGTGTTCGTAGTAGGACGAGCTGGACGTCAGCGTCGCGAAGCCGAGGTCGACATTCGCCTCCAGCGCGGTCCACGTCACATCGCGCGCGCCGGGTTCAAGCTGCACCGAGCCGTTCTCGAAGCGCTCATAGGGCCGACCGAAGCCATCGCTGCCAAGCGTGTTGCCGCGCCGGCCGCCATACTCGTCCTTCTGGTAGGCGACCTTCACGGTCGCATCGAACCAGTCCACCGGCTCCCACAGCAGCGATGCGCGTACGAACTGCGTGCGCAGGAAGTCGGCGTCCCGCTCCGAGGTATACGCCGCCGCCGGGTTGAGCACGCCGAGCGGCGCCGCAGGCGCGCCGGTCGCGTCGAGCTCATAGAGGTTCACGTAGTCGGTGACGCCGGGATAGTCCAGAATGGAGCCGGTGACCCGCAACGCCAGCTTTTCGCCTATGGGCAGGTTGATCGTCAGGTCGCCGGCCCAGCCGATGCCGCCTGAGCCGTTGACGTTAGACATCGTGGCTCCGGCAGAGACGGATGTCTCGCCCAGCTGGGGCTTTCGGCTCAGATACCGCACCGTACCTCCCAGAGCGCCGGAGCCGTAGAGGGTGCCCTGCGGTCCCAGAAGCGACTCGACCCGCTCGATATCGCGAAGGAGGAAATTGGCGAACAGCGGCGTCTCGTCGACATAGGTCGCGACCGCCGAGACCGCCGATACGGCGTAGTCGCCCAGAGCGGCGCTGTCGGTATTGACGCCGCGAATGCGGATTCCGTCAACGACGGCCGCGTTGCGCGCGCCGCGGTCAACATAGTTGACGCCGGGAACCCCGCGCATCAGCTCCGGCGCATCGAGTATCTTCTGATCCTCGATCTTGGTCCCAGGGATGGCGGTGATGTTATAGGGAACATCCAGCACGCGCTGGCTGCGCCGCGTCGCCGTCACAGTGACCTCTTCCTCGGCGCTGGGTGCCGCGGAATCGGCCGTGATCGGCACGGCGTCCTGCGCCAAAGCGTCGATGGGTATCGACCAGTAGAGCGCGGTGGAGCCGAGCAGAACAGCTGCAAAAACCGGCAGTCGGCGCGACGTTGTCTTGGTTGGAGCGGTCATGTGCGATCCTCGGCGTCGGAGGCGGTGGGAAACTCTGGCGGGCGCTCAAGCGGACCCAGCCGTTCCAGTGTCTGCGAGTTGCGGGCGCCGGGGCGGTACTGGGGATAGTCGATGGGAGTGTCGCGGAAGCTCTTGAGCACTTGCCCAATCCCGTTCCAGCCGCGCTGGCGTGCCAGGCGGACATGTTCGAAATCCAGTTCGAGGGCAAAGGGCTCGTGGCCCGAACCAGCCGCGTGCAAAATCTCGCCGCCAGGCCCATAGGCGCAGGACCTGCCAAAGCCGAGCCGGCCGGCAACATTGACGTCGATGAAGTAGAGCTGGTTCTGCGCAGCGCTTGCGCGCGCGATTGCCAGTTCCGCATCGCGGTCAATCGTGTTCGTCATGGTGGGATGGATGACCGCCTCTGCACCCATCCATGCGAGGGCCCGTGTCGTTTCGGGAAACCACATGTCGTAGCAGATCGACACTCCGAACCGGGCAACGCCCGGCACGTCGAATACGCAGAACGCGTTGCCCGATGCCACGCCGGCCTCGTACGGTGCGAAGGGATACATTTTCCGATAGCGGGCGATAACCTGGCCGTTCGGGTCGATGACCGGCGCGACATTGAAGACGTGCTCCCCCTCGCGCTCGTAGTACGATCCGGGCACCAACCAGATCCCGTGACGGCGTGCGATATCGCAGAAGGCCCCCTCGGCCCTGCCGCCCTGGGGTTCGGCGTTCTCAAGGCCCGGTCCATAGGCACTGAGTTCGCCCAGGACGACCATCTGCACCCACGGCAGCCGCGCTTTCAGCAGCCGCACCTCTTCGGCAAGCTGCTGCAGATTGTCCTTCTTGGTCAGCACGAGCTGAAGCCCGGCGATCGCGAAACGGCGCATCTGTCCCCCTGCCCGCGCATGCGGGCGTCATCACAGTGTCAAGAATTGCACTTGGGGCTTAGCGCCAGATCGCGGCTATCTGTTGGTCCAGATGGGTATGGCGCGCCACAGCGCGCAAACTGGACTAATCCGTCCGGGCCAGCACGCCCGCATCGACAAGCGAGCCACCTTCCGGCCTGAACCACTCTATCCGATCGCCGGTTATCCTGACGCGCAGTCGGGAGACCTCGCCATAGGCCCAGCTGGTCCACTGCCGGCACCACAGATCGCCCTCGACCCACCACCGGCCCGTGTCGATGTCCTCGCCGTCGGCGCCTGCGCGGCCCGACATGGCGCCATCAGGGGCCAGTTCGATCGTGCAGGGGTCCCCGTAAACAGTTCGGCACAGGAGTGTCGCGCCGCGCATTGCCTTGCGAAGCGCTGGTCCCCGAAGACTCCCGGCGCCGTCCGCGGGCAACGCGGCAGAAACATCCATAGTCAAGGCTCGTACAGCTTCGGAAAGGCGGGCGACGCCCTCTCGTATCCGATCCTTCTCAATGCTCGTCACGCCGACGCGAAACATGTTTCTGGGCGGATCGGCCCGGCCGAAATAGTCGTCAAGCGGCTCGATCAGGACGCCACGCGCCGCTGCCTCATTGAGCAGCGCCGCACTGTCGAGATCCGGGGGGCCCTGAACGCAATAGGTTGTTCCCTCACGAATCGGCGGAATGGCAACCCATTGCGGCAGATAGTGGTTGAGCGCGTCGCGCAAGGCGAGCAGTCGAAGGCGCAGAACGCGCGACAGGCGCCGCATCACGGCATCATAGTGCCCAAGGGACAGGAAGAGTGCTGCTGCCCGCTGGTTGTTCAGCGGAGGGTGGCGGCTCACCAAGGTCCTGAGGCGGCGCGCCGCTTCAATCATTTCCGGTGGCGCTACCATGAACCCGAGGCGCAGAGCCGGCGCCAGAATGCGCGAGAGACTTGCGACGTAGATCACCCGCCCATCTGTCTGCATGCCGGCAATCGCCGGATACGCCCGGTCGAGATAGTGTGTCTCGCACTCGAAGTCGTCCTCGACGATCAGGAAGTCGTTCTCGCGCGCCGAGTCGAGCAAGGCCCGTCGTCGCGGCATGCTCATAGTCGCCGCCGTTGGTCTTTGGTGGCTGGGCGAAACATACACGATGTCGGCACGGCTCAGACCTGCGTTGACGACCAGCCCTGCCTCATCGACGGGCTGAAGCTGGAGTTTTGCACCGCGGCGCGCCAACAATCGGCGCATGTCGGGATTGCCGGGCTCTTCGACCACGGCATGCGTTGAAGGACCGGCCAGCAATTCGGTCGCGAGAAACAGCGCCTGCTGTGCCCCGGCTGTCACGAGGATCTCCTCGGGCCTCGCACTAACGCCTCGACGCGGCAGTATACGGGTGCGGATCTGCTCGATGAGCAGCGGATCGTCCGCCTCACCGGCCGACCCGGTCAGACGATCCATCTCCCGAACGCTCAGCGCATGCCGCTGCGCTTCTCGCCATTCGCGGACGGGGAAAAGTGAGCGGTCGAACTGGGCCGTCAGCAGCGGAAACGGGTAGCGCTGCCAGTCCGGGGGCAACCGAAAAGCCGACCGTTCAATTTCGGCGGAACGAAACCGGCCGCGCCATGCCTGATGCGGGTTCGCCTCCGATGGCCCGCCTATGGTCTCCAACCTCGGCGCCGGCGTCCCGCCGTCCTCGGCGACATAGAGGCCACTGCGCGCACGGGCGGACAAGACTCCATCGTCCAGCAGCGTCTGAAGAGCCAGCACGACCGTATTGCGCGCGATCCCAAGCTGTCCGGCGAGGACGCGCGATGAGGGCATGCGGCTTCCGGCGGGCAGCGTGCCGGCCTCGACTGCCTCGCGCACGGCGCGCCGAATCCGGTCCTGCAGGGTAAGCCCCGGCTCGGTGCTCAGGACGATAAGAGGCAGGCCCGCCCGCGTCGTCCGGGTGGCGGCACGTCTCTTAGCCACGCAGCGCACCTCCCTGCATGTCTCCTCCTCCCGGCCGCGAAGCTGCCAAGGTTCGGGTCAAACCTTTCGCATCGCCAATGGGGAAGCATTGCCTGCCCTGACTGAGATGTCATCATTCGACGTCCCGCTCGCCGAGGGTGCTGTCAGGCGCACCATCCCTAGGCCAGTATCACCTTAGGTACGTGCGTGGATCGGCGAGGCTGTGGGCATGAAATCGCGCCAAGTGGCACCAATTCCCCTCACGGTCATGTGGCACGGCGTGCGGCTCAATTTCCGGCTCCAGCTAGCTTCCGAGACTTCGAGGAGCTGATGGTCCAGCGCAGAGCCGATGCGGCCAACGAAGCCCCACGATGCGCACCGAACAGTTGCGGCGCTCAATTCGCGGCCAGTCCAAGGTGCCGCCGCGCGACGAAGCATCTCCAAAGCGACGATTCAACTTGCTATCGCCACCCTGAGATTTCCCGGCGGCGCCGGTGACGAAGGCGCCCCTATTCCATTCACTCAGAGTTTCAGCGTCACCTCGACAATGCCCGGCTCCCCTGCCTTGTCCGCAGTCGTGAAGCCGAACTCCCTCGTCATCGTCAACATCCGCTCGTTTTCCGCCAGCTCGTCGCCGAAGATTTCCTTCAAGCCGCGCGTCTTCGCATAGGTGATTATCGCCTGCATGAGCGCGTAGCCCAGCCCTCGTCCCTTGAGATCGCTGCGCACGAATACCGAGTACTCGCCGCGCTCGAAATCGGGATCGCAGGCGAGGCGCACGACACCCGCCAAATGGTCAGGCGCATCCGCAGGTGCGGCCACGAATACCATTTCGCGGTCGTAATCGATCTGCGTGAGACGCTGAGCAAGCTGGCGCGGCAAGGCTCTGAGCGCGCCAAGAAAGCGCATTCGGATGTCGTCGGGATCACTGGCCGCAATCATCGCTTGAAGATGATTCTCGTCGTGAGGCCGGATCGGCCGCACCTGATAGACGCCGCCCGAGCGCGTGGTGAGCCCGGATTCGAGCGCTTGGGGATAGGGAAGGATGGCGAAGCGCCGGTGATCGCCATCGTGCTCGGGTCGCAGCGTGATACGTGCATCCAGCGCCAAGACTCCCTCGGCGTCCGCCCACAGCGGATTAATGTCGAGTTCCGCGATCTCGGGGATGTCGGCCGACAGCTCAGCGAGCCGCAACAAGACACCGACAATGGCATCCATGTCGGCCGGCCGCCGGTCACGATAGCCCTTGAGAAGCCGAGCAACGCGGGTGCGCTCGATCATGTCGCGGACGAGCGCGTCGTTGAGCGGCGGCAGCATCAGCGCCTTGTCGCGCACGACCTCGACCGATGTACCGCCCTGCCCAAACATGATGACGGGCCCGAAGGTGCGATCGTCGGCAATGCCGCAGATAAGCTCGTGCGCGCCCGGCTTGGAGGCCATACGCTGCACGGAGAATCCCTCGATGCGCGCCTGGGGAACGGCCTTTGCAACGCGCGCGAGCATGCGCTCCGCCGCCACCTCGACATCGACCTCGGTGTTGAGGTTGAGCGCGACGCCGCCCACGTCGGTCTTGTGCGTGATGTCGGGCGAGAGAATCTTGATCGCCGCCGGAAGCCCGAGCGCGAGCGCCACCCTCCCCGCCGCCGCGGGCGTGCGCGCCGCGCGCGCCTCGACGATGGGAATCCGATAGGCGGCGAGGCCCCGCTTCGCCTCGATCTCGGTCAGAAGCGTCCTCCCGCCAAGCCGCGCCGCCGTGATCGCCGACCGCGCCTGCAGGCGCGCCTCGTGACCCACCGGCTCGGGCGGCTCCGGCGCCTCCATCAGCAGCGCTTGCGCCTTCGCGTGCCGTGCGAGATGCATGAAGGCGCGAACGCCTTCGTCGGGCGTTTCGAACGTCGGCAGACGCGCCTCTTTGAAAACCGAGCGCGCAGGGGCCGCGCCCTCGCGTCCCAGCCATACCGTGAAGACGGGCTTGCGTGTTTGAGGATTCTGCGCCGCGGTGGTCCGTGCCACGGCCCGCGCGCCCTCCTGAGAGTCGGCGACCGCCGTCGGGCAATTGAGGACAAGCACGGCGTCGGCGTTCGGGTCGGCCAGCACCGCCGCCGTCGCTGCACCATAGCGCGCGCCATCCGCATCGCCGATGATGTCGACAGGGTTCGCCTGGCTCCAGGTCCTGGGCAGGACGGCGCCGAGCGCCGCGATCGTTTCGGGCGCAAGCGTCGCGAGACGCCCGCCTTCATCGACCAGCGTGTCGGTAGCTAGAACGCCCGCGCCGCCGCCGTTGGTGAGAATGGCGAGCCGGTCGCCACTCACCCGCTGCTGCGTGGACAAGAGCTCCACAGCGTCGAAGAGATCGGTCAGCGTCGTCACCCGCAACATGCCCGCGCGGCGGAACGCCGCGTCGTAGACGGCGTCCGATCCCGCAAGTGCGCCGGTGTGGGATGCTGCCGCGCGCTGTCCCTCCTCGTGGCGCCCCGCCTTGATGACGACGACGGGTTTGAGACGCGCGACGCGCCGTGCTGCCGACATGAACTTGCGCGCCTGCGTCACGTGCTCGATATAGAGCAGGACGCCGGTAGTCGCTGTGTCGTTCGCGTAGTAGTCGAGCAGATCGCCGAAATCCGCGTCGGCCATGTCGCCCAGCGACGCAAGCGATGAAAAGCCGATGCCTCGCCCGTCCGCCCAGTCGAGCACGGCAGTGATCATCGCGCCAGACTGCGCGGCGAAGCCGATGCCGCCGGCCCTGGGCTGCACGGGCGCGAAACTGCCATTGAGTCCGATGGTCGGCACGAGCAAGCCGAGGCAATTCGGCCCCATGATCCTGAGCGTCGCAGGCCGGGCCGCGTCCAGCATCCGCTGACGCAAAGCCGGCCCATCGGCGTCGTGCGACCCGAACCCCGCCGTGATGACAACCGCCGCGCGCGCGCCCTTCGCCGCCAACTGGGCGATAGCGTCCGGCACCGCAGGCGCGGGCGTCGTGATGATCGCCAGGTCGGGCACGCGCGGCAGCGCGGCGACGTCGGCATAGACGCGCTGTCCGGAGATGTCCTCCGCGTGCGGATTGACGAGGTAAATCTCGCCCTTGAACCCGCCGCCCAGAAGATTGCGCGCGACCACCGCGCCCACCGAGTGCTCCTTCCGGCTGGCACCGATCAGCGCGACGGAGGCTGGCGAGAAAAAGGCGTCGAAATTGCGAATGCTCATGGGGAACCGACTGGGACTTCGGACTGGTGTTCGGCAGAGAGGCCGGGCCTGGCCCTTCTATGACGCGATGCGGCGACAGATAAATGACGCGAACACCGGGGATGCGTCCACCATTGATCCACATCAACCGGCGCATCTCAGATGAGCCGGTTGCTGAGAGGAGCCTGTGGCGCTGTCAGGCGCGCGCAACCCTTGCTCCCGTGGCGGCCTGAGTCGTCGCCAATGCGGGCGCGCTGTGCGTTCAGTCTCGATCAAAGGGAAAAAGTCCCCCTCGGTGATCCGACACGCTGCTTGGTTGCGCTTCCGATTCGCCCTCAGCCTTCGTGACGTCGAGGAGGTGCTCGCCTAGCAGCGTATCGACGTCACCTGCGAGACGATCCGCTGCTGGGCCAGCACGTTCCGGCCGCAGATTGCCGCCCATCTGAAGCGGCCCCGGCAGAACCCCTCCCCCCGCTGGCGCCTTGATGAAATGGTCTGCACGATCAAAGGCGAATGATGGTTTCTCTGCCGCGCAGTCGACGACGAAGGCGTTGTCCTCGTTCTCGTGATGCAGCGCGGGCGAGACAAGGCTGCGGCCCTGAAGCTGTTGCGCGAGCTCTTGCGCAATCAACCTGTGAGGCCGGCGCCGATCACCACCGACGGACTGGGGTCAAACCGCGCCGTCCTCGCGCAACAATGACTGCGCCATCTGCATCGCGCAGGGCGATTGCGAGAGAACAATCGTGCGGAGAACGCGCACGTTTCCATCCGCCGACGAAAGCGCAAACAGAAAGGTTTCAAGAGGCGATCATCCGCCCAAAGATTTCTCACAATGTACGCCGCAGTCGACAACGACTTCGTCACCGAACGCGATCTCAACATCCGGCGCTACATGCGCCAGCTGCGCGAGAGAGCTGCGCGGGAATGGAAGATCGCGGCCGCCTAGACCTGCCGCTACGTGATCGGCTTCACTTCCTATCGACAACCTGACTGCGCCCCGCCTGCGGCCTCCGCTGGAATGGTCTTGCTCCTGGAGCGGAATGGCTTTCAGATGCGTCATCATCTCAGGAGTTGCCGAATGTCCGCTCATCGCCTCACTGTCGCAGCCTCCCTGCTCGCCCTTACTTTTTGTTTCTCACAGTCTGCGCTTGGCGCAGAGGCCGCGCCAAGCGTCCTGCAGCCAATGGCCGACAATGACAGCATCGGTGATGCTGCCGGGGTCGTGAAACTGGACACGATCCCCGGTCAGACCGGTGCAGCAGTCCGTCTGATCGGCATCGCGGGCAGCGACCCTGCCGCCAATGGCTTGAAAACCTATTTGGCATTCGTGACGCCCCACGATTCGCAGTTGTTTCTCATTGGCGATTTTCTGGACTATCGCGTCACCGCCTCCGCGCCTGGCCGCATCGAGTTGGAGATCGACGAGACAAGCGTCGACGATGCTGGAAATCTCGGTCAGGCCACGCGCCGTGCGAACGTGACGTGGGCGGAGATGCCCGACCAGGACGACCCGAACCCCGTGTTCCCGGCGACCGTAACTCTAACCCCGGTCAGTTAGGGCGGACGTCGCTGGCTCCGCCTTGGCTCGCCGCCGCCTTGGCCAGCGTAAGCGTGCCGGTGCTGACTATCGGGGCGACGACGATCCGGTCACACCGCCCGCACATCAGGATGCTTTGCAAGCGGCCCTCCTCAACGCGCCGGTCGGTAGGGTCAGGCTGAACTGACCGGCCCACACTGAGTTGATCTTCCCCCTACCGGGTGGTCCGGAGCGTAATTTTGCTTTGGACCTGAAGGAGGGGTGTCATGGGTGCTGTCAGGCGCGCGCAAACCTTGCTCCCGTGGCGGCCTGAGTCGTCGCCAATGCGGGGGCGTTGTGCGGTCAGTCTCGTTCAAAGGTAAAAGCCCCGCCCTCGGTCGTCCGGCACGCTGTTTGGTTGTACTTCCGATTCGCCCTCAGCCTTCGGGACGACGGAAATGCTCGCCGGCCGCGGGATCGATGTCACCTACGAGACGATCCGCTGTTGGGTGAACAAGTGCGGTCCCCAGATTCCCGCCAACCTAAGGCGTCGCCGGCACGAGCAGCTTCCGCGCTGGCACCTCGACGGAATGGTGCAGTATCAAGGGAGAGCGCTAATGTCTCTGTCACGCCGTGGATGGCGAGGGTGTGGTCTTGGACCTGGTTGTGCAGCGGGATGGAGACAAGGCGGCGCTAGATGGACTCTAGCTACGACATCTTCATCGGCCCGGACGATCGCGAGAGAATAGCAGGGCCGAGAACTCGCATCTCCCGATCCGGCGACGAGAGCGAAAACAGCAAGGGTTCAAGAGCCGATCACCCGTCCAGAGACTTCTCACAGCACTCGCAGCCAATCACAGCAACTTCGCCACCGAGTTCATCTCAACGGCCGGCGATACATGCGCCGGCTGCGTGAGCGCGCGGCGCGCGCATGGAAGATCGCTGCCGCCTAAGATATTCTCTTGAAGATCGGCTTAGCCTCCTAACCGCAACCTGACCACGATCCCATGACAGCGTCAGCGACAGCTCGGCTAACGGAATTCCCTCAATACTTGAACGAGACAACCGCCCAGGCGACCGTCTTGTCGCGGGCGGCGGGCGTCCAGCCGCCGGCGCCGGTCAGCGCGCCGTCGCCCCGATAGCCGGCGTATTTCAGAAGTACGGTGAACTGCTTGTCGATCGCCACTTCGAGCTGAACGTCGACCTCAGAGCCGAGGGAGACGCCGGTGCGCTGCGTTTCGAAGTCGTAGTAGTTGAGCGCGCCGCCGACGCTCTTCAGGCCGAAGGCGTCGGGAACGGCGTAGGCGAGCTTCACATAGGCGGCATCGAGCCCGTTTGTGGGCGTGGTCAGGAAAATGTCGGCCCAGCCGTTGAACGCATGTCCCGTCGCCAGCGGCGTGGAGAAGCCGACCGTCCCGTCCCCTTCGAGCGACTGGTAGCCGGCGAGCAGCGTCGCGCCCTTCCACGAGAGCCCGGCCTCGGCCAGCCAGTAAGAGAGGTCGATGCTGAGCGGGTTGTCCGAATACTCGTTCTGGTGGGCGTATTCCGCATTCAGCAGAACGTTGAGGCCCGGCGAGGCTTCGAACTTGCCTTCGGCGCGTAGCCCCCAGGTGGAGGTGGAGAGCCGGGCGGCGGTCAGCGGCGACGGCCCGGTCTGGGCGAGGTCGAGCATGAGCCCGTAGGCTTCGAGCTTCACGCCCTTCCATCCCGTATAGGCTACATCGAAGACGTGGCTGTGGCTGTCGAAATGGGGTGCCTGGCCGGATGTCGGCACCGGATTGTCGTCACCGAAGATGCGATTGACGCGCGCGATATAGGCATAGGTCAGCGTCAGACCTTCGACCGAGGCGTTGACGATCGAGAAGGCGTCGAAGGTCTGTTCATGCTGCCGCCAGCCGACATTGCCGATGAAGCGCTGGTTGCCGAACGCGAGACGCTGGCGGCCGAGCGTGAAGACGGTGTCGAACGAGCCGGTGTAGGAAATCTGGAGGCGGTTGAGCTGCGTCAGTTCGGGGTCGGCGACGACCGGATAGAGCATCTGCCCGTTGCGCGTGCTGTTGTATTCCTCGTCGCCGAGGCTCCATATCTGGTCGATCTCGATGAGGCCGCCGAAGCCCTGCCAGGTGCCGGTGTCGTATCCGAGGCGGGCGCGCAGCGTGAAAGCCGTCGCATCGCGCCCGGCGCAGGCGGTGCAATTGGCGTCGTCCACCGTTTCGTAGCGCAGCCGCAGATCCGCCAGCCACTTGCCCTCGGTGTCTTCGGCTGCCGGCGCCGCAGGGGCGAGAAGAACGGCGGCGGCGGTCGAGGCCAGCACGCAATTGCGAATGGTGATGAAGCCGGTCATGGGTCTTTCCTGCGCCGGGCTTGCGATGCGGCGAATACG
>CALMPK010000085.1 GCA_937873575.1 uncultured Hyphomicrobiaceae bacterium
TGGGGTGCTTCTGCGCCTTCTCGATGTCCTTCACCGTGATGAGGCCGATGCAGTGGTAGTCGTCGTCCACGACCACCAGCTTCTCGATGCGGTACTGGTGCAGCAGGCGGCGCGCCTCATCCTGCGTCACGGTGCGCTTGACGGTGACGAGCCGGTCCTTGGTCATCAGCTCCGAAACCGGCACCTCGTGGTTGTTGGCAAAGCGCACGTCGCGGTTGGTGAGGATGCCGACGAGCTTGCCCGGCTTGCCGCCGCGCGCGGGCTCGACCACCGGGATGCCCGAGATGCTCATCTCGGCCATCAGCTTCAGCGCCTCCTCGAGGCGAGCGTCGGGGGTGATAGTGACCGGATCGAGAACGATGCCGGCCTCGTACTTCTTCACATGGCGCACCTGCTCGGCCTGATCGGCCGGCTTCAGGTTGCGGTGGATGACGCCGATGCCGCCCGCCTGCGCGACGGCGATGGCGAGGCGCGCCTCCGTCACGGTATCCATGGCGGCCGAGATGATCGGGATGTTGACGGCGATGGACTTCGTCACCCGCGACGAGACGTTGACCTCGCCCGGCATCACCTCCGAGGCGCCAGGCACCAGCAGCACGTCGTCGAACGTCAGGGCGAGCCCCGAATCCTGATCGATTGGGCGCAATGCCATGCGGCGTCTCCTATGCAATGGGGGCGACATGCAGCGGGGCGGAACCCTCGGCGGCCGTCGCGGCCGTGAAGCGAGCCGGACCGATGCCGGCAACCGATGTCGGCAGGCGTATATCATCCGAACCGTTGAGTGGGAAGCGGGGCCGGACGGCCGGAGCAGCTTGCGACCGCAAAGTCGGGCCTCGGCGGTGAGCGGGGCGGCACGACGGGCCTGGGCGAGGGGCCCGGGTCATGCCGGCCCCGTGCCCTGTAGCCAGAACTAGGACTTGCTGCTGGAAACGGATGGTCGGAGGGCGGTCCGGCGGGCGCCCGCACACTCTTTCACAGCCATTCTGGCACACCCATGCTGGACGCCGGCCGGGCCGCGGGAGCCAGGCTAGGCCCTGGGAGGCTGGCCCATCCCAGGGTGGCGTTCTCGCGGGGCGGGGCTCTCGGGGCCGGACAGCGGTCCACTCACCGCCCCCCCTCAGGACGGTTTTTCCTGAGACGGAGCGGACTTCTGCGAGGCGTTCCAATCGGCAACGGCGTCGTCGAGTTTCGCCAAATAGGTGGCGTGAGGGGGGCGTACGCCGTGCAGGAACAGCTCGCGCCGGACGGCGGCGCTGGTACCGGTCAGATAAACCTTCACCCCCCGCCGCTCGGCCTTGCGGAGCGTCGCGTGCATGGTGTTCGCGGCGGTCGAATCGAGGATCGGGACACCGCTGAAATCGATGATGAAGGCACGGTGACTATCGGCGATCCGGTCCAGCGCCGCCCCGACCGTCGCCGCGGCCCCGAAGAAGAACGCTCCCGAGATCCGATAGGCGGCGATATCCGGGTTGCTCGCCAACGCCTCGTCGAAGGGCGCCAAGTCGCCGCGGTCAGCGTGGTCGGCCCGGTCCTCGCGCACCAAACCATCCTGGCGTTCGATGCCCGTCGCCTTCGCCATGCGGTTGACGAACACCACCGCGCCGAGCGCGAAACCGACGACAATCGCCTCCGTCAAATCGCGGAAGATCGTCAGGAACAACGTCGTCAGCACCACCAGCGCGTCGCCGCGCGAGGAGGTCACCAGCGTCCAAAGCTCCCGCTTCTCGGCCATGTTCCAGGCGACGACCGCGAGCACGCCGGCCAGCGCGGCAAGCGGGATGTAGCCGGCGAGCGATCCCGCCAACAGCACGAAGGCGGCGAGAAAAACGGAGTGCAGCATTCCCCCGACGGGGCCATGGGCACCGGCGCGCACGTTCGTCGCCGTCCGCGCGATGGTGCCGGTGGCCGGCATGCCGCCGAACAACCCGCCGGCGATATTGGCGACGCCCTGGGCGACGAGTTCGCAGTTGGAGCGGTGCTGGCGTCCGGTCATGCCATCGGCCACGACGGCGGACAGCAGTGACTCGATGGCGCCGAGCAGCGCGAACGCGATGGCGTCCGGCAGGACCGCCTGCACCTTGTCGAGCGACAGCGTCGGCAGTGTCAGCGAGCCGACGGCGCCGGTCAGGCCGCCAAAGCGCGACGAGATGGTTTCGACAGGAAGTCCAAAGAGAGCCACGGCGACCGCGGCCGCCACCACCGCGATGAGCATACCGGGCCAGTTGGGACGAAGCTTTCGAAGGCCGACGATGATGACGATCGCCGTCAACGAAACGGTGATAGCGGCAGGGTTCGCCGTGCCGATCGCCGACCACAACGCCGCGAGCTTCTCGAACAGTGGCCCCGGCTCCTTGCCCGCGAGGGTCAAGCCGAAAAGCTCCTTCAACTGGCTCGCCATGATGATGACGGCGATGCCCGTGGTGAAGCCGACAGTGACGGGATAGGGGACGAGCTTGACGTAGGTGCCGAGCCGCAGGAAGCCGAGGGCGATCAACATCAGGCCCGCCAGCAATGTCGCGAGCAGCATGCCGTCGACGCCGTGCCGGTCGACGGTCGCGCCGATCAGTACGATGAACGCGCCGGCCGGGCCGCCGATCTGGTAGCGGCTGCCGCCGAGGGCCGAAACCAGAAAGCCCGAGATGATGGCGGCGGCGAGACCGTTGGCCGGCGGGAGCCCGGATGCGATGGCGATGGCCATGGAGAGCGGCAACGCGACGATGGCAACGGTGAGCCCCGCCATGGCGTCGGCGCGCAGCTCGCGCGAGCCGTAGCCTTCCTTGAGAACGGTCACGAGCTTCGGGGTGAACAGCTCGGCGAATGTGGGGGCGTGCACGATCTGGCGCCCCGGTCGCATCTCGGTCATCGCGGCTCTATCCTAGTGTGCGAACGCATGTGATCGACGCGCTCTGCGCTTTCATCGCAAGCGTGGATCGCATCCTCGGCTCAAGTCTGAGAGTGCTCTTTGCGACGACGATGGATCACGAACGCCATTCCATCAGCGTCGATGGCACTCTTGGAAGCTAGCAGTAGCTCCAGCTCCTCGGCGACGTCGGACTTGGGCGAGATGCCGTGCGCGGCTTGCCGGACCACTTGCGCCCCATCTGGAGTGGGCGCCCATCGCCGGACACGAACACCCGAACGGCAAGTGGCGTCGCTGACGGCGAGTGTCGGCTGCGGCGGAAAAGACGCCCCCGCCGACCGCCCAACGGCATTGGGCTTTCGCCCGCCCGAAGACGTACAGACTGCGCCTCCGAGGCCCGCGCTTGCAAGCCCGTCGTTGGAGTGACCCGCGCGGCGTGAGCAGGTTTGATCTGCGGATGCGGCAAGGCCGCGACGCCCAGGGCCGGTCACGGAGACGATCGCGGTGGCTCTGCATCGCTCCGTTGATCGTCGAGCGAGGGCTTGCTGAACCGACGCCGACCCGCCCAGTCGCGTGAACGGCACTGGACCGCCTTACGGCCCCGCCCTGGCGGCGACGCTAAGGAATGTGCGCGAGCACCGATAACTGCGAGGCATGCGCGCTACAGAGCGGCGATTGTTTTGGAAAAGATTGACCGAGGCATCAGTCTAAATGGTGGAGCTGAGGGGAATCGAACCCCTGACCTCTACAATGCCATTGTAGCGCTCTCCCAACTGAGCTACAGCCCCGAACCCTTTTTGGGAAACGGGGCGGCGAACCACCCCGTCAGAGCCGCTTGCATAGGGCCTCGAAGGGCAAACTGCAAGCGCGAATTTGCAACGTCGCCGTGTTCGTCCACCGCCCCAGTCGGTGCCCCTGGAACCGGCCAGATCCACGGTCCGACGAGCGCCTTAACGGCACACGGTCAGCCCCGGGACGCGCGATCGCGGGGCCCGGAATTTCACCGGGCTCCACGTCGAGAACGAGCTCAGGGCTCGTCCGGCTCCTCACCGCGACCGCCGACACCGATGTTGTCCATGTCGCCGCCGTCTTCCTCCTCCTCGAGGAAGGTGTCGTCGGCGGTTTCCTCCACCGACTCGTCCTCGGCGATCTCGCCGATCGCCTCGTCCGCCACCTCGACGCCCTCGTCGTCCTTGACGGTCTCCTTCTTCGCCTTGCGCGGCTTCTCGTCGTCCTTGAACAGGACGCCGACAGGCCCCGACGCGATGACGTAGATGCTGCCGCAGATCGGGCACACGATCGGATCGCGGTGAAGATCGTAGAAGCGAGAACCGCAGTCCTCGCTCTGGCAGGTGCGCTTGGTGCCGCGCGCTTGCTTGGTCGACATGAATATCGCCTTTGATGTCTGGAAATTTGAACGAGGGGTCTGCCACAGGCTCCGGGCCTTGTCAAAAGGCAATCGTGGCGCACGCCAGGCCGCCGTCTCTCCGGGGACGCGGTCTCTCCGGGGCGACGTCTGCGGCATCGGGCCTCGGCCGCGCTCGCACGGCCGGCTGGTGCCCAATGGCGCAAGAGCCGGCGCGGATGGGGCGTGAGCGGGCAATCCGGCTGCTGCCGCCCACTCCAGACATCCTGGCCCGGCCGGCGCCCAGGCCCCGTCAACGGCGGCTCCGTCATTGACAGCGCTCCGGGGCATCGGCTCAATGCCGCCCGTCCGCTCGCCATCGTCTGCCGAGCGCGGCGTCCCGGCCAGCAAACGCGCTCTCGGCCGGGCCGGCGCCACGCCGCCGCACTACGCCGTCAACCCCGAACTGATCAGGCCCTACGTTGTCCCATCACCACGCCGCCCGCCCGCTCACCACCGAACGCGCCAACGCCCTCAACGGCTCCGTCCGGGTCCCGGGCGACAAGTCGATATCGCATCGCGCGCTGATGTTCGGTGCGCTGGCAACCGGCGTGACGCGGATTACCGGGCTGCTCGAAGGCGAGGACGTGGTCAACACGGCGAAGGCCGTCACCGCTCTCGGGGCCCCCGCCGGCAAGGAGGGCGAAACCTGGGTGGTGCGGGGCTGCGGTGTCGGCGGCCTCACACAGCCGACGGAGCCGCTCGACTTCGGCAACTCCGGCACCGGCACGCGCCTGATGATGGGCCTGATCGCGGGCCACCCGATCACAGTGACGATGACGGGCGACGCCTCGCTGAGCAAGCGCCCCATGCGGCGCGTCATCGGCCCGCTGAAACAGATGGGCCTCGAGATCGAGAACGACCGTGAAACCCTGCCGCTGACGATCCGCGGCAGCGACGCGCTGACACCGATCCGTTACGAGCTGCCCGTGCCGAGCGCGCAGGTGAAAAGCGCGATCCTCATCGCCGGATTGCATGCCGCAGGCGAGACCACCGTGATCGAGGCCGAGCCGACGCGCGACCACACCGAACGCATGCTGCGCTACTTCGGCGCCGACGTGCGCACCGAGGTGAAGGACGGCAAGACGCACATCACGGTGAAGGGTGACGCCGAGATGTCGGGCCGCGACGTCGTCGTGCCGGGCGATCCGTCCTCCGCTGCGTTCCTCGTCTGCGCCGCGCTGATCGTTCCAGGGTCAGACGTCACCGTCCGTGGCGTGCTCGTCAACGAAACGCGCACCGGGCTTTACACCACGCTGCGCGAGATGGGCGGCGACGTCGAGCTGGCGAACCCGCGCGAACAAGGCGGCGAGCCGATCGCCGACATTCGCGTGCGCTATTCTCGCCTCAAGGGCGTGCACGTTCCCACCGAGCGCGCGCCGTCGATGATCGACGAATACCCGGTGCTGGCCGCCGTCGCGGCCTTCGCGGAAGGCGACACCGTCATGGACGGTCTCGCCGAGCTCAAGGTGAAGGAGAGCGACCGCCTCGCCGCCACCGCCGCCGGACTGGCGGCGAACGGCGTCAACGCCACGGTCGCGGGCGACACGCTGATCGTGCACGGCACCGGAGGCCCCGTTGCAGGCGGCGGCACGGTGGCGACGCACCTCGACCACCGCATCGCCATGGCGTTCCTCACGATGGGTCTCGCCAGCGAAAAGCCGGTGACTGTCGACGACACCGCGATGATCGCGACGAGCTTTCCCGAGTACCTCGGACTGATGCAGCAGCTCGGTGCGCACTACCGCGGCTAGGCCGCGATCGGTTGAGGCGTAAAGCGCTCTGCGAGCCGACAACGTTGCCAGGGGTGAGCTCAGCATGGCCCCGGGGTCCAGGCGCGTGACCGACATCGATGCCGGCGCAAGCCGCGTCGTCACGGTCGTCAATCTGCACCGACGCGCGCCACTCGCAGCGGCAATCCCGAGGCAGAAGCGCGCACCGATCGTGCGAAACGGTGTCGCCGGCCGGGCGGAAGGATATTGCCTCTCCGCCGTCCGCCGGGCGGCGAGGCCGTTGCCTACGCCAAGGTGGACGACCCGCACTGCTCCCACCACGCAGCGGTGATCGCGGATTTCGCGATCTGATCCCTTCCCCATCGCACGTGCGAGGTCGCGATACCGCGGCACGCCGTCGCGCTGTATCGATCCCACCGGCGATACCGGCCTTTCAGCGGGAACGAAGCCCCCCCGCTCCGGGCTCGAGTGAGGGCACGCTGGCGCTCGGAGCACAATGGCGCGGTCCTTGGTCGAGGTGCCGCCGCATCACTCAGTGGCTATCCAATTTAGTAACCATACGATCGCCGGCGCGGCGCCCACGGGCTCTTGTCCACGGCGAAAAGTAACCAGTTCGACGTTCCGCCCTTGTCTCCGCCCCGCGCGCACCACACTTCTCGGCCCGACGTGCATCGACCGTGTGGCGGATGAGAGGATCAGGCGTGAACATTCTCGGACTGGTGACGAAGACCCACGATACGGGCGCGGCCATTCTCTCCAACGGCGTCATCAAGGGGGTGATGGAGGAGGAGCGGTTCAACCGCAACAAGCACTCCCAGCTCTTCCCCGAGCACGCGCTCGCGGCGGCGCTCGATGCAGCCGGCCTCCGCCTCGACGACATCGATGCCATTGCGACGCCCTGGGACGTGAACGCGCTGCGCCGATCGTTCCGCCAGATCGTCACCGCCAATCTGCCGGCGAGCCTCAACCTCCTGCACCCCGCCGCCCACAGCGGACAGAACAGCGGCGTCGTGTTCCTGCGCCAGCGTCTCGCGCAGGGAATCCGCAAGCGGCTCGGCAACCGCGACATTCCGATCATCAACGTCCCCCACCACGACGCCCACGCCGCGATCTACTTCGCCTCACCGTTCGACGAAGCGGCCATCCTCGTCGCGGACGGCTACGGCGACGTGACGGCGACGAGCACATACTTCGGCGCGGGCAATCGCATCACTCGCGACAAGGGCTTCAGCTTCTTCGACTCCATCGGTGCGTTCTATTCGGGCGTCACCACCTATCTCGGCTTCAAGCTGTTCGAGGAAGGCACCGTCATGGCGCTCGCGGCGCTCGGCGGTCCGCGCTATCTCGAAAACTTCCGCAAGCTCGTGCCGCTCGGTCCCGATGGATCGTTCAGCTTCAACCCGGAGTACGTGAGCCTTCAGACACACGGTCTCGCGCGCCCCTTCACTGCGAAGTTCCTGGCCGAGTTCGGCCCGCCGCGTGATCCGTCCGCCCCGCTCGATCAGCGGCACATGGACATCGCCTATGCCTTGCAGAAGCTCGCCGAGGAGCTCGTCCTGCACCTCGTCCGCGACCTCGAGCGGCGCACCACGTCGCGCAACCTCTGCATCACGGGCGGCGTCGCGCTCAACTGTGTCGCCAACGCGCGCATCCTCGAGGAGACGTCGTTCGAGCGCGTGTGGGTGCCGCCGTGCGCGTCCGATACCGGCGCGCCGCTCGGTGCCGCGCTGTTCCACTACCATCAGACGCTCGGGAGAGAGCGCACCGGCGAGTTGCTGCACCCCTTCTATGGAGCGGAGTACAGCGACGCCGAAGTGCAGGCGGCGCTCGACGAGGCCGGCCTCACCGGCAAGCGCCTCGACGATGGCGAATTGTTCGAGCGGGTGGCCGCAGACCTGTCCGAAAAGAAGGTGGTCGGCTGGTGCCAGGGCCGCTTCGAGATGGGCCCGCGCGCGCTCGGCAACCGCTCCATCCTCGCCGACCCGCGCGACCTCGAGATCAAAGCGATCCTCAACGATCGCATCAAGCACCGCGAGCCGTTCCGGCCCTTCGCCCCGGCCGTGCTGGCCGAGCGCGCGACCGACTTCTTCGACGTGTCGCAGCCCGACCCGTTCATGACGCTCGCCCCCCGGGTCTGGAAGGAACGCGTCGCGGATATTCCGTCCGCCGTGCACGTCGACGGCACCGCGCGCATCCAGACCGTCCGGCGCGATGCCAACCCGCGCTTCCACCGCCTTATCGAGACGTTCGGCAACCGGACCGGCGTTCCCGTGCTGCTCAACACGAGCTTCAACCGTCAGGAACCGATCGTGGCGAGCCCGCACGACGCGGTTTCCTGCTACCTGCGCACGAAGATGGACGTGCTGGTGTTCAACAACTTCTATGTGACCGACCGCAACGCCGGGGCGGAAGCGCGTGCACGCCAATCCTTCGATGCGCAGCAGGCGGCGATGCGCCGCCGCGTCAGCGGCTGGCGGCAGATCTTCGAGTCCTGACCTCCGCACCCGCTCGACCACTTGCGCGGACCGCTGCTATCCTCTCCGGGAATGCTCGATCGCGTAGAGCCCACGCGGGCATTTCGGCGGGGACCACGCCATGTCGAATTTCGTCTCGTTCATGGAATGCGTGAACCACCACGGACCACTTTGCGTGGGGGCTCCGACCTCCTGGCCGCTCTGGATCGCTCTCGCAGCGGCCGTCTTTCTCGGCAGGCGGCTGGCCGCGCGGTCGCCCGGTAGAGTGGCGCCGCTGATGCGCCGCGTCGCGCTCACCGGGTTGATGCTCCTGCTGGCGAGCATCGCAACCATCGTCGGCTTCTTCATGTTCGATCCCGACCCGATCCTCGGCGTCGAGGACGATCCGTTGGTGAATGGGCTCTGGATCGCCGCCATCACCGGGTTCGGGCTCGGCGTGCTGGCGTTGTTCGCCAGCGCTGGCCTTTGGCTCTCGCAGCGACTGAAAGCCTGACGGCCCCGCACGCCTAGGCAGCCTCTTTCAAGAGGTCGTTGAGATCGAGCCGGCGCGTGTACATGGCAAGGCCGCCGTCCGCCGTGCGTGGCCATTCGGCTTCGCTACGGTCCCAATAGAGCTCGACGCCGTTCTGGTCCGGGTCGCGCAGGTAGACCGCCTCGCTGACACCGTGATCGCTGGCGCCATCGAGCCGAAGTCCGGCGGCGAGCACCCGGCGCACCACCTCGGCCAGAGCGCCGCGTGTCGGGTAGAGGAACGCCACGTGATAGAGGCCCGTCGTGCCCGGAGGCGGCGGTGTTCCGCCGTGGCTCTCCCACGTATTGAGGCCGACGTGGTGGTGATAGCCGCCGGCGGCCAGGAATGCCGCCTGGCTGCCATACCGCTGGCGAACCTCGAAGCCGAGCACACCGTGATAGAAACCGATTGCCCGCTCGAGGTCGGCCACCTTGAGATGCACGTGGCCGATACGGACGCCGCCGTCGCCTGCCCCGTCGCCCATCGCACTACCTCCATTCGTCGTGCTCATCTCAATGTACTTCCGCAAATCGCGCTCGTGCAGCGCAGGAGCGCAGCGCGAAAGCGCCGTCTCCCAGAAGGGCCTGCACGAGCAGCATGACGGTCCAGAACGCCGGGAACTCCCAACCACCGTTGGGCGCAGTGAACAGCCAACCGTTACCCGCATGCTGCATCGTCGCGCCGATCAGGATCGGCAGCAGCAGCAACGAGATCTGGCGGGTCCACAGGCCGAGGATCAGGGCAATGCCGCCACCGATCTCGCCGAGGATCACCAGATAGGCGAAGAAGCCCGGATAGCCGATGCTCTCGAAGAACCCGACCGTACCGGGAATGCCGAATGTAAACACCTTCAACAGCAGTCCGTGCGCCAGCAGCAGTGCGCCGAGGCTGACACGCAGCACAAGCGCTGCGTAAGGGGCGGTTCGTGCGTCGATCATTGTCGTCTCCATCGTCAAGAATGCGATGGGCCATTCATTGCCGCAACGAACATGGTTTGATAATCTGCCATTATCGAATTCTAATTCACACTCAGAGTGTGAGGTGAAAATTGGACCGCGTGACGGGCATGCAGGTTTTCGCGAAGGCCGCCGGGCTTGGCAGCCTTTCCGCGGCGGCGCGCGCCATGGGCATCTCGCAGACGATGGCCACGAAGCACGTCAGCGGGCTCGAGGAGCGGCTCGGCGTCAAGCTGCTGCACCGGTCGACGCGCCGCCTGACGCTCACGGAGACTGGCCGGTCGTATCTTGAATCGGTCGAGCGTATCCTCGACGACATCGAGGAGGCCGACGCCACGGCGTCGCTGGAGACGCGACAGGTGCGCGGCAAGCTGCGTCTCAATGCACCACTATCCTATGCGGTTCGCCGCCTCGCGCCACTCATCCCCGAACTGACGCGCCGGCATCCCGAGCTTCAAGTCGATCTCGGTCTCAACGACCGCTACGTCGATCTCGTCGAAGAAGGTTGGGACCTCGCGATCCGCATCGGCAATCTCAAGAGCTCCGCCTTGATCGCGCGGCGGCTCGCGCCCTGCCCGACGGTGGTCTGCGCTTCCCCGGATTACCTCGAACGTCGCGGCAAGCCGCGCAATGTCGCCGACCTCACCGATCACGACTGCCTGAGCTATACGCTCTCGCGGTCCATCGGCGCCGGGCGGTGGTCGTTCGGCGCTGGCGGAAAGGTGAAGGTGGCGGTCAGCGGGAGCATCCAGGCCAACAACGGCGATGCGCTGGTGCTGGCTGCCGTTGCCGGTCAAGGCATCGTCTATCAGCCGTATTTTCTGGTCGAGCGCGAGATTGCCGAAGGTTCGCTCGTGCCGCTTCGTCTCGATCACGCGACACTCGAGATCGGCGGCATCTTCGCCGTCTATCCCGCGGCGCGCCGCCCTCCGGCGAAAGTCCGCGCGACCATCGATTTCCTCGCGGAACGGCTGGCGGTGTGACGACACGGACGCGCCATCATCTGCACGGTGCGCTCAGAACCCGACGCCGCGGTTATAGCTCTCGATGAGCCCGTTGTAGTCGCGCGTCAGCCGTGGCGGCGATCCTTCGACCATCCAGCCGCCGCCCGCGTTGAGCATCATCCTGTCGCCGCTGCTGTAGGGCACCTTGTCCCTGATCCGCCGCATCAGATGCTTGGCTGTGACGAGGTAGGATTTTGCAGAACTGAGAAAGCTCGATCCGACGCCGCTTCCCTTGGTCGCGGCGAAGTCCTCTGTCGCCTTGACCATCGCTTCGAACTCGCCGAGTGCCTCGGTGATCTTCGCGATGTCGGGCTTCTCCGCGCTCTCGGCACGCAGCACGCGCTTGGCGCGGATCATCAGCGCCTCGACGTGGTAGCGCGCCTTGCGGCCCTCGGCCGCCTCGATCTCGACCAATCGCTCAGCCGCCCTCTTGTCTTGAATGTCGTCGATACCGGCGCGAAGCCGCTGATCGGCGAGCGCGAACCGGTCCCAGGCGGCGACGAGGCGCGGATGCAGCGCCTTGCCCTTCGCCATCTTGTCGTCCTTGTAGTCCTGCTGCTGGTAGTAGTCGTCGGCTTCCTTCAGCAACGGCTCGAGTGCGCCAACCGCGGCCGCATACTCCGAAGCGGCCGACTCGATGGCGACGTCGCGTGGCTCGAGGGCGTTCGCCTTTTCGACGCCCTTGGTGCAATCGGTCGTTTCATAGATGGTGTAGGTGCCGTAGATGATCGGCTCCTTGCCGGTCGGCCCCTTTTTTCCGGCCCAACTGAAGTAGCGCTCGCGCGACTGGTGGGACCGTTCGGACAGGCGGTTGATGCAGGCGACGTAGGCGGTGATCTTTTGCGTGGGGCCGGCGCTCTCCGCACTCGCCGGGCCGGCCGTCAGCATTGCCGACGCTACGGCCGCGCCACCCGCCGCGACAAGCGCACGAACGAAACCCATCATCATTCTCCCGAAGCAGCCTCGAACCACGCGGACCAGTGCCATTATCGGCGTGTCGTCGGCACCGCGCCAGCACCCCCGGCCATTCTCTTTGCTGTCTTGGTTTCACTCTAGCGGTAGCGCCGGGGGTCACGGTAGCGGGCCGGTCTGGAACAGCGTGACGCGCAGCCCGCCGTGCGGCACCGGAGGACCCGGCGGGGCGAACGGAAGGGCGGTCGCGCGGGCGAGCACCGCCTCGGTCGTTATCAACCCGACGCGCCAGCCGGAGAAGCCGGCCAGAAGCCGCTGGCCGAGTGCGCGATAGAGCGGAGCGAGGCTCTTGCGATCGCCGATCCGCGCGCCATAGGGCGGGTTGACGATGACGAGGCCCGGGGGCCCCTCGGGCGCCACCACCTCGCCGACCGTAAGTCGCGCGAACTCGGTGAAATCGGAAACGCCCGCCCGCTCCGCATTCGCCTGGCTCATGGCGATGGCGCCGGCATCGCGGTCGCTGCCGTAGAATTTGAATTCCGGACGATGCCCAGCGCCGCCCGCTTCGCGAACGAGTTGCCACGCCGCCGCGTCGAAGGTCGCGAGCTGCTCGAAGGCGAAATGCCGGGAGCGGCCGGGCCTCAGACCCGCCGCGATCTCGGCCGCCTCGATGACGAACGTGCCCGAACCGCACATGGGATCGACCACCGGCTCCGTACCCGTGTAACCGCACTGACGCAGGAAGAGTGACGCCATCGTCTCGCGCATCGGCGCCTTGCTGACGGCTTCCTTGTGCCCGCGCTTGTGCAGCAGCTCGCCCGACGTATCGATACCGATGGTGCAGAGGTCGTGCTCGATGCGCACGCGCACACCGACCTCCGCATCCTCCGACACGGCCGCGCCAATGGTCGCGCGGATCGCCTTTTCGACGCGCTCGGCGGCCGCACCGGAATGATAGATGCGCGAGCTCTTGCACGACGCCTCGACCTGAAACGGCACGTCGCGGCGCAACACCTCGCCCCAGGCGATGTCCCTCGCGCGCTTGTCGAGCTCGGCCAGATGGAACGCCTTGAACTGCGCCACCCGCGCGACCACCCGCCCGGCGCCGCGCAATACGAGATTGGCCTTCCACACCTCGCGCCAGCCACCGCGCACGGAGACGCCGCCGGGAACCGTCTTCGACGCCTTGAACCGATGCGTCCGCACCTCGGCGAGCAGCGCCGCCTCCAGGCCCGGAGCCGCCATCAGGAATATTTCGAAGTCGCCGTCCTTGCTCATCGCGCCTGCATATCGGCAAGTCTGGCGACGATCGACATCTATTTCCGGGCGCTGAAGGCGACGCCCGCCGCCCCCTCTTGACCTCCCCCCGCCGCTCGGGCACTGCGAGTTCCGGGCGGGCAGTTCCGAGCGGGCGGCCAGGTCCGGGGGGAGAAAACTGACATGATAATCGCGATCGACGGACCGGCCGCCTCGGGCAAGGGCACGCTGGCCAAGCGCGTCGCCGGCCACTTCGGCCTGCCGTGCCTCGACACGGGCCTGCTCTACCGGGCGGTCGCACGCGATGTCGAACGGGCCGGTTTCCGGCCGGACGACCGCTGGGCCTCGGTCGCCTGCGCCCGCCGGCTGGACATGGATTCGTTCGCCGACCCCGCCCTGCGCGGCACCGCCGCCGGCGACAAGGCGTCGATCGTCGCGCGCTTCCCCGAGGTCCGCGCCGCCCTCCTCGCCTTCCAGCGCGGGTTCGCCGCCTATTCCAAGGGGGCCGTGCTCGATGGGCGCGACATCGGCACCGTCGTCTGCCCGGATGCGGACGTTAAGATTTTCGTAACCGCGCGGCCCGAGATCCGCGCCCGTCGTAGGTTCCTCGAGCATGTCGGACGCGGCGAGGCCATTCGCTTCGAAGAGGTTCTCTCCGACATCCGCGCCCGCGACGAGCGCGACAGCTCCCGCTCCGCCGCCCCCCTCAAGGCCGCCACCGACGCGCTCTTGCTCGATACGTCGGACTTGGATATAGAAGCCGCATTCGACGCCGCTGTCGGATTGATCAAGAGGAAGATCGGCCAGTAGGTCTGCCGCGGGCAGGCCAAATTCTCAACTGGCGGGCGTACCCATCCAGCGGCTTGAACCCAACCAGCATCAGACGCCGACCGCGTTCCGCGCCCTCGTGCCTATTCCGCCTCCGGCCTCGACCGGGCGGGCATGCGATGGCCAACGGGCGACCGGCGTTCTCCAGAATGACAGAGCCGGCCGGAGCGACGCCCGTCGCGACCGGTCATTTCCAGTTTCCGCGCGCCCACGCCTGGGACGGCCGGACAAAGCACCGACGCAGGAGCACGAATGAGCACGAACATCGCCAAAGAGATGAACCCGACCCGCGACGAATTCGCGGCAATGCTCGCCGAGAGCCTTGCCAAGGACGATCTGGCCGAGGGCGAGGTCGTCAAGGGCCGCATCGTCGGCATCGAGAAGGATCTCGCGATCATCGACGTCGGCCTGAAGATGGAAGGCCGCGTTCCGCTCAAGGAGTTCGGCGTCGGCGGCAAGCCGGCCGATCTCAAGGTTGGCGATACGGTCGAGGTTTATCTGGAGCGCATCGAAAACGCGCTCGGCGAGGCTGTTCTTTCGCGCGACAAGGCACGCCGCGAGGAGAGCTGGAACCGCCTCGAGAAGCAGTTCGAGAAGGCCGAGAAGGTCACCGGCGTCATCTTCAACAAGGTCAAGGGCGGCTTCACCGTCGATCTCGACGGCGCCGTGGCGTTCCTGCCCGGCTCGCAGGTCGATATCCGTCCGGTGCGCGACATCGGGCCGCTGATGCACCAGCCGCAGCCCTTCCAGATCCTCAAGATGGACCGCCGCCGCGGCAACATCGTCGTCTCGCGCCGCTCGGTGCTCGAGGAGACGCGCGCCGAGCAGCG
>CALMPK010000086.1 GCA_937873575.1 uncultured Hyphomicrobiaceae bacterium
GGCCCGGACCATAGCCCATGCTCCGGGCCTTTCATGTCTCTGCCCTCGGGGGAAAGAGCAGACGTTCGATGCCTCGCGCGCGGATCTCGCGGCGGACGCAGAATGCTATCGACCTCGATGGAAGCGCTTGCGCGATGCAATCCCAACCGATCCTGCCCTAGCGGCCGAGCAGCACCCGGCCGAGCACCTGCCCCAGAATGCGCTGGATGAACCCCCAGCCCCATCGCAGCACGATCAGCCGCACGAGCCAGCCGATGACGCCACGGCTCTGGAAGCCGAGAAGGGCTGCCAGAACGGCGCGGATGATGCCGTTGAGTGTGCCGCCACCGCCGCCCCCTGGAACGTCGCCGGGCAGGTTCTGCGGCAAGCCGGAGCCGCCGCCGCCGCGCGGAAGTTTGAATCCGCCGCGTTCGAGGATGTCTGAAAGATCGTCGTAGCGAGAGCCGCCGCTCGTCGGAATTTCGCCCGGCAGGGGCAAGGGCTGCTGTTCGGGAATGTTGCCGCGCGGTGCAGATTGGGGTTGGCCGCGCTGCTCGAATGGCCCTGCGGGCGGCGACGTTCCGCGTCGCCCGCTCATCTCTTTGACGGCGTCGTCGAGGCCCGGGATGTTGCGGAGAATATCGTCGAACGGCCCCTGGGCTGCACGGGCGACTTCACCCATCATCATCGCCGCCACCGTCGGCAACATGGTCTCGACGGTATCGGCGGGCAGGCCGGACGCGCGCGCGGCGCGGGCTGCAACCGCACGGCTCGCATCCTTGGTGCCGAGGATGTGCTCCAGAATGGCGTTTCCATCGGCCTTCAAGGCATCACTGCCGATGGCTGCCGGATCACCGAGGTAGATCCGCCGGCGCGGGTCGCCGATGGCCCGCACCAACTCGGCCAGGCCACCGCGCGAGAGCGTGTTGCGCTCCAGGCGATGCGAGAGGGCATCGATCATCGCGCCCATGGCGGCGCGTGTCTGCTCAGGGTTTGTACCGGCAGCGGCCGCAAGGCGGCGCACGGCGGGGGTCGACGCCGAGCCGGCGAGGTTCTCGCTAATGGTGTTCACGGGCGTGTTCCGGTTGGAGTTCATCAGGACATGCGAACATATCAGTAAGCGTGGCTTCTGCGAGGGGCCGGTTGCCGGCCGCGACAATGCGCGTCCGCCAGAGTTCCAGGGTGATGCAAGTCAGGGATGTTGCGCGAATGTTTCAGTACGCGGGTGACCTGCCCGAAGTTCCCTGACAATCACGCCCAAAGTCGATTGTGCTGTTGTTGCAACGTTTCGTCGCATTTGGCATGGTCCGCGCGCGAGACTCGCCGAAAACGGGGGCGAGGTGCCGTCGAGAGCGGAATTCTCCGCTCCGCCGGTTCTGCCGTGATACGCAAACGGCCCAACGAGGGGACGTCCAGATGAGCACGATACTTTGGGGGATCATCGCCTGCGGGGCGCTGTCGATCCTGTACGCAGCCTACACCATTCGGTCCGTGATGAGCGCCGATGCCGGCAATGCCCGCATGCAGGAGATCGCGGGCTACGTGCGCGAGGGCGCGCAGGCCTATCTCAACCGCCAGTACACGACCATCGGCATGGTCGGTGTGGTGATCCTGGTCGTCGCCTGGCTCCTGCTCGGTCCGCTGACGGCGGTCGGCTTCCTGATCGGCGCGGTCCTCTCCGGCTTCGCAGGCTACATCGGCATGAAAGTCTCGGGGCGCGCCAACGTGCGCACGGCGCAGGCGGCGACGCAGTCACTTGCCTCGGGCCTCGACATCGCCTTCAAGGCGGGCGCGGTCACCGGCATGCTGGTCGCTGGTCTCGCGCTGCTCGGCGTCGCCATCTACTATTACGTGCTGACCAATGTTCTCGGCTACGCACCGGCCAGCCGCAGCGTCGTCGACGCGCTCGTCGCGCTCGGCTTCGGCGCCTCGCTCATCTCGATCTTCGCCCGTCTCGGCGGCGGCATCTTCACCAAGGGTGCGGACGTCGGCGGCGACATGGTCGGCAAGGTCGAGGCCGGCATTCCGGAGGACGATCCGCGCAACCCGGCGACCATCGCCGACAACGTCGGCGACAACGTCGGCGACTGCGCGGGCATGGCCGCCGACCTGTTCGAGACCTACGCGGTGACCGTGGTCGCCACCATGGTGCTCGCGGCGATCTTCTTCGCCGGTCAGCCGAACCTCGAAGCCCTGATCGTCTACCCGCTCGCCATCTGCGGCGCGTGCATCGTCACGTCGATCATCGGCACCTACTTCGTGAAGCTCGGCGCCAACGGCTCGATCATGGGCGCGCTCTACAAGGGCGTCATCGCCTCGGCGGTACTGTCGGTCGGCGGCCTTTGGCTCGCGACGCAGTACGTTCTCGGTGGCTACGGCCCGGTCGGCACGGCCGCCGGCATGCAGCTCACCGGCATGAACCTGATGCTGTGCGGCATCGTCGGCCTCGTGCTGACGGGTCTCATCGTCTGGATCACCGAGTACTACACCGGCATCGGCTATCGCCCGGTCCGCTCCATCAGCCAGGCGTCGGTGACGGGCCACGGCACCAACGTCATCCAGGGCCTCGCAGTGTCGCTCGAAGCCACGGCGCTGCCCACCATCGCCATCGTCGGCGGCATCCTGCTGACCTACAACCTCGGCGGCCTCTACGGCACCGCGATCGCGACCACCACGATGCTCGGCCTCGCCGGCATGATCGTCGCGCTCGACGCTTTCGGCCCGGTGACGGACAACGCTGGCGGCATCGCCGAAATGGCCGGCCTGCCGAAGGAAGTCCGCCGCTCGACCGACGCGCTCGACGCCGTCGGCAACACGACGAAGGCCGTCACCAAGGGCTACGCGATCGGCTCGGCCGGTCTCGGCGCGCTGGTGCTGTTCGCGGCCTACAACTATGACCTGCAGCACTTCATCAACGAGGCCAACAAGGCGGGCTCGACGTCCTACCAGTTCTTCAAGGGCGTGCAGATCAACTTCGGCCTCGACAACCCCTACGTCGTGGTCGGCCTGCTGCTCGGCGGTCTCATCCCCTACCTGTTCGGCGGCATCGCGATGACCGCCGTCGGCAAGGCGGGTGGCGCCATCGTCGAGGAGGTTCGCCGCCAGTTCAAGGCGAAGCCGGGCATCATGAAGGGCACCGAGAAGCCGGACTACAGCGCGGCGGTCGACCTTCTGACGCGCGCCGCCATCAAGGAGATGGTGATTCCGTCGCTGCTGCCGGTGCTCTCGCCTATCGTCTTGTTCTTCGTCATCAACGCCATCGCCGGCAAGGGCGCCGCGTTCTCGGCAGTCGGCGCGATGCTGCTCGGCGTTATCGTCACCGGTCTCTTCGTCGCCATCTCGATGACCTCGGGCGGTGGTGCTTGGGACAACGGCAAGAAGTCGTTCGAGGATGGCTTCGTCGACAAGGACGGCGTCAAGCACGTCAAGGGTGGCGCCGCGCACAAGGCATCGGTCCCCGGTGACACGGTCGGCGATCCCTACAAGGATACCGCTGGCCCCGCCGTCAACCCGGCGATCAAGATCACCAACATCGTCGCGCTGCTGCTGCTCGCGGTGCTGGCGCACTAACCCGCCCCGATCGTTCGCGCCCCTTTTGGCGCGAACGTGAATCGGCGGCGGCGCGAACACGCATCCGAATTGCAAAAGGCCCCGGAGCGATCCGGGGCCTTCATCGTTCGGCGGCACGCGTCACGAGCGCGGTGGGGGAGCCGTCTCGGGCGGGCAGGCCGCGACCTCGCTGGCGAGCTTTTCGGCCCCCAGTTCCTTGCGCAGGTCGAAGTCTTCCAACACCGTCATGTAGCCGTCGGTCATGTCGAGGCGGAGGAACGTGCTCGCCAGGATCGGACCACTCGGCAGCCCGTTGCGATGACAGGCCGCGGCCGACACCGCGATGCTGCCGCCGCCTCGCCCGCGGCGCTCGGCCTGCAACTTGCGGACGTTCTCGGCGTCCTCCGCCGACAATTTCATGACCTCGACCACGTGGCCGGCGCGCCCGTAGCGCATGCGCGGCTCGCGCTCGCCCGGTCCTTCGGCTGGCACGAGCGTGAACTCGAATTTTTTCGGCGCCGTCTCTCCGGCTGCGGCGCCGAGCGTCAAGATGAGCTTGGCGCCATCCTTGCGCACCGCGAGGGCCTCCGGATAGCGGAGCGCCGCGCGCAGCACGGTGGGATCGGCGTTCGCAGGGTCGAATGTCGCCAGCTTGTAGACCGTGGTCAGCGGCACGTGCGAGCAGCCGCCCGCGACGAGCGCCGAGAGCGCCGCGCCGGCCGCGGCTCTTCGAATGCATCGGGTCCGCATGATTTCATCCTTTATTGACAGACAATAATTATCGTTTTACAATAAAAAAATATTGCGTCAATACCTGCAATCGCTCTCGATGGAGATCACTCGTGGCCGAGGAAAACAGCTCGATCCCCGTGGCGCAGCCGCTCACGTCCGGCGTGCTTCCTGCCTGGCTCGCCCTGGCGTGTCACGCCATCCGGTTCGCGGCGTTGGCCTGGATCGCTTGGGCGGCCTACTCGGTCATCTGGGTATGGGGTGATCCGGCGCGCGTCGCTCGCATCTACGGGAACCTGCTGAAGCTCGACCTTGCCGGCTACTCCTCGACCCAGCACGTCGCCTCGTTCGCCGTTCTGCTCGCCGATCTCGCGGTCTCAGGGCTCGTCGCCGCGCTCGTCTGGCGGCTTTTCGGCCATTTCCTCGCCGGTCGCATTCTCGAGGTGGCGACGGTCGACGACATGCGTTGCCTTGGTTGGGTGGGGCTCGGCGCACTCGTGGTCGACATTGCCGCGCGGCCGGTGGTGGCGGCAATCCTGTCGGCGCACGTCGAGGGCGCACATTCGCGATTCGATATCTGGGCGCAGCCCAACGACCTGCTGCACATCATGATGGCCCTGTTCATCGTCGTGGTGGCGAGCGTGCTGCGCACCGGCGTCGCCATCGCCGACGAGCATCGCCAGATCGTGTGAGGAGGCCCGATGCCGATCATCGTCAATCTCGACGTCATGCTGGCGAGGCGGAAGATGCGTTCCAAGGAGCTGGCCGAGCGCATCGGCATCACGGAGCAGAACGTGTCGCTGCTCAAATCCGGCAAGGTCAAGGGCGTGCGCTTCGACACGCTTGAAAGGATCTGCGAGGCCTTGCAGTGCCAGCCGGGTGATGTCCTCGAATACCAGCCGGGCGCCGCTGCGATCGGAGCGGATGATGCCAAGCAATCGAAGTCGTGACGTCGTGAGCCTGGTTTTCGCGCGCAGGGTTGCCTTGGCACGGACCAAGCCAGTGTTCCGGCTCCGACGTTTGGTACCCGGTTCGGCTAGGTCGAGACAAATGCCGGAGCCAAAAGGAACACGAGCAACGCTCTGTTTCTAGTGTTGCTTTCGTCAGTGACGCCACACTAGCGCATCGTGCTGTTCCCGCCGAAACTGCGCCTCGCATCTCCATGGCGCAGCCTGACGGTGCCGGTTTGTCGGCGCGTCGTTCGAGCGAGGCAATAGATGCAGATGAGATCAAAGCGTGCGGCCGCACTTGCCGCGGTGTTGTGTGCCCCATTCGCCGCCCACGCAACAGCGACGGCCGATCCCTATCAAGGGTGGGGCCTCGCCATCTCCTACGAGGTCATTGGGGAACTCTGTCCCGGCGCGATGCCGGCCGATGATCTCGAAGTGCTGAATAAGTTCGTCGCGGCCGGCAAGGCCAATTCGGAAGCAAACGACAAAGGATTGTTCGACGAGGATCGCTTCGAGCGGGAATTCCGCGCCGAGATGGTCGCTCGGTACTCAGAGCCGGGCAACTGCACCGATGCCGCGATCAACGGAGCGCGGAATGCCGTCGCCACGTTGCGCGAGCGCGGTGCTTTGAAGCCGTGATGCGACGGCAGTGCAACCGCCGCTACGAATTGCACAATGGCCCCGGGAGCAATTCCGGGGCCGTTCTGTTGCGATCGACGTCACTGCGGCTCGTCGCAGCATGTCTGAAGCGGCCGGCGCGCTCATGTGCGGTCGTGATTGTCTCGCGCGAAACAGACGAGGTTTTCAGCCAGCGCTATTCCGATTGCGACGGCGCGTTGCCCCCAAGGTGCGCCGCATGCCACCACAATGGGAGGATGCGACTATGAACTCGGATTTGATCCTGTTTCGCTATGCCATGACGCGTCCCGGCGATCTGCCGGTCGCCAACCGCATGAATGCCTTCGAGGCGGCTTGGATCGCCGCGAACAATCTCTATCGCAGGCTTTTCGGAGCCAAGAACTGAAAGCATGCATGACGCGCCAGGAGAGCGTTCCATTGCTCGATTGGCGCGTCGGCATGGCCGACCGAAACGGCAACCGCCAGTTTCCCTTCGGACCGTATTCTCTACGGAATGAGTCCGATCGACGGGATGCCGCCCGGGATCGCGCTCAATGCCTGCAAGACGAAGCCGAGCACGACGAGCGATGCGCCGGCGATGAAATTGCGCAGGCGCTTGCGAAACACGAGCACGGGGTCGTGGTCTGCCAACACTTGTGCCTGGCTGAGCTTGCGATCCTTTTCCTCGACCAGTGCGAGGAGGAGGTGGTCGAGAAGACGCCTGCCGATCGCGCCGCGCGGCGATAGCCGCTCCAATTGCAGCGTGACTTCCTCGTAGCGGCGAGCGGTGTGGATCAATTCCGTCGCGCGCTCGCGGATCACCGCGTTCCACCATTCGGTGACAATGAGCATGAAGCCGGTGATAGCGGCGATCAGACCCGCGAGCTGGACCCAGCCTTGATGCATGGCCGAAGCACCGGAGTGGACGACTATTCGCCGAAGATCTGGCGCGTGCCGAGGTTGCGGAACAGCGACTTCAGGATGCCCTCATCCTTGCCGCCGGGCGCCGGGGTCTTGCGGCTGATGTAGTCGAACACCTTGCCGTCCTTCAATCCGTAGTTTGCCACCTGTTCGACGGAGCCGAGCGGATTGAAATAGACGGCGAGCACCTTGCGGTCGACCTCCTTCGGCTTCATGAAGGCGGTCTGCGAGGCGGTCGAGGCGATGTAGTAGTAGGCCGCGCCATTGTTGACGGTCGCGGTGGTGGTCGGGGTGCCGAGTTGCAGCTTGACCTGCTCCTGCGTCATGCCGACTTGAATCTGCTGTGCGTCGTTATCGGTGAACTGGTGGCCGTGCTTGAGGATCTGCTCACTGCATCCAGCCAGCGGCAACAAGGCCGCGGCGGCAATGATGGCGGCGGCCGCCGGCGCTGCAAGGCTCTTCAACTGCATGGCCCGCCTGCGCTGCCCGGCCGTCTTGCGCTGCATGGTCTGGCGTGACTTCGTCCCTCGGCGCATAATGCTCCGACCCCTCGAGAATCGCTTCACGCTCGCACAAGTCCTGCCGCTTAGCTTGAGCCCGCCGCCTATGCAACCGAGCCCGCCACGTAATCCCCCGCGAACTCTTTTCGCGCCCGCGAACACGGCCGTCGACGCATGAGCATGTTCGGCTGGATTCGAGCGCGTGCGGACAGGCAGCGCCAAGCTAAGCTTCTTTATGGCGCCGTCGTGGCGCAGGCGCGGACGCCGTCGTTCTATCGCGACTATGGCGTTCCAGACACGCTTCAAGGCCGCTACGAGATGATCGTTCTGGTGCTTTTCCAGGTGCTCGAGCGCCTGCGCGAGGCCGGCAGCGCACACGAGGAGTTGAGCCGCGTCGTGCTCGAAAGCCTGTTCACCGACGTCGACGACAACATGCGTGAGATCGGCATTGGCGATCTCACAGTGCCGAAGAAAGTGAAGCGCGCGGCGGCCGGTTTCTACGAGCGCGTCGTCGCTTATCGCGCGGCGCTGGCGGGCCATGACGAAGCGGCGCTCGCGGCCCATATGCAGCAGTTCATCGATGCCGGTGCCGAGGTGGGGAGCGATAGCCGCAAGCGCCTCGCGCGGTTCGCGATGGCGCAACGCCGTGCACTCGCCGCGACGGATATTCGCGACGTGATCGAAGGGCGGGGGTTCATCGACCCTGGACAGATTCCTGCGTGACGCCCGCGTGCTCGCCGGCAAGTGGGCGGCGAAGCCGCGAATGGGGAGGTATCGACGATGACGACGGCTCTTTCTTCCTGGACCCATCGGTTGACGGACGTTTCCGAGCGGGGTCTGGAGGTCCGTCGCAGCGCCACGCCCGAGGAACGGGCCGCGGCCGCGGCGGAACTCGATCTGCTGTCGTGTGATCGCCTCGACGTCGACTATCGCATCCGCGAAATGGCGGGCGGACGTTACCGGCTGACCGGGCGTTTCGTCGCCGATGTGGTGCAGGCTTGCGTCGTCACGCTCGAGCCGGTCGCCGACCATATCGAGGAGGAGTTGGACGAGGAGTTCTGGCCCGAGGAGCAGATTCCGAAGTCGGGGGCGGGCCTCGAAGCAGAGCAGGAGGCCCTTGCCGCGACCATCGCCGAGCCGATCGAAAGCGGGCGTTTGGAGGTCGGGCGGGTCTTCTACGAGCGGCTCGGCACAGCTCTGGAGCCGTTTCCGCGAAAGCCTGGCGCCGAGCTCGATCTCGAGGCCATCAATGCGGCGTCGGACGTTCGTCCCGCCGGGCCGTTCGCTGTTCTGGCAAAGCTCAAAAAGGACGAATGACGCGGGCGAACGCGCCGGAGTACCCTGAAATACAGGTTGTGCGGCATCGGTAAACGGCTATCTTCCGGGCCGGATTTTCGTGGGTGGGGGCACCGGCAACGATGTTCACTGACTACGATCGAAGCCAAGGAGCCAGGGCGGTTCCGTGCAAGGGTGGCCGTCCGCGCCGCCATGACCGTCGATAAGGGGGGCGGCGTTCCGAATGCATTCGCCGAGAACCATAGCCCTCGACGGCATGGGGGGGGACCACGGCCCCTCGGTCATAGTCGGCGGCGCCGCGATCTCGCTCGAGCGCCATCCGGCCTTGAGCTTCCTCATCGCCGGAAAACCCACCGAGATCGAGGCTGAGCTTGCCAAGCATCCGGCGCTCAAGGCGCGGACCCGTATCCTGCCGACGGAAACCGTCGTCGCCATGAACGACAAGCCGAGCCAGGCGCTTCGCCGTGGCAAGGGCTCCAGCATGTGGGTGGCGCTCGACGCGGTCCGCACGGGCGAAGCGCACGTCGCGGTTTCCGCCGGAAACACCGGCGCGCTGATGGCCATGGCCAAGCTGATCCTGCGGCCTATGCCGGGCATCGAGCGCCCGGCAATCGCGGCCCTTTGGCCGACTATCACGGCGGAATGCATCGTGCTCGACGTCGGCGCCAATATCGGCGCGACGGCACGGCAGCTCGGCGATTTCGCCATTCTCGGCGCCGCGATGGCGCGAGCGCTGTTCCATGTCGAGCGACCGACAGTCGGATTGCTCAACGTCGGCGTCGAGGAGATCAAGGGCGCCGACGAGGTGAAGCAGGCGCACGCCTGGCTGAAGTCCGCGGCGAACCTGCCGCTCGACTACCGCGGCTTCGTCGAGGGACACCAGATCGGCCAGGGCGCGGCGGATGTCGTCGTGGTCGAAGGCTTCGCTGGAAATATCGCGCTGAAGACGGCGGAAGGCACCGCGCGTCAGGTCGGACAATATCTGAAGGACGCCATGATGCGGTCGTGGCGTTCGAAGCTCGGCGCCCTGCTGGCCCGTGACGGGTTCCGCGTGCTGAAGCACAAGATGGACCCGCGCCGCGTCAACGGCGGAACCTTCCTCGGCCTCAACGGCATCGCCATCAAGAGCCATGGCGGTACCGACGAGATCGGTTTTGCGAGCGCGATCGATCTCGGCTACGAGATGGCCGGAAGCGGCCTGCTGGAGCGGCTGACGGCGGACCTCGTCAGCTTCCATCAGGTGCTCGACGCGGCGGTGGACGAGAAGCCGGCGTGAGGCATGCGCCGGATCTGACGGCATGGGGCGGACAGCAGCCTGCCGGACGACGTATGAGACGGTTGATTGACGAAGGCTCCGCCGGAGCCGGCGGGAGGCCGGCAAGGCGATGAAGCCGGAAAGTGAGACGAGCGTGGCAGCAGTAATCCGTTCCATCATCCGTGGCGTCGGGGCCTATGTGCCGAAGCGCGTCGTCACCAACGACGACATGGCGAAGATCGTCGACACCACGGACGAGTGGATCGTCGAGCGCACCGGCATCAAAAGCCGGCATATCGCCGCCGACGACGAGATGACATCGGACCTCGGCATCGCGGCGGCACGCCAGGCACTCGTCCGCGCCGGGCTTTCCGCCGACAGCATCGACCTGGTGATCTGCGCCACCGCGACCCCCGACAAGACATTTCCGGCGACGGCGGTGCGCATTCAGGCGGGCCTCGGCATCACGCGCGGTGCGGCGTTCGACGTGCAGGCCGTCTGCTCCGGCTTCGTCTATGCGCTGACCGTCGCCGACAGCCTGCTCCGCACGGGCCAGTTCCGCCGCGCCATCGTCGTCGGTGCGGAAACGTTCTCGCGCATTCTCGATTGGACCGACCGGGGCACCTGCGTGCTGTTCGGCGATGGCGCGGGTGCGGTGGTGCTCGACGCGGTGCCGACACATGGCGGCCGCGACGATCGCGGCATCCTCTATTCGCGTATACGCGCCGATGGCCGTTTCGAGGACCTGCTCTACGTCGATGGTGGCCCGGGCTCGACCAAGACGGTTGGACACCTGCGCATGAACGGCCGCGAAGTGTTCCGCCATGCCGTCCAGAAGATCTCGGGCGTGATCGAGGAGACGCTCGTCGCTACCGGCTACACCGCCGACGAAGTGGACCTTTACGTGCCGCATCAGGCCAATCAGCGCATTCTCGACGGCATCGTGAGGAAGCTCGGCGTGCCGCCGGAGAAGATCGTCATGACCCTCTCCCGCCACGGCAATACCTCTGCCGCGTCGATCCCGCTTGCACTCAATCAGGCTTTCGAGGAGCGCCGCCTGCAGGAGGGCAGCCTCGTCATGATGGAGGCTATGGGCGGCGGCTTCACCTGGGGTGCGGTGCTGGCGCGCTGGTGATGCGGCAGTGCAGTATGCCGCGCCGCCGGCATTACTTTTACCTTTTATTGGCTGCCATGTGATGCCCTGGCTGGATGTTCTTTGTTTTTCATGAGGTTGCGGCTTTTCTCGATTGACCGAGGACAGCGCTCCCATTAGCATGAGAACAACAATAAGGAATTTCGGGAGGGTATTGCATCATGTCGGGAAAAACTTTGACGCGGGCCGACTTGGCAGAGGCCCTGGTTCGCAAGGTGGGGTTGCCGCGTAACGAGTCGCAGGAATTGGTCGAGCTGGTATTGAACGAGATCTCGGCGACGCTGACACGCGGCGAGAACGTGAAACTCTCCTCGTTCGGATCCTTTGGCATCCGTAAGAAGGGCGAGCGGCTCGGCCGTAACCCGAAAACTGGCGAGGAGGTGCCGATCACCCCCCGCCGCGTGCTCGTGTTCCGTGCCAGCAACATCATGAAAGAGCGCATCAACGAGGGGCACTCCAAGGCCGAAGGCTCGAGCGGCTGAAGCCTCGTCCTGACCACGCCCTCGAACCCATCGCTTTGTGATTTTCAAGCGGCTGCCGCGACGGCGTGCAGCCGCAAGCACCTTGCGTGAGCTTTCGCCTCACCATCGTTCGATCTCGCAACCGGGTCGCGGGTGATGCTCCGCGTGCCGGAAAATCTGAATTCTGCAGGTCTGCTGCACCAATCGACTTGGCCGCTCTCCCTACCCCACAAGCTGCTATCCGCGCTTGAGCCGATGGCCGGAATCACCTGGGGGCAGTGTGCATTTCGGGCTTGTCGTGGCGCGTCGTCCTGGCCCATTCTCGACAGGCATCGCCCGCATGGTCAGGTTTTGCGGTGAATAATTGCGGAGAATGAAGGTGAAGGCAGTCCATGCGGCGGAGGCATCGCCGCGCCGGGCAGCCTTCGTCGAACCGTCGGTCACCTAACGGCGAATGGCGCGCGGATGGGAACGCTCGGCGGCGTTGTCCAGCTCGGTCCCGCCGTCGCAGGTGGCCGTATTGGCATTCTCGTCACGTTCCAGGGGGCGCTCCGGTCAGGAGCGGTGGAGCCGCGCGCCGGCTGCCATCGCAACCGCCGGAACGAAGGAAAGAGGCGGCCATGAGTAAGTCGGCAGATGCATTCCGGACCATCAGCGAGGTGGCGGACGAACTGGACCTGCACAAGCACGTGCTGCGGTTCTGGGAGGTCAAGTTCCCGCAGATCAAGCCGATGAAGCGCGGCGGCGGCCGGCGCTATTACCGCCCCGCCGACCTCGAGCTGCTGCGCGGCATTCGCCACCTGCTCCATTCCGAGGGGTACACGATCAAGGGTGTCCAGCGGATCATCCGCGAGAAGGGCATCGACGCTGTCAAACGCTCCACGGGCGGTGCTGAAGACGGGGATGGGGCAACCCGGGCGGAGGCGACCTCTGGCCAGGTGGCGCTCGCCGAGACGATGGCGGCGGAAGGTGATGCACCGGCGGCCGGTGCGCGTCGCGGTCGCGCAGGCGCACGTGGAAGCCGCATCGTCGAGGTTGCCAACGAGATCGTCGCACGCTCGCGCATGCCGGGGCAGGCGGGGGCACCGCAGACGAGTGCATCACAGACGAGTGCATCACAGACGGGCGCATCACAGACGGGCCGGGGTCGCATCGACGCGGTCGATCCCACTCCCGCCGCCAAGCTTGCGCCGGCGCACCGGCAGGCGATCGCGGCGGCGCTCACCGAGCTGCGTGCGTGTCGCGACATGCTGCGGGGCGAGACGACCGCTGCCGCGGGCGCGGTAGTCAGCAAATCGCAACGCATCAGCGGCTGATCGCAATCGAGGGGGCATGGCCGAGCTCCATCTCGTCGATCTCGGGCGCTCTGCGGCGGCGCTACTCGAGCTTGAATCGCTCCACCCCCGCCTTTCCGCCGAAGACGTGGCGCGCATCTCTGCGACGACCGATCCGCATGCGCGGCGCGAGCGGCAACTTTCGAGCATCGCTCTGCGTCTCGTCCTGGCTCGTCTCGCCGGTGACACGCGCTACGACGGCAAACCGGTACAACGCTCGACGAACGGCAAGCCGTCCATCGCGGCAGCGCCGCTGAGCTTCAGCGTATCGCACTCCTCGGGATGGGCCCTCGTCGCTGCCGTGCCGCACGGCGATGTGCTCCTCGGCGTCGATATTCAGTCTGTCGCACCGCTCGCCATGCCGGCGGAACGTCGCCTGCGCGTGCTCGCGGCCGGAGACCATCTCGCTGCCGGGGCCACTCGACGTTCATCGACGACGGATGAGACCGCCTCGGCGATCCAGGCATGGGTGCGCATCGAGGCCGTCGCCAAGGCGAGCGGGCTTGGCCTCGCCCACGTGCTCGCGCGTCTCGGCGTCATCGCGGCGACGGCATCGGGCCCCGAGGCCAAGGCGGCGGCCGCGCGCTTCGCCGAGCTACTGTCACGGCTACGGGTCGTCGATCTGGACGTGGAGGGGGCGACGGGTTCGACATGTCGCGCGGCGCTGGCGATCGGCGCCGATCTCGCGGTGCCCACATCGTCACCCGGTCTTCTGCCAACCGATTTAGCGGGACTTTACCGCTTCGTCGCGGGCGGTCACGCTCAATCGTGACGCAGCCGCATGCTATCGAGCGCGGCCATCAAATCCGCGAGCTCGGGCTCGTCCACCAGCTTCGCCGCGTCGACCGAAGGCAACCAGCGGAGTTCGCGCTCCTTGCGCTCCGGCCAGTCCAGCGCCTGGGCCGTCACGAGCAGCGGATAAACCGTGACGCGGCTCAGCAGCGGCGCCGCGGCGGGCAGCCGTTTCCAATAGGTGTAGGTTCCAATGGGTGCGGGAGAGATTTCGCCGATGAGACCAGCCTCCTCCATCGCTTCCTGGGCGGCGAGAACGTGGCGCGCGAGCTTCTTCTTCGGCCAGCCTTTGGGGATGATCCAGCGGCGCGTCTCGCGGCTGGTCGCGAGGCAGACGACGGTTCGCCCGCCGATCATGACGTAGGGCAATGCTGCGAATTGCTCGACCATTTTCGTCGGCTCGCCTTGGCGTATCGCGGTGACCCGAGGCATTCCCATCATGCGAGCTCCGCCAGCAGGCATTTCAGAGTGCCGTAGTCGTAACGACCTTCGAGCGCGGCATGCGCTGGGCCGAGGCGACCGGAATCGAGCGTGCCACAACGCTCGAAAGCGGCAATGATCTCGTCCATCTGCTCGGCACCGAGACCCACCACGTCTGCGGCCTCGACGAGGCCCGCCTCGATGGCTTCGGCAAAGTGGCCGAGAACGGTCGAACGGTCGATGTCGCGGCGCTCGGCGATGGCATCGGCGTCGAGCCCCTCCAGGTGTAACGCGAGGGTCTGGTTCACGGTTGCGGAGAGTCGGTTCTCCAGCATCGGATGGCGGCGGCCCTCGCCCTTGATGACCGCAAGCAATTGCGCGCCGTACCGCGAGATCTTCGCCGTGCCGAGGCCGGTGATGCCGTGCAGCTCCGCCTCACTCGACGGACGGCGGTTCGCCAGCTCGGCCAGCGTGCGATCGTGGCAGATGACGTAGGGCGGCACCTTCGACTTGGAGGCGAGCTCGAGCCGCACGGCCTTGAGTTTCTCGAACAGGCTGGCATCAGCCGTGGAAACGCTGGTCGAAGCCGTGCCGCGCCCGGTGCGCCGTGGCTTCTCGCGCGGCTCATCGACGGCGGCGAGACGAACGGCGAAGCGGTTCTCGCCACGCAGGATGGGGCGGGCGCTGTCGGCGAGCGCCAGAGTGCCATGCCCTTCCTCGGCGCCGGCGAGGGGTCCAGCGGCGATGAGCTGGCGCAAAAGGCTGCGCCATGGGCTGGGGCCCGGGTCG
>CALMPK010000087.1 GCA_937873575.1 uncultured Hyphomicrobiaceae bacterium
ACCAGTAGAAGCCCTCGGGCGTGTAGACGATTGTCTCTTCGTCCACAGAGCGTCCCGACAGAGCGAGCTGCGCGACCTCCACGTCGTGAATGAAGAACTGCCCGTCGCTGTTGAACTGGACGACGTGGCGTCCGTCGAGCGAAAGTTCCACGTGCTCCATCAAATCGGCTTGCGGCACGTTCTTGAACAGCGCGAGCACCAGCTTCGATTGCAGGTCGAGGACCACGATGGACTTCTGCGCGACCGAGCCGGCGACCAAATAGCGATCGAGATAGACGTTCGGCTTCAATTGCGTCTGGTGATCGCTGATGCCGTAGGCACCCGACCAGAAGGGCGCGAGACGCTCGGTGAGATCGGTGATGGAACCATTGCCGCGACGGCCTTCCGCCGAGCCCTCGAGCAGCAGGATCATACCCTGGCCGATGCCGGCGTTGCCCTCGGTCGCCCACAGCTGCATCAGCCACACCGGTCGGCCCGAGACGTTCCACCGCCACAGCCCTTGCAGCGTCGACGCGAGATCAATGTTCCCCTTGTCGAGACCCTCAAGCGGCAGCGGCGGCTCATAGACTTCGCTCGGAACCTTGCGCCGCTTGAGATGCCGCGCGATTTCCGGCACCTCCTTCTCCAGACGTGCTTCGAGCGGCCTGGTGCGCTTGTCGATCATGGCATCGATGCGGTCATAGTCCTCGCTGGTGGCACCGATGCCGGCGGCACCGATGCCGGCGGCGCGACGATCCTTGCCAGCCCACGAGTTGACGACCGAGATCGTCTCACGCGGCTCGGGTAACGCAAGCTCGAGTCCCAGACGGCTCAGGTCCGTGGCGATGCGGCTGCGGAGCATGCCTGCGCCCGATGTCAGAAAATCGTTGCCGCGCGGCACGCGCGTTCGCCAATCGCTACGAACAACGCTCGCGCCCGACAGGCCCGCGACGCGCACAGGCGCAGCGCTGGGATCGATGGTCTCTGCGCGCAGGAGCCGATCACGCAAGGGCTTCGCACCTTGGAACCACGTCTGGTCAGCGAGATGCTTGGCCTGCGGATCCGCGAGAGCATCGTAGATGTGTGTGAACCGAATCGACTCGCGCGCCTGCCAGCCGCGTCCCATCGCGAACGGTCTTACGGCATAGTTCGCGCCGATGAAACGATCACGCTCGGCAGCACTTCTGCAGCAGAGCACGGCGCCGCTGGCCAACTCGTGAACCTCCACAGAATCGGGCTCGAACGAGCCGGAGAACACCAGGATGCCGTTGTCGAGGTCGAGCATCATGTCGGCGTCGGTCCACGAAGCGCAGGCGTGGCAGGAGCCCGGGTGACGCAGCTCCAGTTGATCTTCCGGCGGCGGCGCGCCCGGCTCTTCCGTCGGGACCTCCGCAATTGGAACGGAAGCCGGCTGTCGGGTGACGAGCGTCGGCCGCACGACCAGTCCGCCCCACGAGCCCTGACCGGCGATCAGGTATGCGTCGCCGTGGGTCCATCCGATGAACGGGCCGGAGGCCTGGGTCACCACTTCGCGCGAGACGAGATCGATGATCTCATAGAGGGTCGTGCCCTTGTCGCCGACCGCGGCAGCGACGAAACGGCCGGTCGGCGAGAAATTCGGATCGTGTCCGGCGCGGTCGACCAGACGCGCCCCTGTCTCGATGTCATAGACGCGGTAGCGATCCTCGAAGATGTTGGCACGATAGCGTCGGCCGGCCGAAACGATGACACGCTGCGGCCGCTCGACGTCGAAGGGATCCTGCACGACGATCTCGGGGCGGCCGGGGGCGATGGTCAGCGACTTGCCCACGGTTGGCACGAGCTCACGCTCTCCGCACGCGGTGACGGCGACGATGGCTGCTTTGACGGTGAGATCGCCGGCCGCGAACTGCTGCACCTCGAACGAGGCCTGCCGCATGACGCCCGGCTGGTGTAGCGGCACGAGCGCGCGCGATGTCGTCTCACCGAACGTCAGACCGAGCGGTGCGCGAGCTTGCGGCGGCAGAGCGATGAAACCGGGCAGCGTCGCTATCGTCGTGCCAGACGGCGCCACGTTACCGGCATCAGCTTGAACTGCGAGCGGAGCGACCTTGAAGCGGACTTCGCCCGGTACCGAAAGCACGAGATACACGGGTGCTTTCGCGGGGAAAGACCCAGTTACGTTCCAAGCGACGCCGATCGAGCCACCTGCGGCAAGGTTTTGCGGAGCAACGATATCGACACTGACGGTGCGGGCGAGCGAGGCGAGTTGGTGTGTCTCGGCCTCGCAGTTGGCCGCTGCGGTGTTCGAAGGCATTGCCGCAGCCAGGAGCATCGTCGCTATCGCGCTGATGCGCATCCATCCGAGGTGCATCATGCCGTTCGAACCTCCGTGCAGCGGGTCACCCATCGCCCGCGCCCTCACCCGCGTGCTGCATGTTCGCAGCATACACCGCGGGCAGGCCCAGGTAACGCCTCGGGGTCCGCAGTTTGACAAGGAACGACCGCACATTGTTGTTCGTGCCTCGACGTGGAGCAGAGAGTGCGGACATTATCGATGTGCTGAGCGCAAACGACGCGATGGCTGCTTCGGCCACGAGCTGGCGGTTGTGCGGCGAGGAAGGTCACGTGTGACCCGGAGCCGACGTAGTGGTCCGTTAGAGCTTGCACGTGTGGCTCCGCCGCGATCTAGTTCTGATTGCATCCTGAAAGAACCGGAGCGCAGACGCGCTGTCCGGTTTGCAGCGTCTCGATGG
>CALMPK010000088.1 GCA_937873575.1 uncultured Hyphomicrobiaceae bacterium
GTTGCCGCTCGGGCGGGTGGTGAAGGAACCGAGCGGGAAGCCGAACTGGAGGCGGACACCGCCGGCATCGGCGACGGGCGCGTTGGCGGCGTTGGCCAGAACCAGCGTGGCGGCGGCGGCGAGGATGTTCAAGGTCTTGTTCATTTCCGTTCTCCAGGTCGGGCGCTCAGGCCGGTGATGCTGTGCTTCGGCGGCTCTGCCGTCTTCTGCTTGAGGTCATCATGCCGGGATCGTCCGGGGGGCGCTGTTCCTGCCGGAACATGGACTTCTTTTTCGCGTCGGCGCCTTCGGGAAGGCGCCGAAAAGGGGCCCGTCCGACGCCATTTGCTCGGCCTGTCACCAGGGCATGGCCGTCTCTGTACCGGTGCTACGTAGCGGGCTTGGCACAGCGAATTGCCCCGGCCGCTCAACTGCGGACCGGGGCTCCTCTCTTCTCGGTTTTTTCGCTGGCGGGAAACCATCCGGACACCAGTCCCGCTCGCGGGACCGCTGTCCGGATGAAAATCCATTGCATTCAATCAATTAGGTCCAAGCCCGACGATCGAACAGTGACCTCAGGCGGCGGTGGGGCGCAGCGTCGCCGGGGCGACCGGACGAGCCGGCGCCTTCACCTGCTCGGCGAGGCGGTTGAGGAAGCCGAGCGTGCGCTCGACCACCACGTGGCGCTGCCGGTCGACCGTGACGATGTGGTAGCTGTCGTCCAGTACCACCATATCCACCATGCCCTTCAGCTTGCGCTGGATGTACCAGGCGTTCTTCAGGTCGGCATAGTCATCCTCGCGGGGATGGATGACCAGCGCCGGCTGAGCGATGCCGGTGAGCTTGCGCTTCAGTGCGTTGACCAGGCGGCGATGCTCGAGCACAGCGCCACCCGGCGTTGCCGGCAGGCCAGCGACAGAGCCGTCGCCGCTGAAGAGCGCGTTGCGGATGAATTCACGGATGCGGTTGTCCTTGATGCCGTGGGGCTCGAGATCGGGAAAGCTGATGAGATTGGCCAGCCGCTTGTTGGAAATGATGCGGAACAGGCGCGCATACCACGGGATCAGCCAACCGTTGAGCCAGAGCGTCGGAGCCAGAAGGATCGTGCCCTGCACCTTTTCCGGGTGCTCGGCGGCGAGCATGAGGCTCAGCACCGCGCCCGTGGAAAGGCCGCCGCAGATCACCACGTCGCACTCCTTGCGCAGCTCGTCGAGAGCCGCCTCGGCCGACTGCATCCAGTCCTGCCAGGAGGTCGCCTTGATGTCGTCCATGGTGCCGCCATGACCGGCGAGGGTCGGGCAGTGCACCGTGTAGCCGGCACGGGCGATGCCGTGGGCCACGAAGCGCATCTCGGTCGGCGTTCCGCACAGACCGTGGATGAGAAGCACACCAATGCGGCCACCCTTGATGCGATAGGTCGTATCGGTCTTCATGGTCATCGCCCCAACTCCAGTTTGAAGTTCATGCCTCAAACCTATGAGTGGGCGGGCGAACTCGCTGTTCCGGGCGGCACAAAGACAGAAATTTGCGGAACTCGCAGGCGTGGGCCGTCGTCAACGGCCGTCGAGGAGAGACGATGAGCGTGAGCGATGGAAACGACGGTCGCAATGCGAACGACCTCGACATACTCGTTGCCGCGCGGCGCTGGCTCGACGAGCACGACGCCGTGGCACTCGCCAGTGTTGTTGCTACATGGGGATCGTCGCCCGTGCCGGTCGGCGGGCAGATGGCCGTTGCCGGTGAGGATCGCTTCCAGGGCTCGGTGTCGGGCGGATGCGTCGAGAACGACGTGATCGTCGCCGCGCTGGACGTCATCGCCACCGGGGCGCCGCAGCTCCTCAATTTCGGAGTTAGCAACGAAACCGCCTGGCAGTCCGGCCTACCTTGCGGTGGCTCCATCACCATTCTGATCGCCCGACTGACGCGAGAGCACGGAGCACCGCTTCTCGACGAGCTGCTCGCGCTTCAGGCGCGCCGCGCGCCCGCCATCGTCGTCACGGATACGGCCACCGGCGATATGCGCCTCTATCGCGACGGTGACAGTCTGCCGAAATGGGCCGCAGCCGCGCGGGCACGCGGCGAGAGCCAGCTAGCCGAGCGCGAGGATGGCGGTCAGGCGTTCGTGCATCTCTTGACGCCGCCGCCACGGATCGTCGTGGTCGGCGCCACGCACATTGCGCAGCACCTCGTCACCATGCTGGGCCTCGTCGGATACGATTGCATCGTCGTCGACCCTCGGTCCGCCTATGCCAGCCAGGAGCGCTTCGCCGGCGCCAGCATCCTCGCACAATGGCCGGACGACGCCTTGCCGGCGCTGGCTCTCGACCCGTACTCCGCGTTGGTCGCGGTCTCGCACAATCCCGACATCGACGACGCGGCATTGCGCCACGCGCTTTCCGCCGGTTGCTTCTACGTCGGCGCGCTCGGCTCGAAGCGCAATCACGCGCGCCGCCGCGAGAGGCTCGCCGCATCCGGCGTGACATCCACGGCGATCGATCGCATTCGCGCACCCATCGGGCTCGACATCGGCGCGCATGGCGCAGCGGAAATCGCCGCCTCGATCCTCGCCGAGATCATCGCAGCGTTTCGCAAGAAGGCACGCGCGTGATGTCCGGCGCGACGGACGACACCACGCATATTGAGATCGCGGCCATATTGCTTGCCGCCGGGAGCTCGCGACGCTTCGGCGGAGCCGACAAGATGCTGGCCGACATCGACGGCCGGCCGCTCGTCGCTTGGGCCGCGCGCGCGATACCCCGCGATATCGTCGGCACCATCGTCGCTGTCACCCGACGGGAAGACGACAAACGCCGCGCCGCGCTCGATGCGTTGGGCGTCGTGCACACACTTTCGATGGAAGCAGACGCGGGCCAGGGGCGTTCGATCGCTGCGGGCATCGGCGCACTTCCTGCCGCATGCAGGGGCGCACTCGTGGTGCCGGGCGACATGCCGGGGCTTCGCCCTGCCCTCTTCCGCAAGCTCGTCGCCGAGTTCATCGCATGCGAGGGACGCTGCATCGTCTTCCCGACGATCGCTGGACAGCTTCGCCCACCCGTGCTCTGGCCGCGGGACATGTTTCCCCTGCTCGCAGCGCTCGACGGCGACGCTGGGGGCAAAGCCATCGCCGGTCGCCACAGGCCCCGCACACGGGGCATTCCCGTCGATCCGCGTGATGCCGCGATGCTCGACGACGTCGACACGCCTGAGGATCTCGAGCGAATCGCCGCTTTCACCGGCAGTACCGTCGAGTAGGGCACAGCAGTCCGGCCGCCAATTGGTTACGCTATGGCAGGCGGCCGCCGAGGCCCTTGATGGTGCCGAGAACGAGCGCCGCCGATACCGCGAGCAGAAACGCAGCGCGCAGCAGCGACTGTGCCCCACGACCCTCCCGCGTCGCGTCGACGTAGTCGGCTGCAGGCTTGCGGCCGGTTATCATCGCCGGAATGAGCGGATCGCGCTTGAGCACGCCATAGAGAATGTTCACCGCGACGTGCACCACGACGAACGGCAGAAGTACCGTGTCGAACATCATGCGATGGACGCGAGACACCTGTTTGACGGTGTCCTCGCTCAAAAGGCGGTAGAGTGGCCCCGCCGTCAGGTCGTTGTGCTCGACCGTGAACAGTCCCAGCGACGCCTCCGTGCCGACGATCGCAAGCAGGGCGAGCACCATATAGGCACCGGCCGGATTGTGGCCGAGGTAACGCCGTGACGATCCGCGAACCAGCCCGGCGAGATAGCCGAGCGCCGCCCGCGGGCCTCGCACGAACTCGGAAAAGCGTGCCGTTCGCGAGCCGAAGACGCCCCACGACACACGCCACACGACCAGCACGAGGATCGCGATGCCGTTCCAGCGATGAATCCGAAGTACCGGGTCGCCGATCTGCTCGGAGAACTCGAAGCTTGCCCAAGCCGTCGCGATCAGCACCACGAGCGTCCAATGGAAGAGCCGGGTGGGAAGGTCCCACGCCAGAACGCGCTCCCCGGCCGCCGGCCCGCGGTCACCCGGTTGCATCGCCATGCGCCGCCTTTCTCGCTTCGTCCGGCTACGCCGTTGCGCCGCCCTCCGCCCGCAGAGTGGACGACGCCGACGGAGGGCACAAGCCACGGCGCAACCTGCGGACGCGACGCAACGGGTCTGCACCCGCCCGTGATGCATTGCACACAGTGAAAAACTCGGCGGGCGCATGCGCAACAGTGCTGTCCGCCGGACGTATTCCAGCCGCGACGAGCGCGCGACCAGGCCAGCAAGTTTTTCGCCGCCGAGGCAGTCTCGAAGTCTCTCGGGCTGGGCGATAAGGCAAGTCCGGCTCGTCCGCGCAGCACCGGGGTGCTAAGTCATCCCGCACGCCTCCCTGGAGCGTCGCGCGAGCAGCTACACAGCCGAGGCTTACGCGCATCGGAGCTATACTGAATTCGAGCAATAAGACTTGTGTAGTTGTGCAACGGCACCCGTCGAATACACGATTCTTTTGCTCTTCATCACGTGGCGCTCGAGCGTTATGCTGCGCCGCACAGCCGCTTGTGCGCCGCGAAATTTCATATCTACCTAAGTATCAGGCCTTGACGCGCCTGCGTGGTATGCCAGAGAATTCACGCGACATAACAAGGAGTGGCGCCGGGCTTTCAATGCCCGCAAGCGCCCGACAGGGGGGAAATCCGTCGTGGAAGAAATTACCTCGCTGATGCACGGGTTTTCCGTTGCAGCAACGCCGTTCAACCTGCTGCTGATGATGACCGGCATCATTCTCGGGGTCATCATCGGCGTGCTGCCGGGCCTCGGTGGCGCCAATGGCGTCGCCATCCTGCTGCCGCTCACGTTCACGATGCCGCCGACCTCGGCGATCATCATGCTCTCGTGCATCTACTGGGGTGCCTTGTTCGGTGGCGCGATCACTTCGATCCTATTCAACATCCCAGGCGAACCATGGTCGGTGGCGACGACATTCGACGGACACCCCATGGCTCGGCAAGGCCGCGCCGATGAGGCGCTGACAGCCGCGTTCACCTCTTCGTTCGTCGGCGCCCTCGTCGCCGTCATCATGATCACGTTCCTCGCGCCGCTGGTCGCCAAGTTCGCCTTGCAGTTCGGGCCGGCGGAGTTCTTCGCGGTCTTCTTCCTAACTTTCGCGAGTTTCGTCGGCATGAGTCGCGGCTCACCGATGAAGGTCGTCGCGTCGATGGCGCTCGGTTTCGCGCTCGGCGCCGTCGGCCTCGACCAGATGACGGGCACGCTGCGACTGACATTTGGCTACAGCGAGCTACTCTCCGGTTTCGACTTCCTGATCGCGGTGATCGGCCTGTTCGGCATCGGCGAGATCCTGTCCTCGATAGAGGACGGCCTGAAGTTCTCGGGCGCCCAGGCCAAACTCCGCCTCAGCGCTGTCTTCACCACCTGGGGCAAGCTCGGCGGGCTCTGGATGACCTCGATCAGGAGCTGCCTCGTCGGCTGCTGGATGGGTATCACGCCGGGTGGCGCGACGCCGGCTTCGTTCATGAGCTATGGCCTCGCCAAGCGCTTCTCAAAGAACGGCGACAACTTCGGCAAGGGTGAGATCGAGGGCGTCGTAGCGCCGGAGACCGCCGCTCACGCCGCCGGAACCAGCGCGCTGCTGCCGATGATCACGCTCGGCATTCCCGGCTCGCCGACCGCGGCGGTGCTGCTCGGCGGCCTCATGATCTGGGGCCTGCAGCCCGGGCCGATGCTGTTCGTCGAGCAGAAGGATTTCGTCTGGGGGCTGATCGCCTCGATGTACCTCGGCAACCTCGTCGGCCTGCTGGTGGTGCTGACCACCGTGCCGTGGTGGGCGGCGATCCTGCGCATCCCGTTCTCGATCATCGCGCCGGTGATCATCGTCATCTGCGCGATCGGTGCCTACACCGTCCACAACTCGATGTTCGACGTGTGGATGATGATGGTGTTCGGTATCGTCGGCTACCTGTTCAACCGGCTCGATTATCCGCTCGCGCCTCTTGTTCTCGCCATCGTGCTGGGCGACAAGGCTGAGGAAGGCTTCCGTCAGGCCCTTCTCGGCAGCCAGGGCGGTCTCGGGATCTTCTTCTCGAACTGGCTTGTCGGATCGATCATGTCGCTCGGCATCGTGCTGCTGTTGTGGCCGCTGATCGGGTGGCTACGCGAGCGCATCGCCGGTTCGGCGGCAACCGAGCGGACGGGCTGACCGTCACTCGGGGACACCATCAGAGCCGGGCACCGAGCCTCGTTTCAACCACCAAGTGAAAAGCGGTCACGAACGCGCCGTCCGACTGAACGATAAGCAGAGGCCGCCAAGGTCCAATGGCCCAGCAAAGGAGAGGAAACACGATGAAATCAAACCGTTCGATGAAGGCTTGCCTTCTCGGAGCCGCGATGGCCACCTGCGCCACTCTGGCACCCGTCGCTGCCCAGGCGTGGGAACCGTCGAAGCCCGTCACTTTCATCATTCCCGCCGGCACTGGCGGCGGCGCCGACCAGATGGCCCGCTTCATCCAGGGCGTGGTCGCCAAGAACAACCTGATGAGCCAGCCGCTCGTCGTGGTGAACAAGGGCGGCGGCGCCGGCGCCGAGGGCTTCCTCGAGGTCAAGAAGGGGGCCGGTGATCCGCACACGATCATCATCACGCTGTCGAACCTGTTCACGACACCGATGGCGACGGGTGTTCCGTTCAGCTGGAAGGACATGACGCCGGTCTCGATGCTGGCCCTCGACCAGTTCGTCCTGTGGGTCAACAGCTCCAATACAGCCAAGACCGCGGCGGAATACATCGCCGAGGTGAAGGCCGCCGACGACAAGTCGAAGAAGATGGGCGGCACCGGCTCCAAGCAGGAAGACCAGATCATCACCGCCGCGCTCGAGCGCGTCACGACGCCGAAGAAGTTCACGTACATTCCCTACAAGGGCGGTGGCGCTGTTGCCACGCAGCTTGTCGGCGGTCACGTGGATTCGACGGTCAACAACCCGATCGAGGCCGTTTCCCACTGGAAAGCCGGCGCCCTGCGCCCGCTCTGCATCTTTGACGGTAAGCGCTCCACCTATACCGAAAAGGTGACGGCGGACACGGCTTGGTCCGACATTCCGACCTGCAAGGAGTCGGGCGTCGACGTCGAGTACCAGATGCTGCGCGGCATCTTCATGTCGCCGGGCGTCAAGCCGGAGGAGGTCGCCTACTACGTCGAGCTGATGAAGAAGGTCATGGCCACGGAAGACTGGAAGCAGTTCATGCAGAACGGCGCTTTCAACCAGACGACCATGTCGGGTGACGAGTTCAAGACCTGGGTCGCCAATGCCGAGAAGACCCATCATGAGCTGATGAAGGAAGCCGGCTTCCTGGCTCCTGGTCAGTAATACGGATCGCGAGTGGCCGGCCGGCGTTCGGTCGGCCTCTCGCGCACTCGACCTGCACTGATAGATCGAGCGCCACAGAATCCTCGATCCCAAAACCGCTTGAACTCGACACACGGCCGCGGAGCCCAAAAAATGCACGAGCCCCCTTCCGATAGCGCCGCCCTCCTCGTTTCGCGCCGCACCGTCGATATCGCTGTAGCGCTTCTTCTTCTGCTGTTCGCCACCATCTTCGCCACCGAAAGCGTCAGACTCGGCCATGGCTGGATGGAGGGCGTCGGCCCGGCGGCCGGCTTCTTCCCATTCGGCATCTCGGTGCTGCTCGGCGGCGCCAGCCTGATCAATCTCATCAACGCCATCCGCAACCGCGATGCGGAATCGCAGGAGGACTTCGTCACCCTGACGGGTCTTTCGCGCATCATGTTCGTGCTGCTGCCGCTCGCCGCGTACATCGCCGCGACGCAGTTCATCGGCATCTACGTCGCGTCGGCGATCTTCATCGCCGGCTTCATGATCGCGTTCGGCCATAACGGCATTCTGAAATCGGTGCTCGTCGGCACCGCCGTGCCGGTAGCGCTGTTCTTCATGTTCGAGCGGTGGTTCCTGGTGCCCCTGCCAAAGGGTCCACTCGAGGCGCTGCTCGGCTACTGAGGCATACCCCGGCGCGGACACTTGGTCCGCGCAACCAGGGTCCGCCGCTCGGTGACTGCTGCAAGCCGCCTGCTCTATATCCATGGCGTGCGCGGAGGGGCGACCGGTGAGCCTTCGATGTGCCCCTCACGCCGCGCCGATCACCCCCGACGAAATAATGCATCCGGAGGTTCCGCCACCGGAATAGAAGGGTGCGTTCCCAACGGTTTGAACACAACCAGGACCTGCTGACATGCTCGACTTCCTAGCCGCAGATCCCACCGGCCTCTGGCAGGCGCTGCTGACCGAACTCGATCACGTCGTTTCGCCGACGTGGTGGCGCGAGAACCTCGACGGACTGCTCAAGGTCTTCATCATCGACATCACGCTGGCCGGCGACAACGCTATCGTCGTCG
>CALMPK010000089.1 GCA_937873575.1 uncultured Hyphomicrobiaceae bacterium
AGGAGCGGTCCGCCAGACCCGCCACGCCTTCCGCCGCGAACCGCGCCATCCATTTACGCACGGTCCGAGAGCAGATGCCTGCGGCGCGTGCGACGGCCTCCGGCTTCTGCCCGCCCATCACACGCCTGACAATTGCCTCTCGACCAAGGGGCGTCGTTCGCGCATTCTTGTGGATGTTCATCCGGGTTCTCCTGAGGTTGCTGTCGTCTTGCAACATCAGTCTCCGACGGAACGCCCGGATGGACAACCTGTTGAAAGCTCACATCTAGCCATCATCGAGATGACCGAGCGAGTTGAACTTAAGTACCTAAACGGCAAGTACGTGCCGGGGGCCGATTACCAGCTCCGTCCGCCACGGAGCGGCCTCAATGAGAGGTGGACATCCACCCAAGATTTGTTGTCCGGGCGGCTGCGATTGGTTGCCTATTCCCCTTACAGAAACGGACAACTTGTGAAGCAGTGGCAGGGAACCAGAACAGAGAAGCTGAGCGGACGCATAGGCGCAATCGTCAAACAGATTTAATCCATGGCCCCTGAAATAGAGGCAATGCGCGCGGAAGCTCGCCGCAAGCACGAGGTATGGATAAAGGAGTACGAAATTGCCGAAGACAAGCGGAAGCGGGCTGAGAATAAGCAGAGGATCGAACAATCCATCAAGGACAGTCGCCAGCATCTCGAACAGATCATTGGCCAGTGGACGGAAACCCAGGGTATCATCCGCTTTTTGCAAGGCGTAGAAGACGCAGCGCTGAAGTTGCCCCCTGATGATGGGGAGGTAATGCTTGCCAGGTTACAACTCGCGAGAGCATTCCTGGGGGATCAAGACCCGCTAAAGCATTTCTTAAGGTGGCGGCTTCCAGGCGAACTGGACGAGTCGGGGTTTGAGAGGGGCTGATTCCGCTATATATGCCGACGAAAATGGCACTTGATACCATATATAGATTCGTGTAGAGACATTCTGCCACACATAGCGGGAAGACTAATGGCCCGGGCGCGATGGTAATTGTTACTGCGCTGGTGTCCCATGGAGCTCGGACGGCTAGTTCATGCTGCCGGCGTATTCCCCCGAAAGTGACCGCAAGGTCGGGGCTTAAAGCGCTGTGTGACTCCCCCAAATCCAACCACGAAGACTGTAGAATTCCGTCAGGGCCAGAATTTGGTGTGACGCTTCACTCACGTGTCTTCGACATTTGATTGTGAGGACACATGACCGAGGCATTGCAGGACGACCCGTGCGTAAACACCACTTCCATTCTTACCAAGCTCAAGCATGAAACACTTTTGCTCGCAGCGCTGAAACTTCCGCCCCATATGCCAAAGAAGGTAGGTGACAAGGCGGTGCAGTCTCTGATGCGGGCCATGCACCGCACGGGGCAGCAGCTGGTTCCCGTGGTTATCGACGATGACGGTGTCATCGTGGATGGTTTTGAAATTGCTATGGCATTGCGTGAACTGGGAGCAACCGAAGTCGGGGTGGTGAGGCTCTCCAACCTCACCGCTGCTGAGACCAAGGCCATCATGCTGCTGCTCGCCAAGATCCCGGAGCAGTCAAGCTGGGATGAAGACGCGATTGCGATCCTCATGGAGGAGATTTCTATTGATGATTCCGACGCGCTCGACATCACCGGCTTTGATGTAGCCGAGATCGATATCGCTCTTAGCAAGAGTATTAATGGCAGCGGCAAAATGCCGGAGCGTGAAAACGCTGAGGATGAGAAACTTGAATCTGCTCTGAGTGGTGATCAGCCTCCTATTGTTTGCGCGGGCGACCTCTTTCACCTGGGCCTGCATCAGATTCTGTGCAGTAACAGCCTCGACAGGTTGAGCTATGACATCCTCATGGAAGGGTATGATGGTTCAGTGGTCATCACCGATCCGCCCTACAATATTGCCATTGCCGGGAACGTCTCAGGGTTGGGCAAAACCAAGCACGCAGATTTCGCCATGGGCGTTGGTGAAATGTCCCGTGATCAGTTTGATCAGTTCCTTCAGCAGATCCTTAAGCTTGTTAGCCTGACGCTGCGGAATGGTGCACTCCTGTTCGTCTTTATGGATCGCCGCCACCTTGAGGAACTGTTGCATGCAGTGCGCGAAACGGGTCTGCGCCTCGTAGACGTGGCCATATGGAACAAGCTGTCCGGCGGCATGGGCGGGCTCTACCGCAGCCAGCATGAACCCTGTGTCGTAGCTCAGGCGGGAGATGGGCCGCTGCAGAACAACGTGCAGCTCGGCAAGTTTGGCCGCTACCGCACGAACGTGTGGGACTTCCGGGGGTATAGCTCATTTGGCAAGGACCGTGCCGAGGCACTTGCGGCCCATCCGACCGTGAAGCCCTGGCCCATGCTGGCCGAGATTGTGCTCGATTGCACCAAGCGCGGAGAGGTGGTGGTTGATCCGTTTTTAGGGTCGGGCAGCACGCTGCTCGCGGCCGAAAAGACCGGCCGCTTGTGCTACGGCATTGAACTCGAGCCCAAATACGTCGAGGTGGCGATTGCGCGCTGGGAAGCCATGACCGGCAAGAAGGCCATCCATGCTTCCTCAGGATTGACGCTCGATCAGTTACGCGAGAAGCGGCGTGCCATCTCGCCTCTTCAGATTGCGGCGTCTGACGCAAACGGGGGAACAACCCATGAGTAAATACACTGTGGGGTACGGAAAACCTCCCAAGGAAAGCCAGTTCAAGGAGGGGCAGTCCGGCAACAAGAACGGGCGCCCGAGAGGGCGTATTTCGACTGCTCGCCTGCTCGAAAAGCACATGGATGCCAAGGTGACGGTCAATATCGGCGGCAAGCCCAAGAAAGTGTCGCGCCGCGAGGCTTTGGTGCTGAGTGCTATCGGGGACGCCTTCAAGGGCAATGAAAAGGTCCGCCGTCATTTTCTGGATTTGGTTTTGGCCTTCGATGCCCAGTCCCAGTCAGGCGTGGCTCCGGGCATTGACGTGACGCAAGACCAGGCCGTCGTTGACGCGCTGCTTTACAGTTACGGCGTCAAAGCCGGCAACAACGCTGCTGCTTCGGCAAAAGCAAAACAGCGCAAACCGAAGAAGCCGAAAATCAATACGGGGGGCGCTTCGGAATGACCATGATTTCGAACGCCAGCGTTCAAGCGGCCTTGCGCACACAGCTCTATCCGTTCTCCGTCCGCGTCATGCAGAACGTCATGCCAGGAGACGGCTATCTGCACAACTGGCACATGGTCACGATATGCGCGCAGCTTGAAAGGATGATCCGTGGCGATGCACAACGCGTGATCATCAACATTCACCCACGCATGGGAAAATCGCTTCTCTGCAGCGTGGCACTGCCGATGTACCTGATGATGCAGGACCCTGCACTGCAGATCATGTGTCTGTCCTGCTCGGAGGGTCTTGCGGCTGACTTTCATCAGAAGTGTCGAATGATATCGCATAAAGCCTGGTACCGCGCGCTGAATCCGGCGCTCCGGTTCAAGGACGTGGGCCAGAGTTCCTTGCTCAAATCCAGTTCCGACATTTTGCAGACTTCTGAACTGGGCTACCGACTGGCATCAAGCATCGGTGGATCATTCACCGGCAAGGGAGCGGACTGGATCATCATCGATGATCCTAACGACATGGCATCGATAAACTCCCAAGCCCACCGTGACAAGATCAACAACACCTTCGACACGGCGATCGCAAATCGTCTGAATAACAAGAATGGTCGCGTTCTTGTGGTCTCGCAGCGCGGGCATGTCGACGATTTGTCGGGTCACTTGCTGGAAAAGGGCGGGTTCGAACGGCTCAAGATCGAGGCGATTGCTTCTGAGGATCAGATTTTTGACATGGGAAAGGCTCCACCTCACCTGCGGAAAAAAGGCGATCTGATCCATCCCGAGCGTTTCGGGCAGAAGGAACTGGATGAACGTCGTCGGGATCTGGGTGCGAGTGCCTTCGAGGCGCAGTACCAGCAGAACCCGCAGCCTCCTGACGGTGTGACATTCAAGAAGCACTGGATCACGTTTGTCGATAAGCCTCCTGAATTCCAATACGTCTTCATTACCGCTGATGTCGCCCAAACCTTGGCCGGCGGCGACTACACGGCCTTTATTGTTTGGGGATATCACAATGGCATTTGGTACGTGTTGCAGGCGCATCGCGTGCAGTACGACATGCCTGGGATTATCCGATATTATCAGCAGCTGGACACGAAATATGAGCCGGACCTGACCGTCATAGAGTCGAATGGCCCGGGTGCAGGCTTGGCCCTGATGTTAAATGAAAAGGATCTTCCACACGTTGACCATACCACAGTAACAGGCTCAAAGATCGTTCGCGCTCTCAATGTCACCGAACTTGTGAGTTCTGGGAAAGTAGTTTTTAGTCGGTACATGCAAAACCGCGATGCTTTCCTAAACGAGCTCTTGTCATTTCCAAATGACAAGCATGATGACTGGGTCGATACATTTACCATTATTCTGCTTCGACGCGCTGATGTCCTGTGCGCCGCCAATAACTATCGGCGCGAGAAGCGCCGTCATCTTCCGATGGAGTTGGGAAACACTGTTCAATACACAGTGTATGGTATTGGCTAATACAATTTTGCAGGTCACTACGTTGACTGACCTGTCCCTGAAGTTTCATCCGGCAGTGTGCTCCGCTCCCAGACGCTGGCCTCAGATGATCCAGCGTTTGGAAGCGGAGCACAGGTCAAGGTTCAATGCTTATTGGCATCCCTGAATAGCGCGCCTGCCATGTTGGCTATACGCGGGCACCACGCAAGGGTATCTCGCCAGCGTTCCGGAATGCCGCTTGCGCCGTAGAGTGCGCCTGCGAGCTGGCCGGTGATGGCGGCGGTGGTGTCGGCATCGTCGCGCAGGTTGGCGGCCATCAGGACAGCGCTGGAAAAGTCTGCCGTGCGGGCGATGCACCAGAGCGAGGCTTCGAGTGCATCCACAACATAGCCGCTACCCTTGATCGCCTTGCGCGGCTTGCCACGCCATTCCCCTGCAGCAAGCGCCGTGATCCTGGGCGCGCCAGCGAAGGTGCGCGGCGCAAGGATCTCTGCGCGGGCGCGTCCGGCAATCGCCTCGGCAATCATGTCGGCAAAGAGGATGCAGGCATCCACCGCCTCGGGCGCGCCGTGGGTTGTGCGGCTTTGTAGGGCGGCAACAGCGTGGCGCGCCTCGGCATCGCGCCAATGGCGAATGGCAACGGGGGCAAGGCGCATGAGACTGCCATTGCCCGCCGTGTGCGGCGCTGGGCTTCCGGCCAGCGGATCGCCCGTCTTGAGCCATTTCTGAATCGCCTGGCGCGTCGTGTCGCCGATGTCGAAGCACTTTCCCGTGCAGGAATATGTTCCCTGCTGCCACCACTGGACGAAGCGCCGCATCAGGTCGCGCGGATCAAGCGCGGGATTGGCGGTCAAGCTGTCCGCCAGGGCGAGCGCCATGGCGGGGGCATCGGGCCATTTGCCCCCCCTCAGGCGGGACGGTCCCCCCCCCACCATCTTGGGGGGGCCCCCCGCCCTGTCGGTTCGCCGGCTGAACTCCAGCGTCGTGCCAACGGCATCGCCTACGGCCAAGCCGATGAGAGCGCCGATGGCGCGGTCTTCCAAGGCATCAGGCGAGGCAAGAGGGGCGGGGGCGGCGAAGGGCGCGCACTGGGCCACATAGGCTTCCTGCGCCTTGGTTTCCAAGGCACCGGGACGCACGGCCCGAACCCGGGCAATGGCCTCATTCGGGGCCTTGCCCAACTCCACAAGCAGGCGGGCAGCGATGGTGCCCGCACGGCCCAAACCACCCTTGCAATGCACCAGAACGTTTTGCCCGTCACGTAGGCGCGCATGAAGAGCGGGGCCAGCACTGGCCCAAGCGGCTTCAAAGACCTCGCCCGGGGTGGAGACATCGCGGATCGGAAGGTGGAGCCAATCCATATGACGGTGGGCAACTTCTTCGCCGATGTGTGGCACTTTCAACTCTTCCAGTTCAAACGGTTCAACAAGCGTCACGACAACGGCTGCACCCCATTCCACGATGGCATCAAGATCAAGACCGAGATCACGATCCCAGCCACCCGTCATGGCGTTGCTGTCCTTTTTCCCGGGGCAGAAGGTCACGCCGATGCGACCGCAGCCGGGGAGCGTTTCAACGGTAGCGATCTGTACAGGATGCGACAGGCTGGTGCGGCGCATGGTTATTCCTATACGTTGGGCTCATGACGTTGCGTCTGGGGTGAAATTGTCAGTGCCGCGATAGGAAATGACGGTTTTGACATCCCATTTATACGCTATGGCGTAGAAGCCAGCAGATTGCCACTTAGAATCATCCAAATTGATGGTTTGTATTAAACGATAGCTCCCCCTGTTTGGGCAGCATCAGTGACTGACCGCTCCCGGCAAATCGGACCATTTTGGGCTGGAATTTTCCAATTATGATCACGAAGACGGGAGGAGGTCATCTGCATGTAGCACAGTGTTGCGAGGGTGAGGGCATTTGAATCCAGGTGCAGTGAGGTCATCACTCGGACCTGTCGAACACCTCTGGCTCAAGCCGAATTTGCAGGTCTGTAAGCAAGTTGGAGTCCATGCCGTCGCCGGCCAGGGTTTGCAGATAGTCGAGCAGATCGTCCTGCCTTGGTTGACCGAAGGCCAGTCGATAAACCGTGAGGCTGCGTTTGAGCCAGGCGAGTCGCGTGACTTCCCGACTGAACGGCAGCATCGGCACGCGCCGTTCGACGCGCACGGAACCTTCGTAGATCCAATAGGGGATGAGATCGGTATCGACCGCCGCCTCGGATCGCGCGTGCTCGAACATCAGCTTCCACGGATCGTCAGGAGCCTGCCCACGGCCCCTGACGACCGCCGCCTGGCGTTCGGCTAGATTGAGGCGCACGGCATGGCCCTTGAAGCGATGGATGCGGCCTTCGCGCTGCTCGAGGTCCACCGGGTTGCCCGGCAAGTTCCAGTGATAGACGCGATAGCAATAGGGATGGAAGTCCAGCCCTTCCTGGCCGACTGACGTGGTGGCGAGAACGAACGGCCGGAACGGTGAGTTGAAGGCGTCACGCACGCCTCCGAGCCGCGCGACGGCGCCGTCTTCGTCCTTGTAGTCCGCAAGCCGCATGGCAAAGCGGCCCCGCATCTGGAATTTGTCGATGGCGAGGGCCTCGCCCTCGACATGCACGTCATCGACGTCGACCTGTGATGGACGAATCGCCAGGGCCTGGGCCATCGCACGCGCAACGCCGCTCGCGCGATCCACGGCAGGAAGGGAGCCAAGACCTTCAGCATCGACAAGGTAATGGGCATATTCGTCGAGGACCGCCTGGAGATTGTGCTCGGCGCAATAGACCAGCACCCGGCGCCAGTAGTGATCGTCGGTGTCCCGGCGCAGCATGGCGATGGCGTCGTGCTGGTTGAACAGAGTTCGGAATGCCCATGCGGCCTCGGCGGCGGCGCTGAGCAGGCGGGGGTCATCCCAGGCCAATTCGGGTGCGATCCGTTTGAGGGCGCGGAGCGCGCAGACGGCGGGGCTGCCGAGCGCCACGTCAACCAGGAGATCGGAGAGATCGGCCACCTGGGCTCCGATGTCGCGGACCTTTGCCGCGGCCGCCAGTTCCGCGACATGATCCTGGAAGGCGTCCTCGCTCGCCAGGGCGCACATGCCGGAGGCCGTCTCCAGCCAGGTGCGCGACCGCGCTCCCAACAGTTCGTCGATTACGGCGGGCGCGGCCCATTCGGCGCTGTTGGCATCTTCTAGCGATACCGCGCCTTTTCCCAGCGCTTCGAGAGCAGGCGCCAGCCGGACGGCGACAGCGGCGCGCATATCGTCTTCCGACAAGAGCTCCTTGCGTTCGCTGAATACCGCGAGCGGATCGGCCAACTCGGCCAGGGCCGGTGATGGATAGATCAGCAGAAGCGCGCGTAGACCTGCCAGCCGTCCCTGATCCTGACGGAATTGCAAGGGACGAAGCCTATGTTGCTCGAAATAACGCCTGCCGGATTCCCCGACACCCATACGCCGTTCGGCCTCGTAGGAGAGAAGGGCCGCGGCAGCATCGGGCACCATGGACCAGGACGAAAAGATCAGCGCCTTGGTCAAAGGCGGCCTGCTTCGCGCCGCGCCGTAGTAAGGCATGGCGGCGGGTATCCACAGGTTTTGCTCAAGGCTTTGGCCGAAGATTTCGTCCATGATCGCCCGCATGCGGCCGTTGGCCGGCTCCAGTGGGGCATAGGCATCGATGGCGTCGCGATCGAGCATGGTCGGCCGTGCCGCTTCGATGGCGTTGCGGAGCGTCGCAGACGGCGCCGCCGCCTGCGCCGTCAGAAGCTGCTTCAGGCTGTAGTGGCGCATGAAGTTGAGCAGGTAGGGCGCCGACTTCCAGTATTCGATGATCTCCGGCGCCTCGAGGGTGCGCGCGACGAGCGACAGAGCGGACGCCTGGGCGAGGTCGGCGGGCGCGATCGAGACAGGGATGGCGGGCTCGCTCATCATGGAGTCGCGCTCGACCGTCGACGCGACCCGCTCGGTTCGGGCGATCACATGGCGCAGGCGCCGTTCGATGGTCTGGCGGGTCTCGACCGCTGAGGCATGTGACTGTGGCAGGGCATGCAAGAGGCCGCGGAAGGCGCGCATTTCACGCGCCAGCGTGGCTGTCACCTCCGGCCCCTTTTCTCGGCCGTAGAGGAAGCTCAAGGTCTCAAGGAAGTCCTGATAGTGGTCGCCTTCGTCGGGCTCGTCGCCGGCGAGCGTGAGCATCCGGTAGGGTGTGGCTGAGAGCAGCAAGGTGCGGGCAGCGTGCCCGTCGCCTCCCGAGTAGTCGAACAGTTCGCGCGCGAGGATCGCCGCGTCGCTGTCGCCATGCAGCAGATCCCGGAATCGCTGGAACTCGTCCATGATGATGAGGTCGGGTTGCAGCGCATCCACGCATGCGTGGGACAGCTTGGCGCGGAGCCTGGCGACCAGGCTGTTGCGGGGGTGTGTCATTTCTGCGGGATAGATGTCCCGGCGGCGCGGGAAGAGTTCGCAAATCCGCTCGAGTTCCTCTAAGAGGTCGCGATCCGTCTGCACGTCGCGGCGGAAACGCTCGATGATGTGCTTGTCGACGCCTTCTAGGGTGAGGTTGTCCACAGCGCGGGTCCAACCCTCGACGCCGGCCGTGACCTGCAACAGGTTGTGCAGGCCACGCGCATGCGAAACTAGGTCGCGCAGGAGATGGAACAGCAAGGCGCGTTCCTGCGTTACGCCCGTTGCGGAGCGCAGATCGAAGGTGGTGCCCGGCGTCAGGCTGATGAAGTTTACTCTGTTGGCATCGAGGCCCGCCTGGTCGCGCAGTTGCAGGGGAACGAGCGTCATGCGGGTCGGCAGGGTCAGCTCGCGGCGCCCGAGGACGTTCAGCCGGTTGAGGTTCTGGGCGGCGATCGCCTGGTTCGAGCAGATGTAGAGGATGTCGATCCGCTTGGTGTTGTCCCACAGGTGTTCGATCATGCGGGCAATGACTCCGCGCGCCACCATCGTCTTCCCGAGGCCGACTTCGTCGGCGACCAGGAACTGGCGGACAGGATCGTCCTGGCCGTAGAGCCGATCGAAGACGTAGTCGACGGTGCGTCGTTGAAAGACTTTGAGAGGAGCGAGCGCCGCGTCGGCGCTAAACCGTTCATTTGGCATGCGCAGCATCCTGCGTGGCGAGCGCAATTCGGAATGTGCTCCAGAGTGCGCGGAACTCGGCCGGAATCGGATCGGTATCGTAACCGTCGCCGGTTTCCAGTCGTGCGAGCAGCCGTTCGATGGCGCGAAGCTGGTCTCCCCCCCGGCAGAAGGCCCGAACCATCTCCTCGAGGATGGGTGCGTCGTCACTTGCCGCGTGCCAGGCGCCCTGACCTGACCCGTCCTGCGCCGCGAGGGCGGCGGCGAAGGGATCGCCTAATTCGGAGAGGAGCAGGCGGAGATAGCGGAAGAAAGCGTCCTTGCTGTCGATCACCCAGCGCAGGATGGCGGCGTGGCGCTCTGCGGGCAGACCCTCCATCTTGAGCCCGGTGCTGAACAGGATCGAGACATCTTCCGCATCGTCCGTCAGGTGACAGGCGAGGAACCGGGTAAGGTCGACCAAGGGCATTGCTCCAAGGTCGGCGGGCTGTCCCTGCCGGAGCGGCTCCAGCATATCGCGCGCATGTCCTTCACCCCGCGTGATCGGCCAAACTCGCAACGCACCGAGCCGGGGAAGGGGCAGCGGTTCGGACGGGATCAGCCAAACCCGCCAGACCGGCGCGCCATCGGCATCGTGCTCGCCGCGTTCGCAACGGAGCGTGAGGCCGCTGCGGCAAATCTCGCGTCGGGCCTGATCCAAACGAGCCTCGGCGGCTCGTTGCGCGACATCGGCGGCTCCCGTCTCGTCGCGGACGAACGGCCGCGTCAGCCGGCCAAACCCCTTTTCGCCGAGGATTTCCTCGACGCTGCCGACCCGCGATCGCTTCCCGGTCAGGGTGGTGAAGATCTCGACATTGCAGCCGGTAAGCAGCGCCGGCCGCGTGGCGTTTCCCGAGCCGACCGTGATCGCGGTGTCCCAGCCGCGTTCGGCGATGAACGCCTTGGCATGGAGCCCTTGCAGGGCCGCTGCGTCTTCCTCCTCGCCATCTTCCGTGGCCGCCATTTCGTCGAGCACGGCCACGCGGGCAAAGCCATCAAGCGTGGCATTGGGCACCTGGGCAAGTTCGTCGGATCGCCCGATTAAGATGGGCTTTTCGGCGCTGGCCAGACCGGCGAGCATCGACAAGGTTTGATCGTCGCAGAAGGGGGACACCACGCCCAGCCGAACGCAGGGTTCCGGGCGCCATGGCTCTCCGTCGAGGCCGTTGACGGCGAAGGAGACGCTCTGGAACGGTTCGGGTAGGCTCCATTCGGCGCGGCGCATGTCTTCGGCCAGGTCATCGACAAGCGTCTTCGTTCCGTCGGGAGCGCCGACGGTCGCGAGCTCGGGGAGCTGGCGAAGGAAGTCGGCGACCGGGCGGTTGACGGCTTTAGGCTGCCTGGTGATCACGCCGTCGAGGGTGGCGGCAATATCCCAGGAGCGGTCGCGCGTGAGGTTTCGGGAGAGGATGAGTAGGCGCAGGCGCGCCGGGTCTTCGGGCCGCAGCGGCGTGAAGCGTAGCGCCCACATCTTGGGATGGAAGGCCCCGCCTTGAGGGGCGGCGACCTCGACGATGATGCGTTCGAGCAACGAGCAAAGGCGGGAATGCGGCCGCGCGCTCGCCTGGATATGGCCGGCGTCGGTAAAGACGACGAGGCGGCCGGCGATGCGCTCGGCGCCTTCCAGCAGCGCCAGAGGATGAGAGAGAATGTCGTCGCGGTTCTCGGCGGCGAAGAGCGCCAGACTGACCGGCACGGCGAGCGCGGTCTCGAAATCGAGCGAGAAGGTCGTGGCGACCGCCGCGTCGAAGACGTAGCTCGCCGGTGGCTGGAGATTGACGCCGTAAAGGGTTCGCTGTTCGGGATCGAGGCTGCGCCTATTGAGCATGGGCGAGATCCCGCAGGTGCGATTTGGCCTGCGCCCAACGGAAGGTGAGGCGGTCGGCGCCGGATGCGCCGGTCCAGCGGTCGCGCACGGCGTGATTGGCGTAGCGGGACTGGCTGGTTTTCAGTCGGCGCTCGCGCTCTTCGACAAGTTGCCGCGCCACAGCCGAAGCGATCACTTGCTCCGTCCCGGCCAGAACCAGCTCACGCCACTCGGTCACAAAGCGCTTGGCGGCTGGCCGGACAGCGTGCGCGGGGTGCTCGACGACGTTCCAGAAATCATCGAGCGACCACGCGCGGACGACGCTGGTATCGAGTTCGTCGTTCCAGGCTTCAAGCCGAGCGCGATAGTCCTCGATCCAGTCGTCGCGCTGGCGCAGCTCGCTGAGCGTGAGGTTATAGAGCAGCGCCGCGCCGTGCATCACGTTGGAGAAGATTTCCCCATGCTGGACGAGGCGGCGGGCTGCGGATGGAAACGCCGACAGATGGGGGTGCGCCCAGATATAGTCGCAGTCCGCGTCGATGCCTTCGTGCGCCAACATCGTAAGCAGTGCGGTGGGTTGGCTGGCGATCAGACGGTCGATGAGGAATTGCGCCTCGTCGGTGGTCAGGCGGAATACGGCGTGCTCAAGAAGGTCGCCGGGCATCGAAGGCAAGGCCGGATTCCAGACGGCGGGCATCTGGGCGCCGGCCAGGGCGTCTTCGCCGCTGGATGCGCCGCGCGACCGGCCCCGGCCCCGCAAGGCGACGAACAGACTGTCGAGCGAGCCCGGAAAGACCCGGATGCCCCACGCACCCAGGCCAGCCCAATAGACGGAACTCGGCAGCCGCTGGAGCCGTGGGCCTGCGTCCCGGCCGATGATGCCGTTGGACTCACCGCCGGCTTTCAGGGCGTCGGCAAGCCGGATTTCGGTGTCGCGCGCCTCGGTGCGGAGCTGCGCTTCGGGGACTTCGCGCTTTTCCAGCGCCCGATAAAGCCAGGGAATGAACAGCATGTAGCGCAGGCGCGTCTGGATCGTGCTCGTGCCCGGAAAGAGATGATCGGCGATGGAATCCCGGATCGCCCCCAGCCCCAGTTCGTCGCGGGTCTCGCGCTCCTGAAAGAGCGCCATGATGCGTTGCGCGCGCTGCCGCTCGGCTTCGTCGAAATCAATCCAGGCGAGAGAAGACATGAGGTTGGGTGTTCAGTCCCGGCATATGGTGGATCGGGTAGAGTGTGAACCTGTGCGGCTCTGACGTCCAGCATTTGCAGCAACACATTCTATCGCTGACCATGATACTTGTTCCTCATCGAAGGGAGAACAGCATAATGACGAACGGCTTGTCCAGATGACCCGAGACCTGACTTTCCTCCGGTTATGGGGAGAGTCCTTGGGTTTGTTTAGGGCCTAAGCGGCCTTGGTTTCCAGAGAGATTTTTGCTGCTAACTCGGCAGGTGTTTTGTTGCCGAGGGCCGAGTGTGGGCGGTGCTCGTTGTAGTACTCCTTCCATAAGGTGATAGCTGAGCAGGCATGTGCAAGCGTCGAGAAAAGCGTTTTGTTGAGGCATTCATCCCGGAAACGCCCGTTGAAGCTCTCGATGAAGCCGTTTTGCATTGGCTTGCCGGGCGCGATGTAGTGCCATTCGACGCGGGATTGCTGGCACCACCGCAAAATCGCCATTGAGGTGAACTCGGTGCCGTAGCACCTACGGAATGAAGAAGTGGAAGCCGCCGAGACGGCGAAGCGCGAGGCCCTTCTTGGGCAAGCGCGCTTCGCACGAGGCGGCCTGCTCAGGCAGTCATGGAGGGCCGGATATATCTAGGCTCAGGACCCATTAATTCGCTTGCGGATCAGTTTGTGGATTGATTCATTGTCGCTGTTGAAGGAGGCGGCGATGAAGGATCTGTTTCTATTGAGCAAGGCG
>CALMPK010000090.1 GCA_937873575.1 uncultured Hyphomicrobiaceae bacterium
CCCCGGAGGCCCGACGCTCCAAGGCATGAAGCATCGGTTTCAGCTTGGAGCGCCCACCTCGTGCGGCGTAGCCTAGAGGCGTAGTTTAACGCATGCAAGGCAGTAGGGAGCTTTTTCGAAACTCGAAAAGGCACGGTCGAGCATCAACGCCCCGAAACGAATTACGTTGCATGCACAGCCCGTTTCGTTTATTTATTCATGACGATTTGGTTTTTTGGTTTTTTTGCGTCGGTGTCCCCCATGTTCACCGTCATCGCGTTTCGGTTTCTCCGCTTCATCGTCGGTGTCATCACCCTTCTGTCATTCCTCAGTCCAACGGCGATGGCGCAAGTCCATCCCAGCGAGACGCCGGATTGCCGTTTGGATTCAGAAGGCCGCATCATAACGCGTCTGCGGGGTGAACCGGCCGAACGAAATTCCGCGCAATGTGCCGCGACATGTTTGAAATCGAGCGCAAATCTCGCCGACCCCAATCGTTGCACAGGTTATAATTTCACTTGGACCATTTTTGCGGTGCAAACGGGATACGAAACGCCATACGCGGACTCCCCCCGCGCCTGCCAACTTCTTTATGGGCCCGTCACTTTTGGCAAAGCTTGGCGCGTTCCCTACACGACGTCTTGCATCATGCCGTGCAACAGCCCGCCACGACCTTGCGGCGTCTTCGAATGGATCGCGCCTCCGCCAGGGACCTACCAGATGCCGGATCCGCCGACGCGCTACCTCGGCCCGGATTCCTCGAGCGCGAAGCAACCGTTCGAGAAGCCGCCGAGATGACCGCGTGGCCGGTCGAGCGCATCACTCGGATCGTAATCTTGGGCGCACCGTGATCGCCTGACGATCTCGCACACGCGAGCCAAAGTCGCGCAGCGGATTGGAGCGCCTACACACCGAGCTTACCTTTGCTCTCCCCCTCCTCCCTTCCCTGTGACGTTCGAGCAAAAGCCCTGGCCATCCCCTTCGCCGGCCACAGGCTCCGGCCCACCCGTGCGGCCTCGGCCTCAGAGCCGTGCCAGCGCCAAGAATCGGTGCTAGGAGAACCTTGATGGGTGGCCGCCCCTGCGGGCGGCGGAGGCCACACGCAGGATTCGCGCATGTCAAAATTCACGCCGAGATTCCTTGGGACGAGCAATCGTCGAAACGGTGTGCCCGTGCGTCGCCGCTCGCGCGCTGTCGCACGTGTCGCAGCGAGGCTGCTCGGCGCGACGCTGTTCTGCACGTTCGTCGCGACCGGCGCACAGCCGTCTTTCGCCGCCCCCACCAACGCGACCGACAGCCGGCCTTACGACACCAAACTGCTGCGTCTTGCGGAACTGCTTGGCGCGATCCACTACCTGCGCGAGCTGTGCGGCGCCAACGAAGGCCAGTTCTGGCGCGATACCATGACGGAGCTGATGAAGTCGGAAGGCACCACGGCGATCCGCCGCGCACGCCTCTCGCGCAGCTTCAACCAGGGGTACCGCAACTATTCGCGCACCTACAATATCTGCACGCCGACGGCGCAATCGACCATCGAGCGCTTCCTTTCGGAGGGCGCAGAGATCGCCGAGACGCTCGCCGTATCGCAATAGCCGCGCGCCGTCGCGTCGGCATGCTTGCGTGGCGATTTACAATGAATTGCCACGATTCCAGCGGCGGACCGATTTCGATGCTAGACCGGTTCCTCTGGGGAGCGCGTCCGGCTTCGGCGAGACGCGGTCGCACGATGGCAAGGGGAACGACATTGGCGACTGTATTCGACTACGTGGATGACGGCGACGACAGCATCAAGGCGCTAAGTCTCATCCTCGCGGCCTGGGATCAGGGCGAGGAGACGGGCGTCGCTCCGGAGCTGATGGCCTACGCCGCGCTGTTCACGGCGCTGAGCGATCTCGTCGCGATGTTCGGAGAGGACGCCGTCGCCGAGCTGGCGCATGGGCTCGAGCGGCGCGTGCGGATCGGCGAGTTCACGATGGCCCACACGTGCCAGTGACGCCCTCGACGAAGTCGACGCGGTAGCGCGCGGCTCGCGCAGACCGCTATCCCCCTGCATTGAGTTGCCTGGGTCAGAGTTGCGGCGCCAGGAACTTGTAGGCCATCTCGCCGATCAGAATAGCTCCGAACGCGATCAGCAGGATTCCGGCGACCCGGTTGATGAGGCCGAGACGGTTCGCGCTGATCTTGTGGCGGATGCGGCCGATCAGCTCGGACAACAAAATCCACCAGCCAAGGCTGCCGCCCATGATCGCCGCCACCATGGTGAGCGCGTCGATGTTGGTCTTCACCTCGACGAAGGTGCTGATGCCGCCGAAGATGGCGAACAGTCCGAGTACCGCGCCGGGGTTGGTGATCGTCAGAAAGAACGTCTGCGGGATGTCCCAGACGAAATCCTTGAGTTTCGCGTTCTCGTGATGCGCCTTGTCGAGCGCGTCCAGGCGCGGCTCGGTCAGGTAGAGTTTCAATCCGAAGAGAGCGAGCGCCAGGCCCCCCACGATCTGAATGGCGGTGAGGTAATCAGAGATCGCGCCCGCGATCGCGCCGCCGCCGGGCGCCGCGAACAGCGCGATCCGTCCGGCGCCCAGAACTGCCCCGACGCCCGCCGCCAAGCCGCCCCAAAAGCCGCGCTCGATGGCGCGCTGAATGCAGAGCACGTTCACCGGCCCGACCGGCGCTGCCACCAGCACGCCGATGATGAGCCCAACCGGGATGATGAGCGGGTTGGGGATGAGTTGCATCATCATCACGCCGGCCACCCCGCGCCTTGCCGGCGACCCATGCCCGTACTAGGGCTGTTCGCGCCTACTGCGTGAAGCGCGTCGGCGGCCGAGCCTATCTGCCCAGCGGGAGAAAGCGATGCACAGCTCAGAGCGCCACTCTCCGGCCGAAACCACAGCCGCCACACCTCATATGACAAGCCCCCGCCCCCAGCTATCGCTGCCACTCCTCGGTCGATCGATTCGTCTGCTGTCATTGGTACTTGCGGTGGGTGCCCTTGTCCATCGACCGGCGGTCGCCGAGACCAACGCCGCCGATGCCGGCACGCGCGACAAGGCGGTCGCGGCACCCGCTGAACCCGCCCCGGTCGCCAGCTCCCCGGAGCCCGAACCGCTGGCAAACTTGCCCCGACCGACCCGCGAGATGATCGACGCCATACTCGCCGCCGTTCACACCGGCTCCATCGAGGAATTGCGCACGGCTATCGCGTGGAACGAACTGAAGCCCATCTTTGCTCCCGCCACCGAGGCAGCATCCGACGAAGATCCTATCGAATTCCTGAAGAAAGCGTCGAAGGACGGCAAAGGCGCGGAAACGCTGGCGATCATCGACAAGCTGCTCTCCGTGGCACCCGCCCGCCAGCCGCTCGGCCGCGATTTCGAGAACAACACCGTCTATGTCTGGCCCTACCTCGCAGAGCGGCCGCTCGCTTCGCTCTCGCCGACTGAGGAGGCCGACCTCCAACGCATCGTTCCACCCGACGTTATCGCCGCAATGCGGGCCACTGGCCGCTGGACCTGGTACCGGCTGACGGTAGGTGCCGACGGGACATGGCACTCGTTCATGAAGCACGAGTGAGCGCCACGCGGCCTTCAACTTGGATGAAAGCGCTTAGCGCCTTACGTCTCGTCCCGTTCGCACCCGAGAACCATCCGGCCTGACGACATCACACCGGCGCCGCGCAATTCAGGCAGCGGTCGCCGCAGGCTCGCGCGCCGTTTCGCCGGCCGGGCGGTCCGAGACCTCGAGCAGCCCGAGCAGCTCGCTCAGCACGGTGGCTTGGCCGAAGTGCCGCTCGGCCTTGACCCGGCTCGCACGCGACATCGCCGGAAGCAGGTCTGGCCGCTTCAGGAAGCTTGCCAGCGCGAGTTCCAGCGCCGCCGTATCGCCGGCAGGGACGAGGCAGCCGTTGACGCGATCGTCGACCGTGTCGCGGCACCCCGGTGTCGCCGTGGTCACGACCGGGCGGCCCGTCGCCAGCGCTTCGAGGACGACCCGCGGCATGCCCTCGGCGTGGGATGGGTAGACGAGCACGTGGCAGTCCGCCAGCGCCGGCCGGACATCCACCAGCGGGCCGATGAACGTCACAGCGTCGGCGTATGGCCGCAGCGCTTCGGGCTTGAGGCCGGTCGGGCCATCACCCGCCGGGCCCGCCAGCAGGAAACGGGCCTGCGGCGCACGCTCCTTGAGGCTCGTCGCCGCCGCGCAATAGTCGAGCACCCCGCGCGACCGGTCGAGCGTGGCGATCATCAGGAACACGAGCCCTTTGGACAGGGCGGGCAGGGGCGTTTCGGCGAAATGCGCGAGATCGACACCCGCGCCCGGAACGATGATCGACGGCAGCGAAGCCGGCAGCAGCTTCTGCTGCGTCAGGCGGCGGCGATCGTCGCGATTGTGGAACACGACGGCCGATGCCGCGCGAAGCCCTTGCGCCAGCAGGCGCGGGCCGGCGGACACGCGGTCGACGACGCCGGGCAGGATGCCATGCGCGGAGTGCCCGTCCTCGATTGGCTCGGGCGGCGGCAGGCCGTTGATCATCGCGATGCGGCGCGCGACCCGAGCGCGCTGCGCGGCCATCATCGCCAGCGCCAGCACGCGGCCGGAGACGGCCAATACCGCATCAGGCTTCCAGGCGGCGAGCTTCTCTTTCAACTCGCGCACGATCTGCCAGTCGGCGGCGAAGCGCGGGCCGCGCGGCACGATGTTGAAGGTCGCCCGCTCGACGCCCATCGACTCGAGCGTCGCTTCTTCGCTGGCGGTGAATTCCGGTGCGATGCACAGAACCGTGACGCCGCGGGAAATCAACGCGCGCACGAGCGGTCCGCGCATTTCGATCAGGTTGCGCGCCGTTGCTGCGACCAGCGCGACCCGGTGAACGGGCCTCGGCGTCAGGGAGCGCTTGAACATTCGGCAGTGCTTCTCCGAAAAACCGGGTACGCGCACGCCAACCCACGTTGACAACAAACCGGCCGCGACCGCCGACACGATCAAGCGGACAGCCGAGACGGGTCGCATCACGCATTCAGCGATTCGACCCTTTGCCGTCAGAGAGCCACGACATCAGACGGTAGCACAACAGGATGCTGAGGCTCCCGAAGAGTATTCCACCGGTCATGTTGCCCAGCAGCACGCCGGGGGCATGCCAGTATGCCCCGCCGGCGAGTACGAACGGTATCGTCCCGAGCGTTGCGCGGCCCCAGTTGAGGAGCGTCGAATAGTGGGCGCGGCCCAAGGTGTTGAAGACCGCGTTCGACACGAACAGCATGCCGAGGAACACGAATAGCGGCGACAGCCAGCGGCAGAACATCACGACGAGCTCCGCCGCCTCGCCGTCGAGCAGGAACAAGGACGCGAGCGGGCGCGCCAGAACGGCAAGGGCAAGCCAGGCGATCGCGGTGAACAGCGCCGTCACCAACAGCGACAGAGTGTAGCTCTGGCGCATGCGGTCGTAGCGCTCGCCGCCGAAGTTCTGGCCGACGATCGGTCCGATGGTCCCGGACAGCGCAAAGATCGCGCCGAACGCCACCGGCGTTATCCTGCCGATGATCGCCCAGGCGGCGACGGCGGCATCGCCGTGCTTCGCCATCGCGGCGGTGACATAGGCATTGGCGAAGGGCGTCGCGATGTTGGTCATGACGGCGGGGCCCGCCACGGGGGCCAGCGGGATGGGAACAAGCATCGCCGCCCTGAGGCGGGGACGGCTCAACAGCCCGTGCACGCGCGCCACCCCATCCAAGCCGATGGTGACGATGGCGAGGCGCGAGATGGCCGAGGCGATGGCCGCGCCCTCGATGCCGAGGCCAAGGGAGAATATGAACAACGGATCGAGCACCATGTTGACGATCGCGCCCGAGAGCGTGACGTACATCGCCCGGCGCGCGTCGCCGACGGACCGCAACACCGCCGAGGATGTCATGCCCGAGGCCAGCAGCGGCAGCGTCGGCACCAGGATCGTCAGATAGGAGGAGGCGAGCGCGTGGGTACGGCCCGCGGCCCCCAGCATGGTCAGCAAGGGGCCGATGGACAGCCACACCCCGAGCGCCAGCAACGCCGAGACCACGAACGTCCACAGGTGCGCACTCGTCGAAAGGGCCCGGGCACGCACGCGCCGCCCGGCACCGAGCGCTGGCGAAACGAGCGAGGTTGCGGCGATGGCGAGGCCGATGCCGATCGAAATGGTGAGGAACTGGATCGAGCCGGCATAGCCGACGGCGGCCACCACCGCCTCGTCGCCGAGTCGACCGAGAAAGAAGATGTTGGCGAGGTCGCCGAGGAAAATGGCCATCAGGCCGATGGCGCCGGTACCCGTCATCACCAGAATGTGGCGCAGCAGCGAGCCGTCGAGAAACACCGCCCGACGCCCCGTGGTCCGCTGCCGCGCCGCCGCGCCCTGCGGATGCAAGCTGCCATCCACGCTCGGCGTTCCCGCTACATTCGGCGGCGGCGCGTGCTCTCGCGCCATCAGCGTGTCGCCGCCGGGCGGGTTGCCAACCTCCGCCTTCTCGGGCGCATCGTCGCTCGCGTCAGACATCGACGTGACTTACTTCGGACCGACATCCATCGGCAAGAGTCACATCCGCAGGGCTGATCCCCTTGGAGTCGCGTGTCGCACTCGACACACCTGCTCGCCGGATAGGCGCATGCTCCAGGCCCCGGAAGCCCGCGCGCGTCAGTTCCTCGATGCCCGCCGCCGCTTGTCGCGCGCGATCGGCGTCTCGCTGACGTCGATACGCAGGATCTTCGCCGCGGCCTCGAGCAGGACCGCCTCGCGCGCCTTGATCGTATCGAAGTCCCAGTTTTTCGCCTCCACCACGTCGCGGGCAATCGCCAGCGTCGTCTCCTGCGTCAACCCCTTCATCAAGAGATCGCGCTTCTGGCCAAGATCGCTGTTGCGGATCTTTGCATTTAGGCGGCACGGAAGAAGCGTCAAGTTGCCGAGACAGGCCGTCGCGATCTCACGCAGCTCCGGGTCGGGAATAAGATTGCGCCAGGAGCTGTTGGCCTGCGGCCGGACAGGCAGCACGTGCTCGACGGAGTAATCCGCCGGGTTCACCGCGCGCACGCGCCCTTCGATCACGTCATTGATGCGCAACAGGAGCAGCTTGCTGACCTGCTGGTTGCGCCGATGGAGATCGCGCAGATTGTAGGCCGCTGCGCGTTGCTCGTCGCGGCTGAAGGAGAAGACCTCGGCGTCGCCGGAAACTGCGGTTCCGTTGGCGATCGCCTTCGCAATCGCCTGGAACCGCGTCGCGCGCCGGCCGCTGCCCTGGCACATGACGCGCAGCACGTACGCTGTCCGGTCGATGGCGGAAATCAGCTCGTGCGCAATCTCTGGCGACGCCTGGTGCATGCGCAGCGTCAACATCACCGACGGCATCCATTCGGCGCCGTTGAGACGGCCGAGGTAGAAGAGGTTGGTTGCGTACGGTATGCCTGCCACCTCGGCCGACTGGCTTGCCGCGACGATCCCGGCCTGGATGCGGGCATAGGGCAGGAGCACGTCGTCGACGAACGGCTCCGAGCCGCCGACATCGGCCAACAGACCGCGAACGGCAGAGACGATGCGCTGCTCCGGACGGCCATAGATCGTGCGGAGATGACTGAACAGGGACTCGAAATCGCCGCCGACGAGTTGCTCGGCCTCGTCCCAATGGCGCACAGCATCGGCACCCTCGCCATCAACGCCCGAAAGCACCTCGACTTTCAGGATGTCATTGCGTTGGAGGGGCTTGCCACGCTCGTTGATGACCGTGAACAGCCGGTGCGCCCGGTCGATCTCGTGCGAGAGCGTGACGACGACGTGGCAATACCCCATCAGATAGGCTGCGAGCTTGCGCCTCTCCGCTGGTTCGAGCAGTTCGAGCGCACTGCAGAATGCGTCGCGCACCGCGAGAATTCGGCGCCCCGCCTCCGATTGCGGCTCCTCGGTCTCGAAGTCCGCGTTGCAGCACCCGGGCCTCTGCACGTTGCGATTGAAGAACACGCGCTCGCGCCCGGACAGCATCAGGCGGCACGGCAGAAAGGCAGCAGGCTGGTCGACCGTCTGATCCCGGATGACCGAGGGAACAATAACGAGGGGCGCTATCTCGTCGACGAACTCGTCCATTCCCTCCATCGAATCCCGGAGCGCGGCGAACAGGATCGTCAGCGTCGTCAGACGCTGCTGGCCATCGATGATCTGGTATTCGGCCGGAGAGCCGGACCAGGTTTCGCTGCCGGGAAGCCCCGTGCTTTCGGACGCGAGCAGAAGCACGGTACCAAGGAAGTAGTCGGGCTCCGCCAGCTCGGGCGCATCGAGGCCGGCAGCACTGGCGACATCGTCGAACATCTGGATCGCCTGTTCGACACCCCACGCATACGGGCGCTGGAACGGCGGAACACTGAAAACCGAGTGACTTCCGATCAGTTCACGCAAGGTGAGAGAGGCGACGGGCAAACGCACGAACATAGAAGCTCCCGGCAATTGTTGTTGTCCGTGGCCGGTGGCAGGAACCGGTCAACGCTGCCAAGGCACGCTGAAATGCGACCATGCTCCATGGAGCCTGGCCCGCGACGCGGCCTTCGATGCCAGAAAAGCGGCTCGACAAACCCACTCTTCATTCATGCGCCGCATCCGTCTATTCCTCCTAACAAATAATGCTTGTTTCGGATTGGAGACAATGGCCCATGACGTCGGACTGTTGCCGGATTGACGACGGCGCGATCTATAAAATAGCGAGCGCTGCGGAATGGCGGGAAGCCGAGGCGGGCGGAGTCTACCTTGGCTCCGCCGACGACCTGCGCGACGGCTTTATCCACTTCTCGACCGCCACCCAGCTCGACGTCACCGCACGCAAATACTACACGGGCCGGGCCGACTTGGTGCTGATCGCGTTCGGTCCAGCGGTGCTTGGACCACAGCTCAGATGGGAACCTTCGCGCGGCGGCGCGCTGTTTCCGCATCTCTACGCCCCGCTTGAGACGAGGCTCGCCGCCTGGGTCCGGCCGCTGCCGCTCGACGGCGACGGTGTGCCGTGCATCGGCCTGGTGTTGACCGGCGCGACAGAAAGAAAGAACGCCTGACATGAGCTTGTTCTCGCTTGCCCGACCGGTACTGTTCGCGATGGCGCCGGAGGATGCCCACGAGCTGACGCTCAAGTCCCTGGAGCGCGGCATCTACCGGCGCGACCACCGCGCGGACCCGCCATCGCTCGCCGTCACGCTCGGCGGACTCACGTTCCCGAACCCTGTCGGCATCGCCGCCGGCTTCGACAAGGACGCGCGCGTGCCCGACGCGATGCTCGGGCTCGGTTGCGGATTTGCCGAGATCGGCACGGTGACGCCTCTGCCGCAGGCAGGAAACCCACGCCCGCGCGTGTTCCGACTTGTCGAGGACAACGCCGTCGTCAATCGTCTCGGCTTCAACAACCAGGGCCACGCGGCGGCGAAGGTGCGACTCGCGGCGCGCCGCCCGGTCGGCATCGTCGGCGTCAACATCGGTGCCAACAAGGATGCGAGCGACCGGACAGGCGATTATGTGCGTGGCCTCGAGACGTTCTACGAACTGGCGAGCTACTTCACGGTCAACATCTCCTCGCCCAACACGCCCGGCCTGCGCGATCTGCAGGCGCCCGCAGCGCTCGACGAGCTGCTCGGCCGCGTGATGGCGGCACGCGAGCAGAAAATCTCGGCCGGTGGCCCGCGGCGCCCCGTGTTCGTCAAGGTGGCGCCCGACGTCGCCATCGACGACATTCCGGCCATCGCCGACCGCATCGCGGCGCATGGCGTCGATGCCCTCGCCGTCTCGAACACGACGCTCGCGCGCACCGGGCTCAGCAGTCCGCACGCGGTGGAGGCAGGTGGCCTTTCTGGGCGTCCGCTGTTCGAGCGCTCGACGGCGATGCTGGCGCGGTTCCATCAGGCACTCGGCGGGCGCGTGCCGCTAATCGGTATCGGCGGAATCGACAGTGGTGAGACGGCGCTGGCCAAGATCGGAGCGGGCGCGCGGCTCCTTCCGCTCTACACGGGGCTGATCTACGAGGGCCCCGAGCTGATCGGCCGCATCAAGGACCATCTCGCCGCCGCAGTGCGCCAAGCGGGCGTCCGCAACATCGCCGACCTCTCCGGGCGCAAAGCAGCGGAATGGGCGCAACGCTGACGGCGCATTCCTCGGCAGGAAGCGCCGTCGTCAGGCGTCGGGGCCGGGCCGGCTGTCGCGGTCGCGCTGGCCGACGAACCCGAACAACCGCGCCAGCAGCCAGATCGGCACGACGACCATCGCGCCGAGCAGAAGATACTGAAGCACCCAGTCGATCGAGTTCAGTCCCAGATAGTAGATGCGGCTGATCAGCATCTCGAGCTGGTACATGAAATTGTGCGGCGTGAAGCCGAGCGCCGACAGCACCACGCCGACCACCACAGACAGCAGGATGAGGCGCAGGACGACGCCGAACGGATTGCCGCCGAAGATGCTGTTCCGATCCATTCCGAGGCTCCCGCGCTCCGCTGCCGTCCACGGCGCCAATTGTGGCCCGCGTTCACGCTATACGTGCTCTCACCGCCGCCGCCAATCAAGTGGTGCGCGCAACGTCACACGATCCGGCCATCGACGATGCGGACTTGACGGTCCGCCCGCTCGGCCAGCGCCATGTCGTGCGTGACCATGACGATGGCGCGACCCGTTTCGTCGACGAGACGGCGAAAAATTTCCAGCACCTGCTCGCTCGACGCCGTATCGAGGTTTCCGGTCGGCTCGTCAGCGAGGATCACATGCGGTTCATTGGCGAGCGCCCGGGCAATGGCCACCCGCTGGCGTTGCCCACCGGAAAGCTGGCCGGGCTTCTTGTGGGCATGCCCGGCGAGCCCCAGCGATGCGAGCAGCGCCTGCGCGCGCTCTTCCATGGCCGCTTCATCCAGCCGGCCGAGCGCGCGCATCGGCAGCAGCACATTGCCGAGCGCCGTGAACTCCGGAAGCAGGAAGTGGAACTGGAACACGAAGCCGAGCGTCGACAACCTGAGATGCGCCCGCGCCGCTTCGTCGAGACCGTTGACCGAGTTGCCCTGTACGCGGATATCACCCGCCGTCGGTATGTCGAGCAAGCCGAGCAGATAGAGCAGCGAGCTCTTGCCCGAGCCCGAGGGCCCGGTGATCGCGATGAACTCGCCGCTGCCGACCTCGAGATGAATATCGCGCACCAGCGTGGTCAGGACACCGTCGCCGATCTCCTTGGTCACTCCGTCGAGCTCGATGAGAGGCGTGGTCGCCGCACGAGGCTCCATCATGATGCCCCGCGAATGATCTCGACGGGATGCATGCGCGCCGCCTTGCGCGCCGGCAGGTACCCCGCCACGGCCGACGCCGTCAACGCCACGCCCGCGGCCAGCAGATAATGGTACGGCGTGAAATAGAGCGGCAGATGCGTCGCGTCCATGAACGGGCTCTTGAACTCGATCAAGCCGAGCAGCAGGCAGAGCGTATACCCGCCCCCCCGCCCCGCGGGGCGGCCCGCCACTCCGATCAGGAGCGCCTCGATCAGGAAGATGCGCCGCACGGTCTTCTCGGTGAAGCCCAAGGACTTCAGGATGGCGATGTCGCGCGTCTTCTCGTGCGTGATGGTGGAAATGATGTTGTAGGTGCCGAAGGAAGCGACAAGAAGGATCGCGCCGACCACCGTGTACATGATGAAATTCCGGATCTCGAACGCCGAGAGCAGATCCTCGTTGGCCTCCTGCCACGACACGGACTTGTATCCGGTCTGCGCTTCGATGCGGTTCGCAACCGTCATCGCCTGCATGATGTTGGCGACGCGAATGCGCATCGCGTTGATGAGCCCGGTCTGGCCGGCGAGGATCTGCGCGGTCTTGATCAACGTGAACGCCTGCGTCTCGTCGTTCTGGCTCACACCGGAGTGGAACAGCGCGACCACCGTACACGAGAGCACTTCGCCGCGCCCCGACACGACGGCGATGGTATTGCCGATACGTGCGCCGATCTTGGCCGCGAGCTTGTCGCCGAGAATGATGGCGTTCGACGACTTGTAGAGCGAATCGAGCGTGCCGCCACGGATCTGCGTCGCGAGTTTCGACACTTCACGTTCGCGTTTGGGATCGACGCCGGTGACGCTCGCCGCGGTGTCGCGGCCAGCGTAACGGATCACCGCGCGCGACTGCACGGACGGCGCCACCGCGCCATCGAGCCAGCCTTCGAGCGACGACATGATGGCGAATGGATTCTTGATGCCGGGACGTATCACCGGCGTCCGCAAGCCAGAGAACGCGACGACGTCGTAAGCGTCCTCGGCCGGCTGCCGCGGCGGACTGCGGCGTTCGTCGCTCATCGTGATGTGGGGCAGGCTATCGACGAGCTGCGTGACGAAATCGCGCTGCGAGCCTTCCATGAGCGACGCCATCATGACCGAGAAGCCGACGCCCATGGCGACGCCGAGCATTCCGACCAGCGTCTGGCGCATGCGCGAGACGACGTGGGTCCAGGCGATGTCGAGCACCAGCTTCATGGCTTGCCTGCCGCGCTGGCGCGGACGCTCGTCCCGTCCTTGATGTCTTTCGCGAAGGGCGAGACGACGACCTCTCCCGCCTTGAGGCCGCTGCGGATCTCCACCGCGCCGGCACCGCGCACGCCGACTTCGACCGGGCGCACACGGGCGCGATCATCCTCGACCACGAGCAGCTTGTGATCGCCGAGGGTCTCGGCCGGCACCAGCACGCTATCCTTCACTTCGCTGATGACGATATTGGCCTCGACGCTCATACCGATCTTGAGCGGGGTATCGTCCGGCAAGCCGATGTAGACCCGGAACGTCTTCGTCTGCGGATCGCCCTTCGGCGTGATACGCAGCACCTGTCCGGTCAGCGGCGCCTCGACGCTGCCTTCATGACGCAGTAGCGCCTGCTGTCCCTTCTGGACCTTCAGGATATCGTCCTCGTTGACCTCCGCCACGATCTGCAGCGGCCGCGGCTGACCAACCCAGATGAGTGTGTCGTCGGCGCCGGTTCCGGCAATCTCGCCCACCTCTCCGTCGCGCCGCAGAACGATGCCGTCCATAGGCGACTTGAGCGCGAGGTCGGCGATGCGGTCCTTGAGGGCGATGACGCGCGCCTCCTGCTCGCTCACCTGCGTCAACTTCTCGTCCAGCGAAGCGCGCGTGGCGATGTTGCGCTCGACCAGCGTCGCCAGCCGATCCGCATCGGCCTTGACTCGCTTCAGGCGTGCTTCGAGCTCCGTCAACTGCGCCTGCTCTTCGGCATCGTCGAGGTGGACGAGGACTTCGCCCTTTTTCACCTCTTTGCCTTCGCACTTGCAGATGTCTTCGATGCGCTTGCGCAGAAGCGACGTCACCTTCGCCCAGACGACCGGCTCCACCACGCCTGTGGCATAGACGACCTCGGCCGCGGATCCCTTGCGGGCGACCACCGTCTGCACCGCACGTCCACGCCCATAGAGCTGCACGACGGCCAGCGCGACGAGGGCTGCGGCGACAATCAGGGCGGGACGCTTGAAATCGAACCCGGCAGCCAATGATTTTCCCTTCACGTGCGATGCTCCCGCGATGAGCCCCTCTCTGCCCTTCCGGTGCAGACCGGCGAACAGCCGCGCCAACGCACGCGACGCCTTCGAAAGACTATCATCCATGCGCCACTCTCACCGCCCGCGCGACAACTTGCTCTGAGAGGCCATCGCCGACTGTAGATTACCCTTCCCGTGCGTCACGAGCACCGGCGGCAAATCAACCCGCAAGGTCAACTCGCCGGATCGTTAACGACGTCGTCCCACGTCAGCTTGAACCGGGCCAAGTATTTTTTCAGCCGGTCGGCGTCGTTGACCGAGATCCGCCGTGCTCGCGAGGCGGCGAACAGGCGGCGTCCGGCATCGCTGAGCGAGCGGCTTTCTCGGCAGACCCTGACGACGGCGGCGAGCTGGACACGGTCGAACAGGTCGATCGACGCGAGCCCGTCTTCGCAGAGCAGGCGCTCGAGCAATGCGGCATCTCCCGATCCATCCACCTCGTCCTTCCGCCAACGTGTCTTGAGTCGACCGACCTCCTCGGCGACGAGCGCCTCGTCGATGCGGCCGGAAACCGCGAGCGTCGACATGCGCGTGACCGACGCTCCGAGATCGCGGAAATTCGCGGGCCACGCCGCTTCGATGCTCGTCGCAAACCTGAGGTAGGCCTCACGCGCCTCGCGGTTGAACGCGACCTTGTCACCGCTCGCGATCTGGAACCGTTCGAGCTCGAAATCGAGATTGGGCGCGATATCCTCGCGACGCTCGGCGAGACCAGGCAGAGAGAACGTCCACAGATCGAGACGCGCCAAGAGGTCTTCGCGGAACCGCCCACCCGCGACGGCTTCGCCGAGACGACGATTGGTGCCGGCGATGAGTTGGAAATCACTTTCCGCCTCCCTGTCGGCGCCGACGGGCAAAAAACGCTTCTCCTCGATTGCCCTTAGGATCATCGCCTGCTCGTCGAGACCCAGCTCGCCGATTTCATCGAGGAACAGCATGCCGCCGTGCGCCGCCCTGAGCAGGCCCGGCCGGTCAGAGACGGCGCCAGTGAACGCGCCCTTCACGTGCCCGAACAACGTCGACATGGCGGCGTCACCGCGCAGGGTCGCGCAATTCACCTCGACGAACGGGCCCTTGATCTGTCGGCGCGCATGTTTCAGCTCGTAGATGCGGCGAGCGAGCTGCGATTTTCCGGCCCCCGTCGGCCCGGTGATGAGGATCGGCGCCTTGGACCTGATCGCCACGCTCTCGATGCGGTCGATCATGCGATTGAAGGCGGCGTTGCGGGTCTCGATGCCCGACTTCAGGAACGATGCGGCTTCCTTCTGCTCGGCGCGAAAGCGCGTCGCGATCTTGTCGTAGCGTGAGAGGTCGAGATCGATGACGCCGTAGCCACCCGGATGCGCGTCCTTCCAGCGTTTGGGCGGCGTAAGCTGGAGCAGCCGGGCAGGGATCGCGCGCGCCTCCGCCAGCAGGAACCAGCAGATCTGCGCGACGTGCGTGCCGGTGGTGATGTTGACGAGATAGTCCTCCGCCTCCGCATCGAAGGCATACCCGCGCGCGAAATCGGCGAGGGCGCCATAGACTTCCTCGAAATCCCAAGGGTCCTTGAAATCGACGACGCTGCGGCGGACTTCCGTTTCGGGTGAGACCTGCCGCACGTCCTTCTCGACCCGGACGGCGAGCGCCGTATGCTCGCGCCCGTGCAGCAGCTCGAGACGGGAAATCAGCAGGTCGTCGTGCTGGCATAGCGATACCGTCGGCCGCCAGCGCTGCCAGCGATCGGGGTTCTTGCCCTGGTCGAGCGTCGAGCCAAGGAAGCCGATGACGACGCGAGGTTTCATGCCAGGGTTTATATAGCAGTATAATTCACGATACAATGAGAGATGGATTCTCGTAAGCGTCCCACCAATCAAACCCCAGCAGGAACGCCTATTAAACAATCTATTCAACGAGTTGCACGGGCGTGCCCGCCGCAGACTGGTGGTGGCACACGGGCTGCAATGTCCATCACATCCAAAGAGAGGATGTGAGTGTCATGGCCAACAAGAACCTGTTCGCCTCGTATGTCGGGAAGCTGATCCCGCGCACGAACTCGACGAACCGCGCGGGTGCTCCGGCCTACAAGCTCGAGCCCCGCCACCAGCTCGCTCAGCTCGCGATGACGGGTACACTGTCGCCGACATTCTACGCGTCGGGTGCGGCGCAGCTCGCCGACGTGATGGCGCTGGCTGAGAACGTCGCTCCGGCGTTTCTCGCCAAGGCTGCAGTCTACGCTCGTCTGCGCGGCCACATGAAGGACATGCCGGCGCTGTTGCTGGCGGCTCTTTCGACGCGAGACACGGCGTTGCTCTCGGCGGCGTTCCCGCACGTGATCGATAACGGGCGTATGCTGCGCAACTTCGTGCAGATCATGCGTTCGGGTGCGGTCGGCCGTAAGTCGCTCGGCTCGCGTCCCAAGGCGCTGGTCGAGGGTTGGCTCGCCGCAGCGACGGATCGCCAGATCATGCAGGCCGCGGTCGGGCAGCAGCCCTCGCTCGCCGATATCGTCAAGATGGTGCACCCGAAGCCGGCGACGCCGGAGCGTAGGGCGCTCTATGCCTGGCTTATCGGCAAGCCGTACGACGTTGCTGCGCTGCCGGAGATCGTCCGCGCGTTCGAGGCGTTCAAGCGCGATCCCAAGGCTCGCGTGCCCGACGTTCCGTTCCAGATGCTGACTGCGCTGGAGCTGACGCCGCAGCACTGGGCCGAGATCGCCAAGACCGCCGGCTGGCAGATGCTGCGAATGAACCTCAACACCTTCGACCGTCAGTGCGTGTTCGCGCTCGACGGCATGGCGGAGAGGATCGCGGCGCGGCTGAAGGACGAGCGTGAGATCAGGAAGTCTCGCGTTCTGCCCTACCAGCTCATGACGGCCTACCTTGCGGCGAGCAAGGACGTGCCGGGGATCGTGCGTGAGGCGCTGCAGGACGCCATGGAGATCGCGACCGCCAACGTACCGGCGTTCTCGGGCAACGTGGTGATCTGCCCCGACGTGTCGGGCTCGATGTCGTCGCCGGCGACCGGCTACCGCAAGGGTGCCACGTCGGTTGTCCGCTGCATCGATGTCGCGGCGCTCGTCGCGGCGGCGGTGCTGCGGGTCAACAAGTCGGCGCGCGTGCTGCCGTTCGAGAATGACGTTGTGCGTGCGAACATCAATCCGCGCGATAGCGTCATGACCAACGCGGCGAAGCTCGCGGCCATCGGTGGTGGCGAGACCAACTGCTCGGCGCCCATCGCGTTGCTCAACGCCGAGCGCGCGAAGGTCGACATGGTGGTGATGGTCTCGGACAACCAGTCGTGGATGGACGCGCGCCGCGCCGATGCCACGGGTTTGATGACGGAGTGGACGAAGCTGAAGCAGCGTAACCGCAATGCCAAGCTCGTCTGCATCGACATCCAGCCCTTCGGGACGACGCAGGCGGTCGAGCGTGACGACATCTTGAACGTCGGCGGCTTCTCGGATGCCGTGTTCGAGGTGATCGCCGAGTTCGCCGCCGGCAACATCGGACCGAAGCACTGGGTCGGCGAGATCGAGAAGATCGCGATCTAGCGCCGCGATCGTCCGAGGGACAGGTGCGCAAGCACCGCCCTCGGACGTGAATCGCCGGCGCAATACAAAGAGCCGCGATCGTTCGGGGAAGTGATGCGCAAGCATCATCCCCGAACGTGAATCGCCGGATCTTACGAGAACCTGCCGGGGGGAATGCTCGCCCGGGACTACATCGCTGAAGCCGGAGAACGTCTCAGGCCCACGGTCTTGTCCCCCCGGCTCTTGAGTGACGCTGCCGATTCACATGCTCGCAATAGCTCGCACGATCGGAGCGTTGTTTGACGCTGCCAATTCACGTGCTCGCGAGAGCTCGCACGATCGGGGCGTGGCACTCCAGCCCGCGAAAGCGGGCTCAGCGGCCAAGGGCCGCCGGCGCTAGTGCGCCGCACTTGAAGGAAAGATCGTGACGAATGCCGGTGGAACTACATCACTGTAAATGACCAGGTCGCGGGTTCGAATCCCGCCGGGCTCGCCAATTTTCGCCTCGTGCGAGTTATGGGCCCGTAGCTCAGCGGATAGAGCGGGACGTTTCACCAAACACTCGTCGTCACGATCTTTTTGCGCCGCCGATTCACGTGCTCGCAAGGGCTCGCATGATCGGGGGCGTGAGTTCCGCCACCGATTCACGCGCTCGCAAGAGCTCGCACGATCGGAGCGTGGCACTCCAGCCCGCGAAAGCGGGCTCAGCGGCCAAAGGCCGCCGGCGCTGGTGCGCCGTGCTTGAAACTAAACACGCCGCCGATTGACCCGCTCGCAAGGGCTCGCACGATAGGGGCAAGGAGAAAGGTTCTGGCGAATGCCCGTGGGAATACATCCTCCAAAGATGAGCGCTCGCGTTCGGGAGAACGCACCCGGCCCATCGTTACCGGGAGCTCAAATCTCGCGATCCTCGTCGCCAGAACCTCACATTTCCACCTCACCACTTCCCCGATGAAAGAGTGAGATCGAACCCTGGCGAATGCCGGTGGGACTACATGGTAGAGCGCCCGAGGGAGGCCGAGGGAGGACGGTGGTTCGAGCCCACCCGCCGAAGAACCAATCGGCGTAGCTCAGCAAACTATGTCTCGCCACGCCTCGTCGCCAGGACCCGCTTGATGGCTCTGTCACTGACAGGACCAATTGAAATAGGAGTATGGAACGTAGCGGCGCGTGACGAATGCCGGTGGAACTACATCCTTGTAACGGACCGGGTCGCCGGTTCGAGCCCCGCCAGCTTTCGCAAGGAAGCTGTAGCTCAGAGGGAGAGCAGGTGGATTTCGTGCCCGCCGCTCCGATCGTCGTGCGTCCTGGACGCCCGGCGTTAGTCGGCAGCGGTAAGTACGAAGCCAACGTTTCACCACTTTCGTCGTCACGCACCACTGCGTTCCAAGTTTATGGAAGAAGGCCATGGCACGCACATTCGAATTCCTGACCGAACGCCATGAGGCAGCGAAGTCCACAGGCTCCAATGCCCGACCTGTGAAGATGTGGACGCGCGGCGTTCCCGTCGAAGAACAGGCACGCCAGCAGCTCCTCGCCACCGCGTCGATGCCATTCATCTTCAAGCATCTCGCGGTGATGCCGGACGTGCATTACGGCATCGGCTCGACGGTCGGCAGCGTCATCCCGACCAAGGGCGCGATCATTCCGGCCGCCGTCGGCGTCGACATCGGCTGCGGCATGATGGCGTGGCAGTTGACGCTTTCCGCGAAGGATCTGCCGGATAGCCTTGCGGCCATCCGCAGCGACATCGAGCGCGCGGTGCCGCACGGCTTCATCACCACGCCCGGCCGCGCGCTGAAGGGCGGCTGGGAAACCGCGCCGGCATCCGTTTCGACGCGCTGGCGCAAGCTCGGGGAGCGCTACGACGCGATCATCGCCAAGCATCCGAAGATCGCCCACAAGCGCGCGGTCCAGCAACTCGGCTCGCTCGGCACCGGCAATCACTTCATCGAGATCTGTCTCGATGAAAACGATGCCGTGTGGGTGATGCTGCATTCGGGTTCGCGCGGGCCGGGCAACCAGATCGGCCAGTACTTCATCGAGCTTGCCCGCGAGGACATGCGCACGCACTTCATCAACCTGCCGGACAAGGATCTCGCCTATCTCGTCGAGGGCACCAGCCACTTCGACGACTATTACGAGGCCCTTTCGTGGGCGCAGGACTATGCATGGGAAAATCGTCAGGCGATGATGGATGCCGTGCTGCGCGTGCTGCGCGATCACTTGCCGCCGTTCCGCATCGGTGAGCAGGCAGTGAACTGCCACCACAACTACGTCGCTCGCGAAGCTCACTTCGGTGAGGAAATCCTCGTCACTCGCAAGGGCGCGGTGCGCGCGGCGGAAGGCGTGATGGGCATCATCCCCGGCTCGATGGGCGCGCGTTCGTTCATCGTGCGCGGAAAGGGCAATGCCGAGAGCTTCTGCTCGTGCTCGCACGGCGCCGGACGCGCCATGTCGCGCACGCAGGCAAAGAAGCTCTTCAGCCTCGAAGACCACGCGCGCGACACCGCCGGCATCGAGTGCCGCAAGGACGCCGACGTGATCGACGAGACGCCGAAGGCCTACAAGGACATCGACGCCGTGATGGCGGCGCAAGCCGACCTCGTCGACGTTGTCCATACGCTGCGTCAGGTCGTCTGCGTGAAGGGATGACGTTCAGAGGTCGGATTCGGCGCGAACTGCATTGCGTTCCCCCTGCGCGCCGGCGGGTGTTGTAAAAGACGACCGTCGGCGCTCAGCGCAATCTCGCCCGCCGACGGACGAACATCTATTTGGATCGAGTAATGCTCACGATCGACGGCAGCTATGGCGAGGGCGGCGGCCAGATTCTCCGCACCGCTCTCTCGCTCTCGATGATAACGGGCGAACCGTTCCGCATCGAGCGTATCCGCGCCAAGCGCCGTAAGCCCGGTCTCTTGCGCCAGCATCTGACGTGCGTGCGCGCCGCGGAGCGCATCGCCTCGGCACAGGTCGAAGGTGCCGAACCCGGCTCGATCGCGCTGACCTTCGTGCCGCAGACCATTCTCGGTGGCGACTATGATTTCGCGATCGGTTCCGCAGGCTCGACCACGCTCGTCTTCCAAACTGTTCTGCCGGCGCTCCTCAAGGCCCACAAGCCCTCCCGCGTCACGCTGTCTGGCGGCACGCACAATCCGAGCGCACCGACGTTCGATTACATCGCGCGCGCGTTCCTGCCGCTTCTGCATCGCATGGGCGCCAGCGTCGAAGTGAAGTTGCATCGCCACGGCTTCTATCCGGCCGGCGGCGGCAAGTGGCACGCGCTCGTTCAGCCATCGCCGACTCTCGCGCCGTTGCAGCTCGACGAGGCGGGCGCCGTCAACGCGCGCCGCGTCTATGCGGACGTTGCGAACCTGCCGTTCGACATCGCCCAGCGCGAGGCGGCGATCGCGACCAGGCTCTTGTCTTGGCCGGATGCAACCGCGACGATGCGCGATACGGAGGCCGACGGCTTCGGCAACGTGCTGGCGATCGAGATCGTGCACGCGCACGTCACCGAGATCTTCACCGGATTTGGATCGCGCGACAGAAGCGTCGAGAACGTCGCGGGGGAAACGGTGCGGGAAGCGCGCGACTACATCGTCGCCGGCGTTCCGGTCGGCTCGCACCTCGCCGATCAACTGCTGCTGCCACTCGCACTGGCGGGCACCGGGTCGTTCGTTACTGTCGCGCCGACCATACACACACGCACGAACATCGAGGTGATCGAGAAGTTCCTACCGGTGTCGTTCAACGTCGATGAGATCGATCGCGGACGCTGGCGCATCGCCCTCGCGGATTAGCAGTTGATGGACGTGATGAGAGACGTTTCGGCCGACATGCGCGCGCACATCGCTTCCAGGCTCCGCGAGGTGGCGGAGAGCGAGGGCGTGCGCATCCTCTATGCCGCGGAATCCGGCAGCCGCGCCTGGGGCTTCGCCTCGCCCGACAGCGACTACGACGTGCGCTTCATCTATTGCCACCCGCGCGACTGGTATCTCTCGCTCACCGAGCCGCGCGACGTGATAGAGCGGCCTCTCGACGACAAGCTCGTCGACCTCGCCGGATGGGACGTGAGGAAGGCCCTGCGGCTGCTCTTGAAATCGAACCCGGCGCTTTACGAGTGGCTGGTCTCGCCGATCGTCTACGCCGACGACTCAACGTTTGCGCCGGACGCTCGCGATCTCTTCGTCCGGCACGCCGAGCCGCGCGTGTTGGCGCAGCATTATCACTCGATCGCGCGCGGCCAATGGAAGAGCGAGATCGCCGACACGGCCGAGCCCAAGCTCAAGAAATATTTCTACGTCGTGCGGCCATTGCTTTCGCTCAGATGGGTCATCCGGCACGGCACCATGCCACCGATGAACCTCGATGCACTCGTTGCGCAATTTCCGCCGCCGCGTGAAGTCCTCGACTCCATCTCGACTCTGCTCGAAGCCAAGCGGGAGACGCCGGAACTCGGCCGTGGCCAACGCATCGCCGTGATCGACCAGTGGGCGCTCGCAGAACTCGACGCCTTGCAGCCGGACCGCCACACCTTCGCTTCCCGCGATTCAACCGCAACGCGCGCCGATGCCGACGCGCTCTTCATCGCGACTGCGAAGCTCTGAACCCAGGCCACGGAGCGCTGGCCGTCGCGCCCGCCACTTGCTAGACCTGCAACCGGCCACCAACAGAATTCCGGAACCGCGATGACCGATCACCTGCCCGCCGTGCTGAAGACCCTGGACCGCTCCGAGAGTGCCGCGCTGGAACGCCTGTTCGAGCTGCTGCGCATTCCGAGCGTCTCGACCGACCCCGCCTACAAGGCCGATTGCCAGCGCGCCGCCGAATGGTGCGCAGCGCAGCTCCACGAGATCGGCATCGAGGCCAGCGTGCGCAAGACGACCGGGCACCCGATGGTCGTCGGTCATGACCGCAAGTCGGTGCCGAAGGGCATGCCGCACGTCCTCTTCTACGGTCATTACGACGTGCAGCCGCCGGACCCGCTCGAACTCTGGAAATCGCCGCCGTTCGAGCCGCGCATCGCGTCGGAGAAAGGCAACGGCAAGGTCATCGTTGCCCGCGGCGCGGAAGACAACAAGGGCCAGCTCATGACGTTCTTCGAGGCGGTGCGCGCCTGGAGAACCGTCGCCGGCGAGCTTCCCATTGCCGTCTCGGTAATGATCGAGGGTGAGGAGGAGTGCGGTTCGCCGTCGTTGCCGGGCTTTCTCGCCAAGGCCGGGAAAGAGCTCAAGGCCGACGTCGTTCTGGTGTGCGATACGGGCCAGTGGGATAAAGAAACACCCGCCATCACCACCATGCTGCGCGGCCTGGCGGCGACCGAGGTGATCGTCACCGGCCCCTCGCTCGATCTTCATTCGGGCATTTACGGCGGACCGGCGATGAACCCGATCCGCGCGCTGGTCGGCGCGCTCGGCGCGATCCACGACGCCCGGGGAAAGGTGCGCGTTCCAGGCTTCTACGACGGTATCGTCAAGCCGACTGCCAAGCAGGTGAAGCAGTGGCGCGAGCTTGCCGCGTCCGCGCCCGACATGTTGGCGAGCATCGGACTGAAGAAGCCCGCGGGAGAGGCGAGCTATAGCGCCATCGAGCAGCTCTGGTCGCGGCCGACGCTCGAGTTCAACGGCATTACCGGCGGATACCAGGGCGTCGGTTCGAAGACCGTTATTCCATCGAAGGCTTCCGCCAAGATCACCTGCCGCCTCGTTGCCGGCCAGGACCCGGAGAAGGTGCTCGCCGGGGTACAGGCGTTCATCCGCTCGAAGCTTCCGGAAGATTGCACGTGCGAGTTCATCGGCACGCACGGCAGCGCCGCCGTGGCTTTCGACACGTCGATGGCGAGCATGAAGACGGCCGCCGCCGCGCTCACGGAGGAGTGGGGCAAGCCGACCGTGTTGATGGGCTGCGGCGCATCGATCCCGATCGTCACCTCGTTCCGCGACGCGCTCGGCATGGATAGCCTTCTCATCGGCTTCGGGCTCGACGACGATCGCATTCACTCGCCGAACGAGAAGTACAATCTGTCGAGCTTCAAGAAGGGCGCGCGAAGCTGGGCGCGGATTCTCGCCGCGTTCGCCAACGGATAGAGCAAAAAAAATCGAGAGCGGCGCGCGAGCCCGGCGGCGCGGCGGCAGCCCTGACAGCCGCCCCTTCCAGCTTAGGCAGCAACCGCACTTGCGGAGCGGCCGCGGCCGGGTAGTCTCCGCCGCATGACAGGAAAGCGCACGCGACGCACGAGTGAGACAGCGAGCCCGGGCGCCGTGAACCGGCTGCCGGACGTGATCGCGTCGTGGTTTCGCGCCCGGAATTGGCGGCCGCGGCCGCACCAGCTCGCCCTCCTCGATGCCGCGGCCGAACGCCGTTCCACCCTGTTGATCGCGCCGACAGGAGCGGGCAAGACGCTCGCCGGCTTCTTGCCGAGCCTCGTATCGTTGTCGCAACGGCGTGCCCAGAAGAACGGTGCGGGCCTTCGCGTGCTCTACGTCTCGCCCTTGAAGGCGCTGACCGTCGACATCGAGCGCAACCTCGCCACGCCGATCGCCGAGATGGGCCTCAAGATCCGGACGGAGACCCGCACAGGCGATACCAGCGTTGCGCGCCGCCAGCGCCAGCGCATCAGGCCGCCGGAGATCCTGCTGACGACGCCGGAGCAGGTGGCGTTATTGCTGAGCCACCCGGACGCGGCCTATCTCTTCGCCGATCTGGAAACCGTGATCCTCGACGAGTTGCATGCGCTCGCGGCATCGAAGCGCGGCGATCTGCTCGCACTCGACCTCGCGCGGTTGAACGCCATCGCCGCATCGCCACCGATGATGATCGGCCTCTCGGCAACCGTCGCGCGACCGAGCGAGTTGCGCGCCTTTCTCGTTCCGCAGACGGCGCCGGAGGAACGTACCGAGCTTTCCCATCTTGTCGTAGCGGAAGGCGGAGCGCGGCCGGAGGTTGCGATCCTCGAGCTCGACGAACCGGTGCCGTGGTCAGGACACTCCGCGCGTTATGCCATTCACGAGATCTACGCGGCCTTGCAGCGCAATCGCCTCACTATCGTGTTCGTCAACACGCGCATGCAGGCGGAGCTGGTGTTTCAAGAGCTCTGGCGTGTCAACGATCGCAACTTGCCGATCGGCCTTCATCACGGCTCGCTCGATGCCGCACGCCGCTGCAAGGTCGAGGCGGCGATGGCCGCCGGTACGCTTCGCGCGGTCGTCGCCACGTCGACACTCGATCTCGGCATCGACTGGGGCGACATCGATCTCGTCGTCCATGTGGGTGCCCCGAAAGGAGCTTCGCGGTTCGCCCAGCGCATCGGCCGCGCCAATCACCGCATCGACGAACCCTCGCGCGCGCTGCTGGTGCCCGCCAATCGTTTCGAAGTCCTCGAATGCCGGGCAGCGCTGGAAGCGGCCGAAGACGGCGCACAGGACGCCGAGCTCTCGCGCACCGGCACACTCGACGTTCTCGCCCAGCACACGCTCGGCGTCGCGTGCTCCGGCCCGTTCTCCCCCGATGCACTGTTCGCAGAAGTGCGCTCGGCCTCGCCCTATTCTGCACTTTCGCGCGCGACGTTCGACCGTGTCGTCGATTTCGTCGCCACCGGCGGCTACGCGCTGCGCGCCTACGAGCGCTTTGCCAAGTTGAGGCCCGATGGAGAAGGACGCTTGCGCATCGCGCACCCGCGCGTCGCTCAGCAGTATCGCTTGAACGCTGGCACCATCGTCGAAAGCCCGGTCATCAAGGTGCGCCTCGTGGGAAGGCGCACACTCGCGGGACATCGCAAGGGCAAGCCCGTGCAGGGTGGGCGCGTGCTCGGCGAGATCGACGAATACTTTATCGAGCAGCTCGAGCCGGGCGCGACCTTTGCTTTCGCCGGCGAGATCGTCCGCTTCGAAGGCATGCGCGATACGGAGGCCTTCGTCTCGCGATCGAATGCACCCGACCCGATGATACCGAGCTACGCCGGCGGCAAGTTCCCGCTTTCGACACACCTCGCGTTGCGCGTGCGCCGCATGCTCGCGGATCGCGACCACTGGCGCGTGTTACCGGCGCCCGTGGCGCAATGGCTGGAATTGCAATCGGAGCACTCGGCGATACCCGCCGAGGACGAGGTGCTGGTGGAAACGTTCCCGCGCGACAAGCGCCATTACCTCGTCGCCTACCCCTTCGAGGGGCGCCTCGCACACCAAACTCTCGGCATGTTGCTGACCCGACGCCTGGAGCGGGCCGGGGCGCGCCCGCTCGGCTTCGTCGCCAACGACTATGGCCTTGCCGTTTGGGGGGCGCGCGACATGTCGGCGATGATCGCGGCGGGAGACCTCGACCTCGGCCGGCTCTTCGAAGTCGATATGCTCGGCGACGATCTCGATGCCTGGCTTGCCGGTTCGAGCCTGATGAAGCGCACGTTCCGCATCGCGGCCGTCATCGCCGGACTGATCGAGCGGCGCCACCCCGGACGCGAGAAATCCGGCCGTCAGGTCACCATGTCGACCGATCTCGTCTACGACGTGCTGCGCAAGCACGATCCTGGGCACATCCTCCTCGAGGCCGCATGGGCCGATACGGCAACGGGCCTGCTCGACGTGGCACGTCTCGGCGAGTTCTTGAACCGCATCCGCGGGCGAATCAGGCATCAATCGCTTGTCCGCGTGTCGCCGCTATCGGTGCCCCTGCTGCTTGAGATCGGCGTGGAGCCCGTTTCGCAGCGCTCGCGTGAGGATATTCTGCGAGAGGCGGCGCTGGAAATGATCCGCGAGGCGTCCGCCTAGAGCATCATCCGACCGCACGGAATCGCGTTGGCGATGAGCGGTCGGATAAAGATGCTCTAGAATCTAAGGGATAGAGCGCTTTCATCCGATCATGGGAACCGCTCGCGGTTCCGTCTGATCGGATAGCGCTCTAGGCCGGGCAGTAGCCCGACCGCACAGTAGGAGGAACCGCACAATGCTGCAGATGAAGCCGGACCGGCTCGGCATCGACGAGTTTCAGGACCAGCCCATGTCGCTTTGCGGCAAGTCGTTCCGCGCCGACATGTCCGGCGCGCTCTACTGGCCGGGCGAGCGCGCGCTGATCGTCGCCGACCTGCATCTGGAGAAGGGCTCGGCGTTTGCCGCGCGCGGACAGATGCTTCCACCCTACGACACACGCGAAACACTCGCGCGCCTCGCCCGCGTCATCGACCGCTACGAGGCCGAGACGGTCATCGCGCTCGGCGACAGCTTCCACGACAGCCGCGGGCCGGAACGCATGATGCCCGAGGATCGCGAAGCGCTGCGCACGATCCAGCAGCATTGCGAATGGATATGGGTGAAGGGCAATCACGACCCTGAGATCTCGAGCGGTGCGGGCGGCGTTGTCGTGCCGTCGCTCGAAGTCGAGGGCATCACGCTTTGCCACGAGCCTGACGAGGGACGCGATTCGCACGAGATCGCGGGACACCTGCACCCGGCGGCGCGCGTCACCATGAACGGCTTCACCCTGCGCCGGCCGTGCTTTGTCGGCAATGGACGCCGTCTCGTGATGCCGGCTTTCGGCGCCTATACCGGCGGCCTCAACGTACTCTCGACCGCGTTCGAGCCGCTGTTCGGGCTCGGCGGGATGAACGTCTGGATGCTCGGCCAGGAAGGGTGCTACCCCGTCGCCTCGCGGCTCTTGAGCGAGGATTGATCCGCGCGGCGCGGACCGCCATGGCCCGCGCGATCGATCAACGAAGCGAACTCAGTTTCCGGAACCCTGGCCACCGCCGGCGCTCGCGTCACGAAGATCCTGCGCGAACTCGGCTTCCAGCGCCGCTTCGAGCTTCACCAGATCCTCCGGCACGGGCATGCCGAACGCGCGCATCTCGTTGAGCTTCTCCATGATAATCAGATAGAGCTCGTGGCGGTCCGCCGGCTCGTTCTGCATACGTGTCATCAGGATGCCGAGCTCGGCCTTGACGTCATCGAAATCCATGTTCGCTCTCCCCGAGTATGCGGCGCTCAACGCACGACGATTACAGCGGATGACGCGGACGCGCCACCTCGGTTTTGCCCACGCCGG
>CALMPK010000091.1 GCA_937873575.1 uncultured Hyphomicrobiaceae bacterium
GAGGCTACTACTTCGGCACAGGTTTTGGCCGAAGATTTGGTTCGAGGCTGCGATCGGTATCGGCCCTTCGGCAGGAGTTCAGGCCGCGTCTCGGGGCGGCGGTGGCGGTCCAGCTCGGTTATCTGCTCGTCGTTTCCTATGCTATCGCCCTCGGCGTTTTTGGGATTTCGAGCAGCGCCGCCGCACGCGAAGCCAATCTGGCGCTGATCGATTACCTGAACCTCGGCCTGGCCGCCGGATCGCTGTCGTTCCTGCTCCTCATGACCCACCTGTTCCGCAGGCTCGACGCCGGCGAGTTCGTGCCGCTCCTGCGAGTCGGCTGCATCGCGATGACGATCATGCATCTCCTCGTCGGCGCCGTCGCTGGGTTCAAGTCGCAGTTGGTCATGCCGTTCGTCATGATCACTCTGGCGAGCTTCCTGGTGCGACACCGGATATCGTTTGTCTACGTCATCGGCGGTTTGGCGGCGCTCCTTGTCGCCTACCAGGTCATCGAGCCCTACCGCGCCTACCTCGGGCGCAATTCGGTCAGCGGCGGCGCCGACATGACATCGATGATCGATACGCTGCAGAAGAGTTGGGAGCAGCGCGATCTCGGGTACCAATCTGACGTGCCGGTTGGAACGCAAATTTTGCAGCGGTTTGACCTGACGTCGATGTCGGCCATAGGCCTAGCCCAGTTCGGCGACGATCCCCTGGCGATCGAGAAGGGGCGCGAGATGGCCGAGACGATCTATCTGGCGCCACTTCTCGCCTACGCTCCAAGAGCGTTGTGGCCCGGCAAGCCAACCTATCAGACGGGCGCTTGGTTCAACCAATACCTTGGCACTTTCGACAACGACACCTCAGTCGGCATGGGGCCGATCGCATGGCTCTTCATGGTCGGGGGGACCGCCGGCGTGATTGTCGGCTTCTTCTGCATCGGCTGGTTGCAGGCGCTCGTGTTCGAGGGCTTTGCACGCGCCGGCGCCGGCGGGATCGTGGTGTTCCTCGCCGCAGCCAACGTGCTCGTCCTACTTCCGACCGAGGTTGGGTCGAGCTTTGTCGGCATGATGCGATTGTTGCCGATTGCCTTCGTGGCGCAATGGGCGCTGCTACAGCAAGCGACCAAGGGGCGCCGATGAGCTGCATCGGAATCGTAGCAACGGATGATGCCGTTTCGACGGCGCGCTACTTCGAGGATGCTGCGGTAGCGGACGGCCACGAGGTGATCAAGCTGTCAGGACGCACTGCGCCGCCGGCCGAAGGTCTAGACGTCCTGCTCGCCATCGACCCTTTCGTGATGGCGCCGGCCAAGTTGCTACAGGCCCGATGCCCTGTCGCAGCTTATGCGATTGACGCCCATCAACAGCTCGCTCATCGATTGGCCTATGCGAAATATGCCGACCATGTGTTCGTCGCTCAGCCCGAGTATCTGCCTCATTTCGTAGCGATCCCGCACCCGAGCGCGCATTGGCTGCCGCTCGCCTGCGATCCCGGCGTGCACTTCACGCCAGGTCTCGAGCGGACAATCGACGTCGGGTTTGTCGGCAAGCTGGGGCAGCCGGGTTCAGACCGCCATACGACGCTCACGCGGGTTCTTTCGGCCTTCGCCACGAATGACTGGGGCCGCCGCTACACTCCGCGCGAGATGGGAGAGGTCTACAGCCGCTCCAAGATCGTGTTCAACAGGAGCATCAATCGCGACCTCAATATGCGCTTCTTCGAGGGGCTCGCCGCCGGCGCTCTTCTGGTGACGGATAGCATCGGCAATGGTCTCGACCGCATCGGGCGACCGGGCGAGCACTACGTCGTCTATGACACCGTCGAGGAGGCGATCGAGCAGGTCCGCTACTACCTCGTGCACGATGACGAGCGCGAGCGGATAGCGCGCGCCGGGCAGCAACTCGTTCTCGGCGAGCACACCTACAGGCATCGATTGCGCCAGATCCTGGACGCCGTCGCGCGCCATCCCGACGCACGCGCTCCGGCGCGGACCGCGTCGCCTGGCGTCGAGGCGCTCTGGCGCAGTGAGCACATGCGGATTCTGGGAACGGCCGCATCGAGCGGGCTGAAACTACTCGCGCAGGGGCATCTTTCGCGACCGGTGGTGGCCAACGTCGCCGTTGGCATGGCACGCGGGATCGTGCGCCCGCTGCGGCTACGGTTGCAGGACCTTAGCCGTCGGCGAAACGGAAAGCCCCTGACGTGAGCGGGGGATTTGTAGGGCTGCTGCGCAACGCTGCGGCGATGCTCAAGGTCGGACTGCTGCAACGTGTGCTTGGCCTGATCCAGGTTATGATCCTATCGCGCGTGCTCGAAGCCAACGGCCTCGGCGCGTTCACGTTCGTGCAGTCGACGGCCAATACCTTCGCCGGGATGACGCGGCTCGGTGTCGATGCCGGCGTGCACGTCGAGTTGGCGAGCCTCAAGTTGCCGGAGGGAAGGGAGCGCGCCGAGATCGTGCTCGGCGAGGCGGTCTCGGTGTTCCTGCTCGTCTCGGCCGTCGTTGCGGCCGCCCTCGTGGTTTTCGCGCGTCCAATCGCCAGCGGCCTCTTCGCCGCACCCGAACTCTGGCCCTACGTCATCGTCAGCGCCGCGCTGCTGGTGTCGCAGATGTTCGCCCAGCTTTGCTACGTGGCATTTGCCGGACTGCATGCCTTCACGCGCTACTCCCGCATCACCATGGTCTCGAGTATCGGCTGGGTCGCGCTTTCCATCGTTGGCGGATTGACGTACGGCGCCTGGGGCGGCGTCATCGGGCTCGCGCTCGGGCAATCCATCGGGACCGTCATGCTTGCTGCGGGCCTGCTGCGCGAGACGGCCCAGCACGGCGTCAGCCTCCGCCCGAGGTGGCCCGGGGCCGCGGCGCGCACCCTGCTCGGGATCGGCCTGCCGTTCTACCTGAGCGTCGCGGCCGTGATCCCGGCCGAGTTCATGAGCCTTGGCCTGCTCTCGCGCAGCGCCGGCATCGAGGCGCTCGGTGAATTGCGCGTGGTGCAGTCGCTGATGTCGCTCGCGGCCTTCGTGCCCGTGGCTCTGGCGGGGCCGATCATCTCCCATCTGGTCGCGGCCCATACTGGGGACGGCACCCCGGACGCTGTCCATGCCCAGCTCAAGTTCAACTGGATCCTCGGGCTACTCATGGTCGAAGGGCTGGCGGTGGTCTGGGGCCTGGCGATCGATGTCGTTTATGGTGGGACGTATCCAGCGGCGCGCAGCATCGGTGTGCTGGCACTGGCCGCGTTCGTGCCCAACATGCTCCTCTCTGTCATGACGGCCGCCGTGCTCGCCAGGAAGCAGAGTTTGGTGCTGCTGTACGCGGGCCTCCTACAAGCGGTTATCCTTTACACCGTTGCTGCAATGCTCGTCCCTGCACTCGGCCTTGGTGGCTTCTTGTTGGCACAGGCCGTTTCGGCGCTCGTTGGCTCAATCCTCCTCATGATGGCACTGATGGCGCACTACGGCCGATCGTTCCTGCGGCCATGGATGGCCGCTGTCGCCATGCTGACGATGGTCGTCGTGCCAAGTGTGCTCTGGTCTGTCGCCTACAATTCCAGCCCTGCCATCGTTGCGATCATCGGAGGAACGGCCGTCGCCGCGACGCTGGCGACAGCCTGGGCCACGCAAACAACCGAAGAACGAAAGCGCCTCGTTTCGCTGCTTACGCAACTCGCCGGCCGTGGCCCAAACTTGATCAACGTGATGCGACGAGGAAATGATGCAGGGTTGGGGTAATCTTGTGGGCTCTTTGCAGGCTTCGGCGGCACGTAGTCGGACACTGTCGCGGCTCGCGGTCAAGCTCAAAGGGCAATGCGACAGCATCATCGGACGTCGCCTCAGTTCAGGCATCAAACTCGAAACCAACGGCGAAGGCTGGCTCGCGGATCGTATCGCGCCAACGTCTCGACTATTCGTCGATGTCGGAGCCAATGTGGGCGATTGGTCGCTCTATTTCGCTCGGCAAATGCCGGAGCCCAATGGCCTGCTGTTTGAGCCTGCACCGATCACGGCGAAGCGATTGACGGAGGCCGTAGCAGCGTCTCGACTGGAGGGGCTCGCAGTCATCACGGCGGCCGTGAGCGATAGCCCTGGTGCCGCCAAGTTCAGTGCGGAGCCTGAGTGCGGGGAAACTTCAAGCCTTGTGCTCGGGCACAGCCAGAAGGATGCGACGACCGTGGACGTCACTGTCGTGACGCTGGATCAAGTGTTGGCCGAACGGGGCATCGCAACCGTAGATATGCTTAAAATTGACGCCGAGGGTTTTGATTTGCGTGTGCTGAACGGAGCTAGGGATTACCTGAGCCGCAGGAGGATCAAAGTTATACAGTTCGAATACAATTCGCCTTGGGCAGCTGCCGGCTCCACTCTCGCGTCAGCGTACGGCCTGCTGGAGGGGTATGGCTACACTGTGCGCGTGCTGCGAGGCGACGGACTTTGGAAGTTCGATCCCACATCGGTGGGTGAGTTCTATCGGTATGCGAACTTCGTGGCTTGGGTCCCAGATGCGAGTTGCTTTGGTTTGGAAGAGGCGACGAACGGCGTTCTATTGTAACGCCAATTCGTCGGTTCAACTCGCCGTGGCAATGACGTTTATGACGGCCTGGTTTTCGCGCGGCGACAAGGAGCGGTCGCGTTTGCGTACGATCGTTACCGACTTGCTGCGGCGCAGGGCCGTGATCCTCGCATACTTGGCGTCCAGGTTGGGAGGATAGCGTCTTGCGGCGGGAAGAGCCCAACGGGCTCGGTGATGCTTGGCAGAAGCCTCACCCGGGAGCAATCCCGGCGCCGGCGCAGTCGATACACGAGCCAAAGGCGCCGGCATCAGCGCATTCAGCGGTGAACATCGCACCATTGACGTCGGCGCGGTTCATCGCAGCGCTGCTGGTCGTGCTCTATCATACCTCGCCGAGGTCGGCGGGAGGCGGTGTCATCTCGGAGTTGTCGGCAAAGCTCATCGACCTCGGCTTCGCGGCCGTGGGCTTCTTCTTCGTGCTCTCTGGCTTCATCCTGGCGATCGTCTATCCTGCGGCGTTGAAGGGGCCCGCGCTGCTCCGCTTCTGGGTTGCCCGTCTGGCCCGCATCTATCCGCTCTACGCGCTCTCGCTCGCGGTCGACGTTCCGCGGCTGTTGGCATGGCGCGTGGCGAAGATGGGGTTCGGCACCGGCATCGCTGCAGTTGCAGCGACGCTCACGGCACAGCTTGGCTTTCTCCAGGTCTGGCTGCCTGGCACGGGCGGGCTCAATCACCCGAGCTGGTCGGTGGCCACCGAAGCCTATTTCTACCTCGCGTTTCCTCTCCTGCTTCCCCTCCTCGGTGCGATGAGGGGGTTTCGCGCGAACCTCGGCATGATGCTGGTGCTGATCGGACTTATCGGCGCTATTGCCGTTGGCGTTCACGCCTTGAGCTTGCCTCGGGCCAGTGTTGTCGAGACGCTCGCCGGTCATAGTCCGATCACGCGGTTACCCGAGTTCGCCTTGGGTATTGTCTTGGCGAACATCCGCGGTCATCTACAGGCAACAGGCAGGCGGCTGCACGCGGGTGAAGCACTCCTTGTTCTCGGCCTGATCGGTTTCGTCGCTATCGTCGCCGTCTCGCGGTCGATCCCGACGTCGCTTCTGCAGAGCGCCACCTTGATGCCGTTCAATGCGGCCGTGATCCTCGGACTGGCCACGACTGGTGGTGCGATCAGACGCCTGCTGTCCTGGACACCGCTGGTTCTGCTCGGGGAGGCCAGCTACGCTCTGTATCTGCTGCATGTTCCCGTGTGGAACGGATTTGTGGCGTTGGGAGGCGATCAGAGCAGCTCTGCCTACCTCGCCTACCTCGGGGCCGCCGTCGCGGTGAGTGTGATCGCCCATCTGCTGGTAGAGGCGCCTGCAAGACGGGCAATCGTGGCGTATTGGGATCGCATGCCGCGTGCCAACTGATATCATGCGCGTCGTGCAGATCATCGGCACGCTGGCGCGCGAGGCGGCAGGGCCCTCGTACTCGGTGCGGCGCCTGGCCGAGGCGCTGGCGGAGCGGGGCCACGACAGCGAGATACTGAGCCTCGGGGAGCCGGGTGAGATGTGGACGCGCGGGGTGCGCTCTCGCATCGTGGCTTGCGATCGCCCACGACTTCCGGGTGCCGGCACGCTGCTCGCCTCGCGCGATCTAAAGCGCGCCATCGACGATGCGGCCAGTTGCGGCGCCGTGCTGCACAGTCACGGACTGTGGCGCATGCCAAACATCTATCCGGCCCGGGCCGCCCGCTGCCATGGCGGGGCGCTCATCGTGTCGCCGAGGGGAATGCTGTCGCAGGCCGCGCTGGCCTTTTCGCGCTGGCCGAAGCGTGCCTTCTGGTACGCCGCGCAGAGGCAGGCGCTTGCAGCAGCGACGTGCCTGCACGCGACGGGCGAGGCCGAGGCCGCCGATATCCGTGCGGCGGGCCTCAAGGCGCCGATCGCGCTCATCGCCAACGGTATCGACGTGCCGGCCGAAAGCGAGGTCGTTGCCGCCAAGGCCCGGCGCACAACGTCCGCCACGCGCACGCTGCTTCAACTCGGCCGGCTTCACCCGATCAAGCGCATCGACCGGCTGCTCGAGGCCTGGGCGCGGTTGGAGGCCGGGCACCCTGATTGGCGCCTGCGCATCGTCGGCCCATCGGAGGGCGGCCACGGCGAACAACTCGCGGCGCTCGCGGCGCAGTTGGGCCTCGGGCGCGTAACTTTTGAGGCGTCGCTGTTCGGTGACGCAAAGGACGCCGCCTTTCGAGATGCGGATCTGCTGGTGCTTGCTTCCGACAGCGAGAACTTCGGCATGGTGGTCGCCGAGTCGCTGGCCAACGCAACGCCGGTGATCACGACAAAGGGTGCGCCCTGGCCAGGGCTCGCCACTCACGGCTGCGGATGGTGGGTCGACCACGGCACGGAACCGCTCGCCACCGCGCTCGCTGAGGCGATGGCGCTGCCGCGCCAAAGACTCGATGACATGGGCCGGGCCGGCCGCCAATGGATGATAGACGAGTACTCGTGGGCGCGTATCGCGGACGACATGGAGGCCGTCTATCGCTGGGCGAGAGGCGAGGGCGACCCGCCTGCTACGCTCCAAACCGACTGACCGCGCTCGATCGACTTGGGCGGGGCCGGCTCTGCGCGGGCCGCGCGCCGGCTCGGGCCTTTAAGCTTAGGAATACACACGCATGACCGCGATCCTTGGCCTCAATGCCTTCCACGCCGATTCCGCCGCCTGCCTCGTCATCGACGGCAAGCTCGTCGGCGCCGTAGCAGAGGAGCGACTGGGCGACCGTCGCAAGCACACCTCGGCGTTTCCGGTGAATGCCATCCGCTGGCTGCTCGCCGACAATGGGCTCAAGCTCTCCGATGTCACGCATGTGGCGATCCCGCGCGACACGGCGGCCAACCGTGCCGAGAAGCTGCGCTGGATCGCGCTCAATCCGACGCAGGGCATCCCGGCGGCCTTCGAGCATCTGCGGCGGTCGAAGGCGACAAGGAGCATTCTCGACGAACTCGCCGAGGCGCTGGGCGAGGATCCGGCGAGCGGGCGCTTCGAGACGGTCAACGTCGAACACCACCTCGCCCACATCGCCAGCGCCTACTATGTTTCGCCGTTCGACGGCTTGGCCGCCGGCTTCTCCTACGACGCCTCTGGCGATTTCGTCAGCGCAATGGCAGCGCGCTGCGAAGGCAGCGACATCAGGATCGAGGGACGTGTCCACCTCCCGCACAGCCTCGGCTTCTTCTATACGGCAATGTGCCAGTTCATCGGCTTCGATCACTTCGGCGAGGAATACAAGGTCATGGGCCTCGCGCCCTACGGCGAGGACCGCTTCCACGACGAGATGAAGCGGCTGGTCACGACGCCCAACGAGGGTTGGTTCCAGCTTGCGGACGGCTATTTCGGTATGCACCAGGGCGGCGGCGAGAGTGGCGCGCTCGACGAGGACGGGTTCCCGATCATGGCCCGCTTCTGGCGCGACAAGCTCAAATCGCTCTTGGGCGATCCCGCCCAACGCGGCGCGCCGACGCAGCGGGAAAAGGACATCGCCCGTTCGACCCAGGTATGCTTCGAGGAAGCCGCCGTGCACTGCTTGCGGCGGCTGCATCGCTTGATCCCGAGCGAGAGGCTCGTCATGGCCGGCGGCTGTGCGCTCAACGGCGTCGCCAACGCCCGCATCCTGCGCGACACGCCATTCCGCCTGCCTTACATGCAGGCGGCGGCGTCGGATGACGGCACCTGCGTCGGTGCCGCGTTCCATTGCTGGCACGCGACGCTCGGCCGCCGCGAGCGTTTCCACATGCAGCATGCCTTCTGGGGGCCCGGCTACGACGACTCCGCCATGCGCAGAAGCGCCGAGGCAACGGGCCTTGCGGTCGAGGAGCACGCGAGCGAAGCCGCTTGTGTGGAGGCGGTGGCCGATCTCATCGCCGCCGGCGCCGTCGTCGGCTGGTACCAGGGGCGCAGCGAGTGGGGACCGCGCGCACTGGGCAACCGTTCGATCCTCGCCAACCCGGCGATCCCGACCATGAAGGACACGATCAACGCCAAGATCAAGCGCCGCGAATCGTTCCGACCGTTCGCGCCGAGCGTTTTGAAGGAAGACGTCGCAATCTACTTCGAACAGGACGTCTATTCGCCTTTCATGATGCACGTCGTGAAATTCCGCCCCGAGTGGCGCGAGCGGCTGCCGGCCGTCGTCCACGTCGACGGAACGGGCCGGCTGCAGTCGGTCGACCGCGACAGCAACGGCCTCTACTACGACCTCATCACGGCGGTGAAGAAGCGTACCGGTGTGGGCATGGTACTGAACACGAGCTTCAACGAGAACGAGCCGGTCGTCGATACGCCGGAGCAGGCGGTGGCCTGCTTCATGCGCACAGATATGGACGCGCTCTGCCTCGGCCGCTATGTCGTGCGCAAGACTGCCGCGCGTCCCTAGACTCCGCTAATTCATCGAGCTGCGGCGAGGCACACCATGTCGTTGATGACCCATCCGACGATGATCCGACTGCGCTCGGCGCTGCGCGCGGCCGGGCTGACAAAGCCGTTATCAGGCCTGCTCGGCAGGAGGAACTACGAGGAGGAAGTCGACAGGGCGCTGTTGAGCGCCGTGCGCCCTGGCGACCAAGTCTGGGACGTCGGCGCCAACGTTGGCCACTATTCGAGCCGGCTTGCTCACGCAGTCGGTCCACGAGGCCGTGTCTTTGCCTTCGAGCCGAGCCCGCTCAACCGGCAGCGCCTCGCCGAGACGGCGAGCGGCTTCGCCAACATCGTCATCATGCCGTTCGGCCTTTCGGTGAGGTCGGGCCAGGTCGCATTCCAACAGGGAGCGGACGAGATCGGTGCCACCTCGCGGCTGTCGCGCGAAACGGCGGGCGACGGCATGGTTTCGGTCGAGTTGCATCGCGGCGATGAAGTCGTTGCCTCAGGGATTGCGACAACGCCGAATGCCATCAAGATCGACGTCGAGGGGCACGAGCTAGAAGTGCTCGAGGGATTGGGCGTCGTGCTATCCTCGCCGACGCTGCGCGCCGTCGTCGTCGAGGTCCATTTCGGATTGCTCGCCAAGGATGGGCGGGCGGATGTTCCCAACCGCATCGAGAGCACGCTGCGTGATGCGGGCTTCACCCTGCGGTGGATCGACCGCTCCCACCTGCTTGCAGTGCACTGAAGCAACGGCGGCCCCCGATGCGCAAGGTTGTGTTCGAGCGCTCTGGCCTTCAGTCGACGTGTCTGGCTTTCGGCACATCACGGCTCCACTACCTCGCGGCGCGCAAACGTCGTGCGATCATCAATCTGGCGCTGGAACTCGGCATCCTCCACTTCGACACGGCGCCCGCCTACGGCGACACGATCGCGGAGATCGAGCTCGGCCAGGCCCTGGCGCGCGTCCGGGACCGCGTCGTGATCGCAACCAAGTACGGCATCCCTCCGAACCCTGCGATCGCCGCGCTCCCCGCGCTCGCACCGCCCCTGAGAGCGTTGCGCTTCGTTGCACGCAAGGCTGGCCTCTGGCGCAGGGACCATCCTGCAATGTCGGCCGAGGGTCTTCGGCGTAGCGTCGAGCAATCCCTGAGGCGGTTGCGGACCGATCGCATCGACATCCTGCTGTTGCACGAGCCCAACCCTGGCACCCTGCCGGATCCCGAGCGACTACTCCTGGAGCTTCAGGCGCTGCAGCACCGCGGTATGATTCGCCACTTTGGCCTCGCGGGAGACTGGGACGGCATATTGGCACTCGGGGAGCAGCGAAAGATGCTCGGTCAGATCGTCCAGACCAACGAGAGCCAGTGGCCGCCCGGCGAGCCGCCGGATATCACTTATGGTGCCATCTCCACCGGGCCACAGTCGTTCGGTCGCCCTTCCATCGACGGCGGCACGGCGGGGCAGCGGGTTGCGCGGGCGCTTGCTCGCCGCGCCAACGGAGTGGTCATCGTCTCGACGACGAGCGCCGAGCATCTCGAGCACATCGCACGGCTCGAGGCGGCGACATGATCCGCAATCTTGCTGAGACTTCGGAACCTGTCCGCACCAGTGCGCAAGTGTGCGTGATCGGCGGCGGAATCGCCGGGCTCCTTCTGGCTATGCGATTGCGCAAGGCCGGTATCGACGTCGTGCTGCTGGAAAGCGGTGCGGCCGAGCAGACGGCGACGCAGCATCCACTCAACCGCGCCGTGAGCATTGGGCGCCCATACCATGGTGCGATGCAGGGACGGGCGCGTTGTCTCGGCGGGACCTCGACGATGTGGGGGGGAGCGCTGATCCCCTTTTTGAGCAGCGACCTCGAGGCGCGGCCATGCCTCGGCCTGCCGGCCTGGCCTGTCGAACTCGGAGACCTAGAGCCCTACCTGCGGGACGCCGAGAGGCTGTTCGGCGCCGGCCCATCGAGCTATGGCCCCGAGTTCGCAGACGAGGCGGGACTAGGCGACAGCGTTCCGCCGACTGACGCCGATTTCGTTGTTCGTTTTGCCAAGTGGCCGCCGTTCAAGAAGAGAAACGTCGCCACTCTCTTCAAGCGCGAAATCGAAACTGACCCGGATCTTACGATATGGCTGAACGCGACAGTCACGAGCTTCGACCTCGATCGGGCGACCGGCGTCCTGCGCTCCGTTACCGCGAGCGGCCCCGACGGACGTCGCTTGGAGGTTCGCGCCCGCCAATTCGCGGTCTGCGCGGGAGCCATCGAGTCGACGCGCCTGCTAATGCTGCTCGATCGGCAGAATGACGGCCGCGTCTTCGCGTGCAGCCCGGCGCTCGGGCGATATTTTCACGACCATGTCTCGATGGCAGCAGGTCGGCTCGATCCGGCGCGGCCCTCCATGCTCAACCGAATGGCGGGCTTCCGGTTCGTCGGTGGCGCGATGCGCAGCCTGCGTTTCGAGCTGTCGCCGTCGGCACAGAGGGCCGAGCGTGTAGCGAGCGCGTTTGCCCACATCAGTTTTGAGCCTCTGGGGCCGAGCGGGTTCGACGTCCTACGCGACGTCCTGCGTGGTTTGCAAAAGCATGGGCGGGTCGGCGTGAGCAGCCTCGCCGCTCTCCCCCGGCACATGCCGTATCTCTTAGGTGTGGGCTACTGGCGGCTTGCCCGGCGGCAACTGTTGTGGCCGCGGCCGGCGCGCTATGACATGAACATCGTCGCCGAGCAGGTACCACAGGCGAGCAATCGCATCCTGCTCGGCGAGGAGATGGACGTGTATGGCTGTCCAGTTCCGGTCATCGACTGGCAAATCGAAAACGCCACTATCGATACGATCCGGGCGTGCGCGCGGCGACTCGACGCGTACTGGGCGCGACATGGTCGCAATGACGTCGCGAGGATCGCGTGGGCAGTGGAGAAAGAGATGGGAGTGGATGGGGTACCCGAGGGATCCATCTCCGACATCTATCATCCTGGAGGTACGACTAGGATGGGCCGCGAGGCGCAAACGAGCGTCGTCAATGCCAACCTCCAGACTCATGCTGTTTCCAACCTCTCGGTGGCGAGCACATCCGTCTTTCCCTCCGGCGCCAGCGCCAACCCCACCTTCATGCTGATGGGCTTTGCTCTGCGGCTGGCGGATCATTTGGCGCACGCGGCTACACGATAACGATGGCGCGGCGGTGTTTCGGCCCGCTAACTCCACACGGCAGGGAATCTTGATCAACAGGCTGAAACTCATTCTGCGCGACTTCGCCGGGCTTTGGCGAGTGTGCGGGCCCGCCGTCGCCCTTGGCTGGCTTCTGGCGCTCCTGCCACGCCTCGGGCAGGTGGTGAAGGCGCGCAATCTGCAAGTGGTCGATCGGAGCCTCGGTGATGGGCCGTTCCGCATCACCTTTCCGACCGCTGCCGCGCAATTTCGTGTGATGGGGGCTGGCGTCATCTCCAGCATCCGCGAGATGTACGTGCGCGACGGCTATCTGCGCCGCGGTACGCTCGCGATCCGCGACGGCGACGTCGTGGTTGATCTCGGCGCCAACATCGGCAATTTCACCAACCTCGCCCTGGCGCACGGGCCGCAGGTGCGGGTGATTGCAGTCGAGCCGAGCCGCGGCCTGAATGCTGAGTTCGAGAAGTCACTCGCCCTCAACGACGGCTTCCGCGCGCGCGCTCAGTTGGTCCGCGCCTTTCTCGGCGAGGTCGGTCGGAAGCAGCGGGCAATCATCGAGGGCGACGAGAATTACCGCGACGCCCAGTGGCTGAGCGAGGCCGAGCTCATCGCGACGGCTGGCATCGATCACATCGATTTTCTGAAGTGCGATATCGAAGGCGGCGAATTCGCGCTGTTGGACAAGGGCAGCCGGCTGCTCGCGATGGCGCGGGCTCTCGCCATCGAGGTCCACGCCTTCGCTGGTGACGTCGAGGCGTTCGTGCGCCACTTGGGCGAGGAGGGATTTGTCGTATGCTTCCGCGAGAATGCACCGGACGGCTCCTGCGTTCTGCTCGCTGCACGGAGCTGAATGGGTTGGACTGCTGCACGCCGCGCACGTTGAAATGATCTCTGTCCTGATCCTGACCTACAACGAGGAGGTCAACATCGCGGCGTGCCTCGCCTCGCTGCCGTGGCGATCGGACGTGCATGTGCTCGATTCGGCGAGCACAGATCGCACGCGCGAGATCGCTACAGGGCTAGGGGCAAGGGTGACGGTGCGGCCCTTCACCAACTATTCCGATCAGCGCAATGCAGGGCTC